>NZ_JBMPXW010000001.1:308999-617998 GCF_049367455.1 Acinetobacter lwoffii
AACATGGATTACCGCGCCGCTGCGGCTGCCGCGATTATCGGGATGGGTGCGACCTGGGCACTGGGCATCAGTTCTTCAGCTGCACAGTTACAGGCCAATAAAAGCAGTCTGCCTGAACCGATTTATAATCTGACGGGCGTGATCCCATTTACCGAGACTATTTTCCTGCCGCAATCCATGATCATGACGGCGGTACTGATTTTGGCTTCAATTGCAATTGCTTACTGGTCAGCACCTAAAGGCTCTGACATTAAAACCATTGAGCACTTCCCGATTCAGATTGAAGAAGAAAAACCGGACTTATCTGCCGAAAAAAGACCGGGGGATTGGCTGGAAAATTCACCCATTTTAAGCATTTTGATCGTGATTCTGGGCGCAGTCTGGATGTTTAACGAATTTTCCAAAAGCAATCCGATTCTGGCCATTTCCAGCTTAAATACCTATAACTTTATCTTTCTGATTTTGGGCGTGGCCTTACACGGTACACCACGAAATTTCCTGAATGCAGTCTCCAAGGCTGTCCCGGCCATTTCAGGGGTACTGATCCAGTTTCCGCTGTATGGTAGTATTGCCTTTATGATGACCAATGCACTGAACTCAGCCGATCTGTCGCTGTCACATTATATTGCCGAGTTTTTCGTTTCGATTGCCTCGCAGGAAACCTTTGCCATCGTGATGGGCTTATACTCGGCGATTCTGGGTTTCTTTATTCCTTCTGGCGGAGGGAAATGGATTATCGAAGCGCCCTATGTGATGCAGGCTGCGCATGACCTGAAAGTGCATCTGGGCTGGTCGGTACAGATTTATAATGCGGCAGAAGCCTTGCCGAATCTGATTAATCCATTCTTTATGCTTCCGATGTTGGGTATCCTGAAATTAAAAGCCAAAGATGTGATTGGATTTACGGTGACCCAGTTGATTTTCCATCTGCCTTTGGTACTGTTCCTGCTATGGTTCCTTGGTCGGACATTGACTTATAGCCCGCCGGTATTTTCTTAATTTAAGATAATAAAAAAGGACGAAGATTCGTCCTTTTTTATTTAGGCTGCTCTCTTAATTTCCTGTCTTCTCAACCACACCTTCATCATCTACTTCACGCACAATTCCCGTTTCAGTATTCACGACCTCAAAGGTCACGCGACGGTTCTGAAACTGTCCGGCAGGTGTCGCATTGGGTTCAACCGGCTGATCCTCTCCCATTCCAACCGCCTGTAATTGTGCAGGATCGACACCTTTTTGCACGAGATAACTGGTAATCGCCTGAGCGCGCTGTACGGACAGCACCTTATTTTCTGCTTCGCTGCCCTGAGCATCAGCATGTCCTTTAACTTTCAGGATAACTTGTGGTGCACGTTGTAATAATGCAGCAGCTTGATCCAGCACCAATTTATTGACTTCCGGAACTTCAGTCGATGCCGTATCAAAATTAATGATCTGTAAATTAAGTGCAGTCGCCACATCCAGTGCTTTAACATTATCGGTCTTGATACTGGCCAAGGCTTGTTCTGCCTCACTATTGGCGGTATTAATCACGTCACTTCTATTGAGCGGCTGCTGGGTCACCACTGTGACATTTTTGGCCAGACTACGAATTTGTGCTGCCAGACGCTCGGCTTCTGCATTGGTTGCTGCACGCACTGAAACCTGATTGCCAATCCAGTCAAGTGACACATTTGGCATTCCCTGCATTGTTCTCAACACAGTCGGAATAGTATCCTGATCAATAAATTCTGAATGATAAACCTCACTGCTCAGCGCCCCACAACCAATATTATAATTAAAGATCTGTTTGATCTCGTTTTGCAAAATTTCCATATACTGCGGATTATTCAGCTGTAATTGACAACTGACAATTTCGCCATTACTGCCTGTACTTAATCGCAAGGATGCAGGCTGAGCTGCAGCAACTTCACTGGTCGCTTGGGTATTTGAATCTTCAACATCATCCTGCATGCAGCTACGAACCAAAAACAGGATCAAACCCGCCAGGATCAGAAAAATAATAAACGGCCATAAAAAGCCGGTTTTTCTTTCTTCCTGAACAATGATGGTCTGCTCCGCCAATACAGGTTCCTGATTTAAATTCTGCCCTGCCAAGGGTGAAACTCCAAGCGCTGCCAGAATAGGGCCAGCCCAAAGGGGTAATGCGCGCTGAATCGAATCGGCGTGGGTTTCCAGCAAATGGCTAATCGCTTCCGGACTCGAAGCACCTGCTTCAGTCTGTAAAAAATTCATGGTCGGTACAATTGACCGGTTCAAGGTATGCTCTATTTCATCTTGCGGCGCGCTCTGATCCACTTGATCGAGAAATTGCTGCTTGAGTGCCGGGTTTGCATTGAATAATTCATGAATTTTTGGATTAAGTTGCTGACCAAGATTCTCGATCCAGGCGGGACGTGAACGCAATATACTTAAAAATATGGGATAGAATTGAGCCAAAGCTTGATCTTTGGCAAATAAATGCTCGGTTTCACCTTGAAGCACAATCGCCGTAACATCGCTTTTTAGGCGTTCTATAAAGTCTATATTCATAATCGTCACCATTCTTTTGATTTTTCTAATGTTTAATATTTAATCAGTGTAACGATCCCCATTTTTTGAAAATGTAAATAATTGTATGAATATCATAAAGTTTCACTATTTTTGTTGAGTACTCATTTTACAGACATAGAATTTATAGAAATAAAAAAAAGCCAGCCGAAGCTGACTTTTATAAAATTGGGATCACTTAAGCAACAAAAGTTTGAACAACTTTACCCAGCACTTTTTGATTAATTAACGGGGTATTTTTACCTTGTGACACGATGCTTTCTTTATTCAGGGTCCATTCCAGTTCCGGATCTAGCAGCACCCAGCCTGATTCATTTACCCAGCGATCTGCCATTTGCGCAACACGAGCCGGAGCCAAGGTTACTTTTTCTACCCATTCCAGTGGAGTCAACAATCCTTCACGAATCAGTTGCAGACCAAAAGGCACATAAGTATCAAAAGCTGTGAATCCTGGCTGTGTTTCAGCAAACGGCGCCATTTTCGCAGAGCTGCTTAGCGGTTCATGATGAGTACAAATCGCATCAATCACACCTGATTTTACACCCTGACGCAGTAATTCTTTGTCCTGTTCAGAACGAAGCGGTGGACGCACATGTGCAAGAGAGTTAAATCCATCAATCAAATGATCAGTTAAATGTAACTGATGCATGGCCACATCACAGGTCACTGGCAAGCCTTTTTCCTTGGCAATACGGATCAATTCGACAGATGCACCACAAGACAACAGACCAAAGTGTGCTCGTACTTTGGTTGATTCAATCATCAACAGATATTTGGCAATTGCCACGGTTTCAGCCAGTGCCGGAATCATCGGCAAGCCCTGACGTGATGCAATAAACCCTTCATGCACACAGCCGTCTTTGGCAATTTGTGGTTCTTCCGCATAGAACACCACCGTCAGGTCTAAGCCTGCAGCATATTCAAGGGTACGCAGTACCACATCATCATTGGCAAACGGCGCACTGGCATTGGAAACCGCAGTACAACCGCCCTTTTTCAAGCCCGCCATATTTGCCGGTTGTTGACCATTTAAGCCTTGGGTTTGCGCACCAATCACTTGAAGATAGATCCCACCATCCAGCATGGCTTTTTCGACCAGACCGTGAATCAGCGCACCATTATCTTGTACGATTGGCTTTGAATCGGGTGGCGTAAATACGTGCAAAATGCCATTTTCACGTGCCGCTTTTCCTTCAGACTTAAGCGTACCGTGTTGCTGTTGACCCGGTTCACGTAAACGCGCACACAAATCGACCATGGTTGGCATTAACCATTTGCCTTGACCATCAATCGTTTCAGAGACGTCTGCTGTTTCTGCAACGAATTTTCCATTTTCCAGATACACGGTCTGGATAGAATTAGTGTTTTGGATTGGATCAAGAACACGGACATTTTCAATTTTTACAATAGTCATGACTTATTCCTTAACCCGCAATCGCTTCAATCAAACCTTGTTCTTGTAACTGGCCTTGCATCGATAAAGCCAACACCGCCATACGCACGGCAATACCATTGGTCACCTGCTTCAAAATCACAGATTGCGGACCATCCGCAATACTTGAGTCGATTTCAACCCCACGGTTCATTGGTCCCGGATGCATCACGATACAATCCGGTTTGGCCATGGCAAGACGTTCTTTATTCAAGCCATACATTTTGTAGAACTCTGCTTGCGAGGCCAGTGCCGGAGAATCAATACGCTCGTTTTGAATACGTAAGGTAATGATCACGTCGCAGTCTTTGATGCCGTCTTCCATATTGTTAAATAGACGAACACCATCGCCATATTCTTCAAAACCCAATGGCAGCAAGGTATTCGGTGCAATCACCCGGATATCCTGGCAACCTAAAGTTTGCAAGGCAGCCACATCTGAACGCGCGACACGTGAATGCTTGATATCGCCAATAATGGCAATCGACATTTCTTCGAATTTTTTATTGGTTTCGCGGCGAATGGTCAGCATGTCCAGCATCGCTTGAGTCGGATGCGCATGACGGCCATCACCGGCATTAATAATTGCCACTGTTGGACAGACATCCTTGGCAATAAAATGCGCTGCCCCTGAAGATGAATGACGCACCACGAAAATATCGGCCGCCATGGCTTCCAGATTCCATAAGGTGTCACGCAGGGTTTCACCTTTGGAAGTACTCGAACGGGCAATATCGATATTGAGAACGTTGGCAGAAAGGCGCTTGGCAGCGGCTTCAAAGGTGGTGCGGGTACGGGTTGAATTTTCGAAGAACAGGTTCATCACCGTTTTGCCTTCGAGCAAATTATTGGTGATCAGCTGATTTTGGTCATTAAAAAAGGACTGTGCAGTGTCCAATATTTTTGTCAGGGTTTCTTTAGAAAGACCTTCGATGGTCAAGAAGTGTTTTAGATTACCTTCTTTATTGAGTTGAATCTGGCTCGGTGTATGCAATGCCGCCAAGTGCATGAGAGATTCCTTATGCGTTAAGTCAACATATTATACAGAGATTGGCGAATTTTTATAGTTGGCCATGCTGCTACTTGTACAAAAAGCATCTGAACAATAAAAATAAAAAATCAGATTCCTTTGTATTTTTTCAATAACATAATTTAACCCGATTTGCATCTTGCTGATTTTAAGTACAAAACCAACGGGCGCTTCAGTCTGGAGCATTCACACCCATCTCAGGTTTAACGCAGTGCACCAATATAACGATGTGACACCTGTGCACGATAGATATCGTCTTCATCCGGTTCGACCGAGATCAGCCCTTCCTGCTGGCTTGGGTGTGCAGATTCTGTTGGTGAATCTTGTGCTGTTTCCGAAATCTCCAGTACCATTTTCAGGCGCTGGATCAGATGATTCAAATCTGGGTCTTGGGTCTGCTCTGCCAGTTGAATCACATGCCGGGCATAATCCAGGTTCTCTGCCAGATAAATTGCATCAATCACCCGACCTGAAACACGTCGTAAACGCGCATAGATTAAAGTGGCCACTGAAAAAGCGTCATGGTTGCGTAACTGATTCTCTAACATCTTAACCCCCATTATAAAATTGAAAAATCAGGCAGCCATCGCTCCCCATCGACTGACCGCCTGATTTGCCATGTATAGAGCAAAATGCATACCAGTTCCTCAATTTATAGTGTGAATATTATTTTTCTCTATCACATGCCACGGCCTTTCAGAGAATTTCAAAAGCTTTCAATATAAAAATACGGTAAACTTAGCGCAGTTTTTTATTTATCTTTTTTGGTCTCTCTATTATATGAATACCTCTCCACGTTTAAGCAATTATTGGGTCACCTGTGCCGATGGTCTGGAAACCTTATTAGAAGAAGAAATACAAGGCTTAGGTGTTCAGAATATTGAGCGTTTTCCAGGCCGTTTAACCTTTAAAGGTACACTGGAAAATGCTTATCGTATCTGCATGTGGTCACGTCTGGCTTCACGTGTCTTGATGCCGATCCACACGCATGAAATTGAATTTTCTCATGATGCCCGTGATGTGGCAGAAGAACTCTATGAAGGGGCTCTCAGCTTTGACTGGTCGCTGATTTTTGCACCACAAAGTACCTTTGCGATTCGTTTGCATGTCGAACGTGATATCAAGGTCAATACCCAGTTTGCGACTTTACGTGCCAAAGATGGTGTCGTAGATTCCTTTATGGAAGCCGTAGGCAAACGTCCAAGCATTGATACCAAACAGCCTGAAATTACCATGTATATTCTGGCAGGCAAGAAAGAACATACTTACTGCCTGGACCTGTCTGGCGACTCTTTGCATAAACGCGGTTATCGCCGCTTTATGACTGACGCCCCAATCAAGGAAAACCTGGCCGCTGCGATTCTGCAAAAAGGTGGTTTAAAAGCGTTAAATCCGGACATCATTGTCGATCCAATGTGTGGTTCAGGTACCTTTATTATTGAATCCCTAATGATTTTGACCGACCGTGCACCGGGTCTGGTCCGTCGTTTCGGTTTTAATGGCTGGAATGGCCATGACCATGAACTGTGGATGAGCATCAAGGCCGAAGCTGCTGAACGTCATCAAGCGGCAATGGAAAATCCATTACCACAATTCTATGCCTTCGATGCGGACTGGGAAGCGGTTAAAGCCACCAGACAAAATATTATCGCGGCGGGTTTTGAAGCTGCTCTCGACAATATCATGATCGAAGAACGGACTTTAAATGACTGGCCTGATTTCCATGCAGAAGGCAAGAAAGTATTCTTCGTGACCAACCCGCCATATGGCGAACGTCTCGGCGATAAAGCGCAAAACCGTTCTTTATACCTGGGTTTATCGGCTTTATTGCAAAAGAATTTCCCGAATCAAAAAGCGGCTGTGATTGCCTCCCAAGTGGAACAGGCCGATGTGCTGGCGTTCAATGATCCGCAAATCCTGCGTTTGATGAATGGTAAATTGCCGATCTATATCCGCTTCGGTACGGTTAAACCGGCCGCAGTGGTACGTCCATTCCTAGAAAGCTGGCAGCCTCAGCAGTTTGAACCGATTGAAGGTGCGATGGAGTTTGCCAACCGTCTGACCAAAAATATGCAAGCTCTAAAAAAATGGGCAGTCAAGGAACAGATCCATTGTTTACGTCTCTATGATGCAGATTTACCTGATTTTAACGTCGCAGTAGATCTGTATGGCGAGCGTTTGCATGTACAAGAATATGCGCCACCTAAAACTATTGATCCGGAAAAAGCCAAAAAACGTTTCAACCTGGCCTTACAGGCCATTCGTGCCGTGACCGGTTTGGGCCGTGATGCGATCTTTATCAAGACCCGTGCACGTCAGGAAGGTAAAAACCAGTACACCAAACAAAGTACAGCATCCAAGCGTTTTATCGTTCAGGAAGGTCAAGCCAAGATTCTGGTCAACCTGACCGATTATCTGGATACCGGTCTGTTTCTGGATCACCGTCAAATGCGTTTACGTATTGCACGTGAAGCAAAAGGCAAACACTTCCTGAACCTGTACAGCTATACCTCAACGGCAAGTTTACATGCTGCTTTGGGTGGTGCTGCAAGTACAACCAGCGTCGATCTGTCGAATACTTATTTGAACTGGTCTAAAGAAAATTTTGTTCTGAACGGCTTAACCGTGGATCATGCGGATGAACAGCATCAGTTCTTTGCCTCTGACTGTTTCGAATGGCTAAAAGAAGGTCATGAGCAATATGAGCTGATCTTTATCGACCCACCAACCTTCTCAAACTCGAAGAAATTCTACGGGACCTTTGACGTACAGCGCGACCATTTGTCCCTGTTAAAACGTGCGATGAACCGCTTAACCACTGATGGTACCTTGTATTTCTCAAATAACTATCGTGGTTTTGAGATGGATGAAGAAATTCTGGCCTTCTTTGATGTTGAAGAAATTACCCAGGAAACCATTGGACCTGACTTCAAGCGGAATCAAAAGATTCACCGTGCCTGGAAAATCCGTCATCCGCAAGTGTAATTTGATGATGAATTAACTGTCTTTATCACGATTGATATCTTCTTTATTTTCCCTGAGCTGAGTTTTAAGCCATGCTTTAAAGCTCGCCGCAACAAGAATACAAAAGTGTTGCAATGCTCGAAGTTAACAATAAGATTAAAAAAAACCCAGCCTAGGCTGGGTTTTTTGTTGCAAGGAGAAGTGGTTTAGTTAAGTTTCATTTTTTCAAAGATTAACTCACCTGCTTCAGCTTTCACCAGAATGGTATCGCCCGGCTGGAACTCTCCGCCCAGGATTTTCTGCGCCAGACCATTTTCAATACGCTGCTGGATTGCACGTTTCAGGGGGCGCGCACCATACAGTGGATCAAAGCCAGCATCGATTAACTGATCGAAAGCACTGTCATCTACCGACAAGCGCATATCACGTTCTGCCAGACGTTGACGTAAACGGTTCAACTGGATATCGGCAATACCGCGAATCTGGTCTTTTTCCAGCGCATGGAACACTACCAGTTCATCAATACGGTTAATAAATTCTGGACGGAAATGTTCCGATACCGCATTCATCACCACCGTACGGACTTCTTCTTTTGTGGCATTACCGCCCAATTCACGTACATCCTGCGAACCCAGGTTCGAAGTCATGACGATCACAGAGTTTTTAAAGTCCACTACCCGGCCTTGCGAGTCAGTTAAACGGCCATCATCCAGTACCTGTAGCAAGATGTTAAATACGTCCGGATGCGCTTTTTCGACTTCATCAAACAAGATCACACTATACGGTTTACGACGTACGGCTTCAGTAAGCACCCCACCTTCTTCATAACCGACATAGCCCGGAGGCGCACCAACCAAACGGCTGACCGAATGTTTTTCCATAAATTCTGACATATCGATACGCACCATGGCATCGTCGCTGTCAAACAGGAAATTCGCCAAGGCTTTGGTCAATTCTGTTTTACCGACACCCGTTGGCCCCAGGAACAGGAATGACCCACTTGGACGGTTCGGATCTGACAGACCGGCACGTGAACGGCGTACTGCATTGGATACCGCCACCACGGCTTCTTCTTGCCCTACTACACGGTTATGCAGGAATTCTTCCATATGTAGCAATTTGTCACGCTCGCCTTGCAGCATTTTCGCAACCGGAATACCGGTCGCAGCACTCACTACTTCAGCAATTTCATTGTCGGTGACTTTGTTACGCAGCAATTTTGGCGTTGCGCTTTCATCGGCTTTTTCAGCCAGTTCAAGCTGCTTTTGCAACTCTGGTATCACGCCATATTGCAAACGCGCGGCCTCGCCCAGATCACCTTCACGTTGCGCTTTTTCAAGTGCTGTACGTGCCTGATCCAGTTTGATCTGTACGTCTTTATTGCCTTCGACCAGCGCTTTATCTGCACGCCAGACTTCTTCCAGGTCATGATACTCTTTTTCAACTGTGGCGATCTGATCGGACAAGTATTGAATCTCAGCTTTGGCACCTGAGTCTTCATCTTTTTTCACCGCTTCCAGCTGCATTTTTAACTGAATCAGACGGCGTTCCAGTTTATCCAGTGCTTCTGGTTTAGAATCGAGTTCCATTTTGATGCGCGATGCTGCTTCATCAATCAGGTCAATAGCTTTATCCGGCAACTGACGGTCGGTGATATAACGATGTGACATTTTCGCCGCCGCAATAATCGCGGAATCCAGAATCTGTACCCCGTGATGGGTGGCATAGCGATCTTTCAGACCACGCAGAATCGCAATGGTATCTTCCACGCTTGGCTCATCGACCAGTACTTTCTGGAAACGACGTTCCAGCGCTGCATCTTTTTCAATATACTGACGATATTCATCCAGTGTGGTCGCACCGACACAGCGCAGCTCGCCACGGGCCAACGCAGGTTTCAGCATGTTACCGGCATCCATCGCGCCATCACCTTTACCGGCACCCACCAGCGTATGCAACTCGTCGATAAACAGGATGATTTCACCTTCGTGTTTGGCAATATCTTTCAGAACCGCTTTTAAGCGCTCTTCAAACTCACCACGGTATTTGGCGCCAGCCAGCAAAGAACCTAGATCTAGAGATAAAACACGCTTCCCTTTGAGTCCTTCAGGCACTTCACCATTAATAATCCGCTGCGCCAGACCTTCGACAATCGCCGTTTTACCGACCCCTGGCTCACCGATAAGTACCGGGTTATTTTTGGTACGGCGTGACAAGACCTGAATAGTACGACGGATTTCATCATCACGGCCAATCACAGGATCAAGCTTGCCTGCCAACGCACGTTCAGTTAAATCAATGGTGTACTTATTCAGTGAATCACGCTGATCTTCATAATTGTTGCTCATGACTTTTTCATCGCCTCGGATTTGATTAATCAGCTGTTTCAGTAGATCTGCTTTTACGCCGACACTACTGAGTATTTTTTGCGTAGATCCTGTTTCAGCCAGTGCTAAAATCAACCAATCAACACTAACGAATTCATCTCCGGCTTTTTGTGCATAACTCTCCGTTAATGTCAGTACTTTATAAGCTTCAGGATTTACATTAATGTCCGCTGACGGATTTGATAATTTTGCCGCATCATTGAGGGCTTGTTGTAGCTTCGTTTGCAGCTCAACTAAATTTGCACCTGCTTGCTGTAATAAGCTTGCATAAGAAGCTTCTTTTAAAACTGCATGGAGAAGATGAATCGGTTCAATTGCGGTATGGTCTTTGCTCATAGCGAAGACTTGTGCATCTGAAAGGATCTGCTGCAGGCGATTGGTAAATTTTTCAAAACGCATTCTTGTTATTCCTCACAACAAATGTTCTACTTGATGGATATATGGGTGCACTTGATAAAATTTCAAATCATTTTTATATATTTTTCAAAAACTTAATATAAACATTTAGACAGTTTTTAATAATAATATTGGTGTAATCAAATCATATTTCAAGTGAGGTTAGAAGAATTTTTAAGGTGAAGATAAACAATTCATATTTTATTTAATTTACTCTGCTATTTTTCAGCTTAGTAGAGAATAGAGAGATATTTTTAGTACGGTTGCAACCTTCCTAGTAATCGCAATACTTCACTCAAACCATGTTCTGTTTGCATCAAGGATCTTGGCGTTTGATGATTCAAAAGCTTGTTAGGTGAATTGATAAAATGGCGCATCCAGCTCAAGTCTCCACCATGCAAGCTAAATAACTTTTGATAGATATTTACTAAAGCTATAGCTTTTTCGCCTGCTGTAGTATCTGGTTCTAATTCTTTTTCATTTATAACCAGAGATAATTCCGCCTCAGATAAACCCAGAATCAATGCAAGTTCGAATTCTTTCAGTTGCAACTGCTCAGCTAAGTTGAATACTGCTATAGCTAATACTTGGGATTTAGAAATACCTGTTTCACTATTCATTTTTATCAAATCATCTTGATGCGTCTTATTTCGATTATGCTGCTTTTATTGTTTTCCGGCCATGTTGTTTATCATCAAATTTAATTTCTCATAAAATTAAAACACCCTCGCTTGGAGGGTGCTTTAAAATAACAACACCATGATTATGGTGCCGGATTCGGCTGTTGACGGTGAATATCTTCAATACCTTTCAGTACTTCTTCAGACAGGTCGACTTCAAAAGCCTGAATATTTTCTTTGAGCTGATCCAGATTGGTCGCACCGATAATGGTACTGGTCACAAAGAACTGCTGCTTGATAAAGGCCAAAGCCAATTGGGTAAGACTTAAGCCATGCTGTTCTGCCAGCTGGGCATATTGCTCGGTTGCCCATTCACTTTGCGGATTGCTATAACGGCTAAAGCGGGAGAACAGTGTTACACGCGCATTGGCAGGACGTGCACCATGCCGGAATTTACCGGTCAGATAACCAAATGCCAAAGGTGAATACGCCAACAAGCCCACACCTTCATAATGGGCAATTTCTGACATGCCGATTTCATAAGTACGGTTCAGCAGGTTATATGGGTTTTGTACACTGACAAATTTGGACAAACCTAATTTCTCTGCGAGGTGTAAGAACTTCATCGTGCCCCACGGGGTTTCATTGGAAAGACCAATATAACGGATACGGCCTTTTTTAATTTCATCCTGCAAGGCAGTCAGGGTTTCTTCCAGATCCGTTACGGCACGGTCTTCTGCCGCTTCAGCATTGCCATAACCCAACATGCCAAAGAAATTGGTGGGGCGTTGTGGCCAGTGTAACTGATACAGGTCGATATAATCCGTTTGCAGGCGTGACAATGACTGGTCTATTGCTGCTGAAATTTCATCGGCAACAAAACGGGTTTTACCATCCCGGATATGACTACCACCTTGCGATGGTCCGGCAATTTTTGAGGCTAAAAAAAGTTTGTCACGGCCACCACGGGCAGCGATCCAGTTTCCAATCATGCGCTCGGTGGCGCCCTGCGTTTCAGGTTTTGGCGGTACCGGGTACATTTCCGCAGTATCCCAGAAATACAGTCCCTGATCTAAGGCATAATCCAGTTGCTGAAAAGCCTGTTCTTGCGTGTTCTGCTCACCAAAGGTCATGGTGCCCAAACAAATTTCTGGCAAAAGAATGCCGGTATCCGCCAACGGTCTGAATTGCATAAAAACATCCTGTGAATTTTATTCAGTGAATTGAGATTAAGTGGGCTATAGCCTATCGGAATTATAAGGGAGACTTAAATCATCTTTTCTGAGAAGCTTGTTCTAAATTTTTATGTATTGAGTAATGACGCATAAAAAAAGCAAATCCGAAGATTTGCTTTTTAATATCTGGATTATTCGTCTATGGCACCATCTGCCACTGCTTCAGATGCTTCTTCTAATGAAGCATCAAAGATCAGGATGGCTTTACCATCGGTTTCGATCATGCCCTGCTCTTCCAGGGTTTTTAGTACACGTCCGACCATTTCGCGGGAACAGCCAACAATGCGACCAATTTCCTGACGGGTAATACGAATCTGACGGCCATTCGGCAAAATCATCGCTTCTGGCTGTGAAGACAGGTCGATCAGACAACGTGCAATCCGGCCTGAAACATCAATAAATGCCAGATCAGTAACTTTACGTGTGGTATTTTTCAAACGACGTACTAATTGAGCAAATACCGCATAGCTCAGATCAGGATATTGCTTGCTGATTTCGTGAAAGTTTTCATAGGTAATTTCGGCAATTTCACACACATCACGCGTACGAACTTCCGCAGTACGTTGTGGATTAACCTCGAATAGACCCATTTCCCCAAAGAAGTCACCCGCATTTAAATAAGCCACGACAATTTCACGATCATCATCTTCACGAAGAATGATAGATACAGACCCCTTCAGAATTAAATATAAAGATTTAGATTCTGATCCTGCATCAATGATCGTGGTACGTTTTGGATAACGATTAATATATGCACGTTTTAACAGTGCTTTCACGGATTCTGGTAATTGCCCCGGAGAAAGCGCATCAGTGCTTAATTGTGAAAAGTTTGAAGTCATGCTAACAGTTCCGATTATGGATAATTTATAGATCGCACAAGACCTAATGTGAACTTGTCACACAGTGGGATTGAAATTCCGTATCAACCCAATTTATGTTAGTGTACAGTTACTTGACAAATTTATAGCTTTTTTTAGGTAGTTGCAATGCAAACAAGCGTTCATTGGTTAGAGAATGTTGCTTTTGAAGCAAAAACTCAAAGTGGTCATAGCCTTATCATGGATGGTTCAGCTGAATACGGTGGTGAAAACCGTGGTCCCCGTCCTATGGAACTGCTTTTAACGGGTTTGGGCGGTTGTGCGTCTTTTGATATTGTTACCATTTTAAAGAAGGCTCGTCAGGATATTACCGATGTACGCTGCGAATTAAAGGCTGAACGTGCAGATACAATTCCGGCAGTATTCACGAAAATTCACTTGCATTTTGTAGTGATCGGCAAAGCGATTAAAGAGAAACAGGTCGTAAAAGCCGTAGAACTTTCTGCTGAAAAATATTGCTCTGCCAGCAAAATGCTGTCTGATGGCGGTGTTGAAATCACCCATGATTATGAAATAATCGAAGCAGAATAAAATCTAGATTCTGTAAAAAAAGCGGCTGGAAAAGCTGCTTTTTTTGTATCAGAAAATTGCCTTTTCTCAGAACCGCTGAACTGAATACTGATTGCCATCTTCAAAGCTCAAGATATTTTCTGGAAATCTTAAGGCGCCGAGTCGATGTCTGAACGCGACACCCTGTTGACGATCGAGATAGCGTTTACCCACTGAATAATCCACACAAAATACGTTTTGTTGCTGTCCATACCATTGCAGTGCATCGATCGATTTGAGTAAACCGGTTTTTTCTTCAGTAGATTTAAAGTTCCGCCAATAATGTCCAGTAATGACTGGAATTTGGTCGGTATAGCTGTCCCACCATGGCACGCGGTCGATCATCCGCCACCTTCCACCGGCATAAATCGGTTCTAAGGCGATTTTTTCCGCACCAGAAGTAATGACCCGAATCGGATTGTGCATTTGCTCACGTAGCTCTTTTTCTGCGAGATGTTGCAATAAAGGTAAAGTTGTAGCCGGGTCTTTGAACTGGTGTTGGTAGCGTTGCTGCTCTATCTGGATGAATTCATTAATACCTAAGGCTTGCAGATCCAGCGCTGTATGTTGAACGAAATCAGCATAGGCTTCGCCAAGCGAAGTAAAACCAGAATTGCGTAATTGATCAATTGATCCTTGATGCCAACAGGCATGTACAACACGCAGCTGCTCCGACTCCAAAGCCAACGGTAAGCTATTTAAAAAATCCAGAATCCATTGTCGATCTTTGATTGAGGCTTGGATCGAATCAAAAGGTTTCAGATCATCCTGATGCGGTGAACCAAAAAACCAGCCATTGCCTTCCCGCAAAGTATCGGTCAATAGGTTCAATTCATGATTACCCATCACACATTGTGCATAGCCTTCATCTACCAGCTGTTTGACGCGTTTGATCACCGCAACACTGTCTTGCCCCCGGTCACATAGATCACCGACAAAAATTAGTTTGCGCTGTTCTGGATGATGACCATTCCGGTCATAACCTAATACCTGGATCAGTTGTTCCAGCGCGGCAATCTCACCATGAATATCCCCTACGATGTCCACGGGACCAGTGAAAGCCTGCTGTATAAATGAGTACTTCATTTATGCATCCTGAATTAAGTCTAAAACAGAATATATCCCTAATAAGTATCCTTTAAATTTATGAAGATCTGAATACAGAATGAATCATCATTTAAATAATTTAACCCGAATCACGGATAAGAAATTGACTTGAAAAATAAGAGGACTAGAGCCATCAGTTGAGTTACCAAACCAAACTCACAACTCTAGTCCTGATGTTCAATAGTACCGATTCTGCTTAATTGATGATTTCTTTCTTAAATTTGAAGCAACTTATTGGAAGTTCCTCAAACAAAGTCATCATTCTCTAAGAATCAGAAATGCTCAGCTCACAATTTCAGAAATCTGCTTTATCACCATTTGGTACAAATGTTCTCATTTCAATAATTTCAAAGCCTTTTTTACATGGCTAAAGCTGGATAAAAGCTTTTTATTTAAGCACTTGCCTTGCTGCCAACGCATGATTCACTTGATCAATAGGCATGAATTAGCATTACATGCCCTGTATGTAGCTTTGATGAAAGGCAAAGATAAACAATACTTATAGATTGATTCAACAACGCTACCTGTTTGTAAAAATCAACGTATTCAATGCCATAAATCATTAGCCCAAATCGCATCACGTGGCAAAAGTTCTATGGGTTGGTTTTATGGCTGTAAATTACATATCGTGATGAACCAATTTGGTGAAATTAGTTGTTCTGCTTTATCGAATGGACATGTTGCTGACATAAAAATGGTTGAGCAATTGGTTGATGGTTTTGCATCGCTTCAAACAGTTCATTTACGCTGACTTCCTGAATCCGGCTTTTTGCATTCTGGATCAATTGCTCTGCAGTTTTCATCATTTTCATTCTTCCTCGGCCATTAAAATTATATTTTGTATAAACGATGCTCAGGTAGATTGAAAGCGTTTGAGTTTAAATTTCCAACTGGCTATTTAGCCCATGAGCGCTGAATAGATTAAATACATCGCTACCCCAACCACGGTAGTGGCAAATATTTTCTGTACCTTGTTACTGTCAATCCGCTGCATCAGACTGCGTCCAATTAATATCCCCGCAATACAGGCCAGAACAAAAGTCAGCGTAACCGAAACAGGATATTGAAAGCCATCCAGCACGTGTGCAGAAATACTCACCCCACCAATCAGAAAAATAATCATCAGGGAAGTCGCAACGATACTGCGCATATCAAGGTCGGTGAATTTACGCAGGGCTGGAACAATGACAAAACCACCCCCCACCCCCAACAGACCGGTTAATAAACCTGCCACGACACCAATACCTGCTAGGAACGAAGCAGTTTTGACATTTCAGATCAGACGACCGGTGGTTTGATTGACCTTGCACGGTGCATTGCCATGATCGGTCACTTTATTAAAGAAGATCCGGTAAGCCACAATCAGCATCACCAGACTGAAAGCCAGCGTTAGCCAGACCGGAGAAACGATATCAGCCAGATGTACGCCATAACGGGCTGAAGGAATACTGATCAGCGCGATCCAGAGCGCAGCACGATAACGCACAATACGCTTGAACAAACCCTCGAACGTTCCGACCAAGGCGGACAGCGTGACTGCAAGCAATCCCACCGGCGCAGCTTGGGCCACGGTCCAACCCTGACTCGCCATCAGTGCCGGTACAGCCAGAATACCGCCACCGGCACCAGTCAAACCCAATAGCACTCCGATAACCAGCCCTTCAAGTATTAATGCCCACATCGCCCTCTCCCTTATCCACAAAAGTGATTCAATAAAGGTTGAACTTTTTGTTGAATCACGACACAAGCTTATTTGAAGTAGTTAAGAGGAAGCTTGAGGTAAGAAACACCATTTTCTTCTGGCTCAGGAAACTGCCCTGCTTTCATATTGATCTGAATCGCCGGTAGAATCAGTTTAGGCATACTCAGTCCTGAATCCCGCTGATTTCGCATCTGAGCAAATTCAGTTTTACTGATTCCCTGATGAATATGAATATTCTGTGTCTTTTGTGTCTGTATATCAGATTCACACACATAGGATTCACGTGTTTCAGGCAAATAGTCATGACATAAAAAAACCCGGGTATCTTCTGGCAACTGAAACAGGCTTTGTACCGAATCATAAAGCTGTTCTGCACTGCCACGCGGAAAGTCACAACGTGCTGTACCATAATCTGGCATAAACAGGGTATCACCCACAAAAACCGCATCACCAATCACATAACTCAGGCAAGCGGGAGTATGTCCCGGTGTTGGAATGTTATAGGCTTTCAATGTTCCGATTTGGAACGACTCATGATCTTCAAATAAATAATCAAAGAGCTGCTGGGCATTCCATTGTTTAATATCCAGATGATAAATCGCGCCAAAAGTTTCCTGAACAATACCAATTTTCTGGCTCATGGCAATCTTGCCACCTAACTCAGCTTTGAGATATTGCGCTGCAGTCAGATGATCAGCATGGACATGGGTTTCCAGAATCCACTCGACCGTTAAACCCTGCTCTTTAATATAAGCAATAATTTTATCGGCATGAATAGTTGAGGTACTTGCTGATGCCGGATCATAATCCAGAACGCTATCAATAATGGCGCAGGCTTTGGTCGCCGGATCACGTACAACATAACTGAAGGTATTGGTATCTTCGTGAAAAAAATCTTTTACTATAGGTAAGTTTGACATCGTTAAGCTCCTGACCATTTACGGTGAATCCATACACCCACCAGCATTGCTACAATAAAATAGAGCACTTGATAGTGGCTCAAACCGATCAAGGTGAAACTTGGCGCCGGACAGATGCCGGCAATGCCCCAACCTGCACCAAATAAAACCGCACCCGTGATCAGTTTTTTATCTATCTGATTATTTTTAGGTAAATCAATAGGTTCATTAAATACTGTTTTCGGTTGCGCCGTACGTAATGCTTTCTGGAAGGGAATAAAGGCTACCGCAATCGCGCCCATCATGACAAAGGCCAGACTGGCATCCCAATCGCCAAACAGATCCAGGAAATCGAGTACTTTTTCCGGATTGGACATGCCCGATACCATCAATCCCACAGAGAACAGCGCACCAAATAAAAAGGCAAACACATTTTTCATTTTAGAATGCTCCTGTGATATGACGGATAATATAAACAGCGACAAAACCTGCAAACATGAAAGTCATGGTCGCGATGATAGAACGCTTAGACAGGCGACTGATGCCACAAATTCCGTGACCACTGGTACAGCCCGAACCTAAGCGTGTCCCAAAGCCCACTAGCAGACCTGCCACAATCATCATCAGTGGGCTGGCATTCAATTCGATTTCAGGTTGTACAAACAGACCATAAATAAACGGTGTGAGGATCAAGCCTAATAAAAACCAGATTGCAGGCGTTTTAAACATGGTTTTTGAGTTTAATACCTGCCCAATCAAACCACTGATTCCTGCAATACGGCCATTGACGTAAAGATAACCAACTACGGAAAGCCCGAGCATTAAGCCGCCAATAAATGCGATGAGGAAGTCATGCATGATGAATTAATCCCTATACAATATACTTTTTTATATTATATAATAAAAAATAATAATCAAGCAGTTTTATGGTAAATTATGTAAACTGCACGGGCTACATCAAAAGTTGTGAGGACATTTATGGATATGATTGCTGCAAATGCCAAAATTGATTTTTCACAGGTCGATTTCGTCAGCCAATGCCTAAAAGTTTTAGCCAATCCTGATCGTCTGAAAATCTTATGTATCTTAGTCGACGGGGAAATGAATGTTCAGGAAATTGAAGAATCTACCGATATTCATCAACCTACACTTTCACAACAGCTGACTGTACTGCGTAAGGCCGACATGGTTGGCACCCGACGTGAGGGCAAACAGATTTTCTATCGTCTGAGTGATCCCAAGGTCTTGAGCCTGATGCAAAAGCTGTACGAGCTGTATTGCGCCCAGCCCTCTTCTTAGTGCAGCCAAAAAGAAATGATCAGAAGCAGTCCGCTAAAAGCAGTAAACAGATTTAGCCATACGGGATACTGGGTGTAATAACCTTCAATAAATTCCGGCGGTCGCAGTGATGTCAAACCCCGTCGATATTGCAGGATTGAGGCGAAATTCACCAACATACCAAATACAATCACCGCAATTCCCAGCCATTGTGAATAAGCTATTTTCTGTGCATAAGTGTCTGGGTCCACCAGTTGCACTAGCAGGTTGGATTTTTCAATCACAAAACCAAAAGCAATTAATGCCAAACCACTCCGGTTCCACGCCAGAGCGGTTCGTTCCAAAGCAAGCAGTACCCGTGGATCATCCAAATTTGACATTTCTTATCTGCTCTTCATGCTTAACCTATCCACCAATGTTAATCTGTCTCCCTATCATGTATAGATGTTTTAAGTAAAAATTACTTTTCTATCATGCAGTTAAAATATTATTGTTCAAAAATTTCCTTGACATCCATCGCCAGGCCTTGAGTAGATTTAAATTCACCCTGATTGTTTTTCCAGGCCATCGACGGTGTGGAGAAAAAGCCGTATTTCCCCATCAAGGCCTGATTGGCATCAATTTTTGCAGCAATTTCTGCAGGAATCTTTGCCATTTTCTTGAGCTGCTTTTTGCCTTTATTCTTGTTTATATCATTAAAAACTGCTGCTGGATTTTTCGACATTAACAATGTTGCCACCTGACCACGGCTTTCTTCACGGATCACACCGACCTGAATATGACGCAGCTGTACCTTGCCTGATTCGACCCAAGGCCGAGCCGATTGCCAGAATTTATAGCAATATGGACAATTGGGATCGGAAAAGACATAGACCACCCGTGGTGCATCTGGCTTGCCATCCTGAATCCAGGTCGATTTTTCCAGGGTTTTCCAGACATCGTCCAATACCGCTTTTTTCATATGCTTTTCAATCTGCTCATTGGAAAGGCTTTTCCCTTGCGCATCAAACAGTTCGCCCTTGATATAATATTTATCATCGTTGGAGATAAATAGCGTATTGGAGTACTGGTCTTCATGCCCCACCCAGCCAGTCATTCCTTGAGGTGCTGGAATCTGTTTTACAAACACAAAACCCTGTTTTTCAATATTCTGCTTAATATTTGCCTGCGTATGCATGCTCATGATCAGGAACATGCCTGCACCAAACACCCGGTAAATTTTGTTCATACTAAGTCCTTCCGTTTTTAAGGTTGATCTGAAATTCTGTTTAAATATTGCTGCAACATAGCCGGACTGAGTTCCCCCATATGCCGCTCGACCAGCTGGCCTTGAGCATTAAAAAACAGCGTCGTTGGCAGGCCAAAACTATTCATCTGCTGTGGCAGTTCACCATATGGGTCCAGCAGGACATGTTTAAATTGAAACTGATGTTTTCTTAAATAGGCATTTACGGTGGCTACCTCCTCACCCTGATTCAGCATGACAAAATTCACTTGAGGATATTGCTTGGCTGCTTTGGCCAACACCGGCATTTCGCGATGACACGGCGGACACCAGCTCGCCCACAAATTAATTACCGTGGGCTGGCCAATGAATTGGCTGAGTGGAATCTTGTCTGTACCCAGACGCTCCTGTTCTAGTCCAGCAAAGGCTAGATCAGGAAACGCTGCTTCAGTTTTTAGACTGGATTTGAACGCGAGTCCAAGCCCGATCCAGAGTACCAATATGAGCAACAAGATGGCTTTGAATCGGGTCTGCAGCTGTCTGTTTCGAATGACATACCACAAAGTACCAATCAGCACCCCGCCCCATAAATGAAAACCTTTGTCCTGGATTTTCAGTATGTCGATGGGTGCTGCAAAATACAGCTCGGCATTGAGCAGAACGAAAACAAGACGTGCACCCAGCATCCCTAGCAAAAAACTGCTCCAGAGCAAATCCTGACTTTGTCCAAGCAGCTGTTTAGACCATGAATACTTTCTGGCTAATCCAAACAGGAGGGCAGATAACAGCATCAAGCCAGTGGCAACAATAATAAGTGTCCAGGGCAACATCAAAGGTCCCAGATGCAGCGCATCACTGGAAATCATCATGGTTGCTCCCCTTGTAGTTGCTGCAATGTGCCTAGTAAATGTGCCGCACTAAAGCTTCCGGTCAAGCGCAACTCACGCTGCTCCTGATGCGCTGCATTTAAAAATATGAAAGTGGGTGGACCGAGGATTTGCCATTCTTTTAGCAGCTCATCCTGACTTGGATGATAGTGGGTCAGGTCTAATTTGATACGAACCACATTTTGTAAAGCCGCCTGGACATCACTACGTGGAATCACTTCCTTTTCAATCGGTTGACAGGCCACACACCAGTCTGCATAGACATCAATCACCACCGGCTGTGCAGGATGTTTGGCTAAAACCTGTTGTAATTTTGCGGCTGTACTGACCTTCTGCCATTCAAGCCGTGATTCTACATGGGCCACCTGTACCTGACTCCAGACATGATAGAGCTGTATGCCTCCTGCATAGACCAGTAAACCACTGAGCAGCATCAGGACTATTTTCGATACAGACCGATGCACATGGGGCAGCATCTTGAACAAGAAGTAGCCTGAACAGGTGATCAGTACCACCCCCAAAAGGCTCAGGTATAAAATGCCGGGCAATAGGGGCCGGGCGAAATACAAGGCCAGAGCCAGCATGACAAAACCAAAACTGAACTTCAGGCGATCCATCCAGATGCCAGGTTTGGGTAAAAGATGGGACCCAAATACGGCAGCAATAAATAGCGGCAAGCCCAGCCCAAGGCCTAAGACAAACAGATAACTGGCGCCCAGTATCGGCTGATTGAGCTGAGACACATAGATTAAGGCACCGGCCAACGGTGCACTCATACATGGCCCTACAATCAGTGCGGCGATCATCCCCATGAAACCAGCACCAATCAGCGTGCCGCCCTTCTGCTTTTGCTGCCATTGATCCAGCCGCTGTAACATTCCTTGGGGTAAGGACAGCTGAAATGTTCCAAACAGATTGAGCGCGAACAAAACAAACAGAATGCTAAAAATACTGATGAATACGGGACTTTGAAACCAGCGCTGAAAACTGTAACCGAGCTGTGCCACAGCAAGTCCCATGATCGCATACACCAGTGCCATACCGAAAACAAAGACCAGTGCAATCAGTGCAGCACGGTAGCCCCGGTGCTGCTGGACCAGAATTCCCGTTAAAATTGGAATTAAAGGTAAAGAACACGATAAAAATGCCAGCAGAATGCCAAGCCCGAGAAAAATCAGTGCATTAATTAACAGACCTTGTTCCGACAGCAAACTTAAAAAATACTGGTCATTGTTCCACTGGCTATTCATGCCTGCTGACGAAGTTTGATTTTTAGGGTCTGCAATGAGCTGGTCGTTTTTCTCTGCTAATCCCGTCTCAGGCTGCACCACAGGGTCGGAAACTGCAGCGACTTGCACTTTCTCCACCTTTTCTTCAGTCAGTGCTTGATCTGCACTTGGAATTTTCCCTATAGCCTCTAGTTTATCTTTCTGGGCGGTCAGAATCTTGTCATTTGCTTCTGGCTGTGCAGTGCTGGCCAGCAGTTTTGGTGTTTTGCTCAGGTTTTGCGCTGGAAATAAACCATCTGCATCAGTTTTTACTGTGGTGCGTTGCACCGGATAACATAAACCGCTTTCTGCACAGCCCTGCCACTGCACCGCAAACTGCTGGTTGGGCTGGACATTCATATTGGTTTTGACTTGCCCATAATGCACCTGAGTCAAACCGAAATTGGGATCATCTTTGTCTTCAGGTTTGGGCAATGCCAACTTGACTGGGGTCTGCTGAGAAGACACTTTAAGCTGGTCATGATACAGATAATAACCATCTGCGATTTTCCAGCTAAGCTCTGCCTGATCCTGACTTGTAGAAACCACCTGAAACTGAAATGCCTGATCTGGTGGTAAAAAGTCGGCATGTGCAGTTCCCGTCATGATTCCACCACCAATCACGGCACCCAATATCCACTTCAACATCCAGCTGCTCTCCTCCTGTTAGGACTGTATTATTGAAAAACTAAAATTAAGGCAACATTAACAGCCCAAATCATTTATAAAATAATGGCAGTTTGATCAGGATGTTCTATGTTTATTGTATTGGTTGAGGATGATCCCTATATCGCACAGAGCATTTGTGCTGCTCTGAACTATCTGAATATTTCAGTGGAGCATGTCAGTCACGCACGTGCTGCAGATTATTTTATTCGGCATAGTGCAGTCGATTTGTGTTTACTGGATTTAGGCCTGCCGGATCAGGATGGCCTGGAGCTGCTGCATAGCTGGCGATGCGACCAGATTGATCTCCCGGTACTGGTATTGACGGCGCGGCTACGGACCGATCAGTGTGTTCAGGCCCTGAATGCCGGTGCCGATGACTACCTGACCAAACCCTTTGAACTGGATGAACTGATTGCCCGGATTCATGCCCTCACCCGTCGCCACCGCGGCTTTGCCTCGAATACACTGCAATTTGATGAACTGGTTCTGAACCGGGATACCCAGACTGTGACCTATCAAGACCAGACCGTAAATTTATCTCGCCGTGAATTCAGCCTGCTGGAAACCCTGATGAGCCACCCCAACCAGATCCTGAAAAATGAACAGCTTATTGACAAGCTCTATGGTTTTCAGGACGCTATCGAGAGCAATGCCCTGAATGTACACATTTATCACCTGAGACAAAAACTGCATCCAGACTTGATTCAGACCGTTCGCGGTGTGGGATATATTTTCAAACCGTTTGAGCATCGTCATGTTTAGTCACAGCTTGAAATGGCGTTTGGTCATGAGTCTTTTGGCCGTGTTTATTGTGCTGTGGAGTGCGGTATTTTCATGGCTGTATATTGACCTGAAACAACGCTTACAAGACACGCTGGATCAACGCTTATCGGCATCTGCGCAAATGGTTGCCCGGCTGATTCAGCAGTTACCGCTGGATAGTCTGGGGGATGCAACCTTATCCAAATTAGCCAAGAATGATGATGCAAACCAGCTAATTGCCTGTGAAGTTTCTCTTTTTAGCTCTGACATCTCGGTAGGCAATCAGGTGATTGCCAAAACACGCGGTGCCCCCAAAAATTTAAGCCAGCGACCAGAAGGATTCAGCACCTGGCAGCAGGGTGATACGGAATGGCGCAGTTATGTCCTGCGTCGTGGTGATATTCAGGTGGTGGCGGCAGAACGCATGTTGTTGAGGGATACCTTACTACAGCAGATCCTGCAGTCCGTACTGGTTCCCTTGATCTTCTCATTGTTGATCTGTATTGCCCTGATCATCTTTATTATCCGCAGACAGTTCCGGCCTTTGGATCAGCTCAGTCAATACCTGAACCAGAAAAACCTTAGCTATTCAGAGGCGGCAGATTTTTTAATGCAGCTCAAGCCTGCAAGCATTCCTCAGGAAGTACAGCCTTTTGTCAACAATTCCACACAGTTGATTCAGAAACTCAATGACAGTCTGCAACAGGAGAAAGCCTTTAGTGCCTATGCTGCACATGAATTACGCAGTCCCCTGACCGCAATTAAAACCCATGTACAACTGGCCCAGCTGATCGGTCAGCAGCAGCACCTGCCTGAATCCATTCAGCACAATTTGCAGCAGGCCAATGAGAGTATCCGGCGTTATACGCTGTTACTCGAGCAGCTTTTATTGCTGACCCAATCAGAAAACAGTATCCAAGCAATGCCTGAAGCCATCTGGCTTCGCCCCACGCTTGAGAAGGTGCTTGCAGACTTAAGTACACGCTATCCAGAAATGAATGAAAAAATACAGGTAGACTGGGAAAGTCTAGGCGAAATTCAGCTACCTGAATTTGTGCTGTATACGGTACTGAAAAATCTGCTTGAAAATGCACTGCTACATGCACAAGCTGCCCATATCTGGATTTCCATGCAGTCTGATTACCTGGTAATTGAAGATGATGGACAACAACTTACAGCCGAGGATATCCAACATTTAGGACAACGCTTCTGGCGCAAATCTGCTCAGCAGCATGGCCATGGTCTGGGACTGGCATTGACCGCTAACCTGTTAAAACAGTATGGCTACCAGCTCTCTTTCAATGCCCTTCGACCCTATGGGCTCCGCATTGAAATCAAGTACGGCGTGTCTAAGCGTGACCTGCAAGCTTGGACATAAAAAAATACAATATGGCTAAAAACCAAAGAAATTTCTATTGATAAAAATATCGAATTTTCAAGAAACTATCTAACACTTACTATTTTAAATCATTCTTTCTTATTTTTTAAAAACACACTTTTTCCAACAAAAACCCTCGATGTATTCCCAATGTTCTGATCAGGCGATCACAACACAGTTTTAATTTTTAGCATAGAGACAAGTATAAAAATAATAAAACCCCTCTATGAAAACAAAAACGCCAGAGGTAAAAGATCACTTGATGCAACTAGGGCCTATCATCAATTAGCTTGAGAAAATCTAATCTGTCCTCATTATTTTTTCATGACTAAACGCTATGCATTAAGAGATGATCAGTGGGAACAGATTAAGGATCTGTTACCCAGACGAGCAAGTACTGTTTGAGTAACTGCCAAAGACAACAGACTATTTGTTGAAGCAGTATTGTATCGGTATCGTTCAAGTATTCTGTAGCGAGATTTACAAGAACGCTTTGGGTATTTTAGAGTCGTGCACACTCGCTTTAGCCCTAAAAATCCAGGATAATCACCGCCCCACAGTTCTGATTAATTTTTTAAAAATTTCCTTTTGATGCCCAGGCTTGCGCTAAACTCAAAGCATCTTATCGCACCGTAATGCACTGTTATGGAATTCAAGGCCTGGTATAAGCTTCGCAGATTTATTTATGACAATTTGCATAATGAAGAACACGAAAGCATCTTAAGTCGTATCATCAATATATTTCTGATTATATTGATTATTGGGAATACTGCTGCTATTTTACTTGAATCGATCAATGACCTCTATCAATCCTATCAGCTGCTGTTTGATGCCTTTGAATTATTCTCGATTTTTATTTTTACCCTGGAATATTTATTAAGATTTTGGGCCATTGCCGAAAAAGACTCCTTTGAAGGTGCATGGAAAAACCGATGGTTATGGATCCGCAGTGGCGGTGCCATCATTGACCTGTTGGCGATTCTCCCAGCCTATATTAATTTCTTTGTACATCTCGATTTACGCTACCTGCGAATCCTTCGATTATTCAGATTACTCAAATTGACCCGTTATTTTGTCTCCCTGCAAATTTTATTGCGGGTGATCAAGCGCGAAAAGGGCTCATTTCAGGCGGTTATTTTTATCCTGCTGATCATGATCATCATCGCGGCGGCTGGGGTATATGTGGTTGAAAACAAGGCGCAACCGGAAGTCTTTAGCTCCATCCCTGCGTCCATGTGGTGGGCAGTGGTGACGCTGACCACAGTCGGCTATGGCGATGTGACACCAATCACCCCCTTAGGCCGCTTTCTGGGGGCTTTAATTACCATTTTAGGGGTGGGTCTGGCTGCACTTCCCGCCGGTATTCTGGCAAATGGTCTGGCAAATGAGCTGAGACAACGCAAGCACAAGCTGGAATTAAGATTTCGTGAACTGCTCGATGACGCAGAAATTGACTTGATTGAAGATCAAGAAAAAATTGAAACTTTACGTAAAGAAGTCGGGCTAAGCACAGAGCAAATGCAGGATATTCTGTTAGAACTTATTCATGAGCGCAAGAAAGAACAACTCGAGCAGGAAAAAAATAAATATTTCTTTTGTCCGCACTGTGGGCATAAGTTACCTGATTAAATTCGAACGGCAATACAAGCGTATCATCACCAGCATCAGCCCACAGGATATGATACTTGTTGCAGGCCGATGCTATTCACTCCATCTGCTCATTTAGAGCAGGATCAAATCATCTCAGGCCAAAAATGCAGCGATGTCTTCCGCCACTGCCCGGGCTGTTCGGGAAACACCGACTAGCGTTGCCGAAGCAGCACCGGTCCATTCACCATAACCGACCAGCCATAAATTCGGCAGCTGAACCGAGCGGCCATCCTTCACTGCGATGGTCTGGTCCTGCTGGATAATCCCGAGGCTGCTAAGATGATTCAGCGCCGCCTTAAATCCGGTACACCAGATCACTGCATCCACTTGCGCGGTGCTGCCATCTTCCCACCTCACGCCATGTTCGGTAAAAGACGAAAATGGACGCTTGCTCTGTAAAACGCCTCGCTCACGTGCCTCTTTGACTGAATCAATCATGACAATATCGCCCAGACCACCAATGGGCTGCTCGATCTTTCTGCCTTGCTGCTGGGCTTTCAAACGCTCGGTCGCCCTTAAGAACAGGACACGGCCATCGACATCATCTGCCAGAAATTGCGGTGGTGTCTGGGTGATCCAAAGCGTTTCGGCCACCTGAGATACTTCTGCCAAGATTTGTGCACCAGAGTTACCGCCACCCACCACCATGACTTTCTTGGTTTTAAATAACTCAGCATTTTTATAATCTGCGGAATGCAGTTGTACGCCCTGAAAATGCTCACGGCCGGCATACTCGGGAATAAATGGTTGGCTCCATGTCCCTGTAGCGCTTACCACCGCTTTGGCTTTCCAGGATTGTTCCCCGGCATAAACCTCTAAATACTGGCCCTTACTTTCCACGCGTTCCACACGCACCGGACGAACTACAGGAAAGTGATAGCGCTGCTCATAGGCGGTCAAATAATCGATCACCTCATTGCGGGTCGGATAGGTCTGTTCGGTCGCCGGCATCATCCAGCCTGACAGCGAACTCCAGCTATTCGGGGAGAAAAGACGCAAGGACTCCCAGGCATGCTGCCAGGCACCTCCAGGCTGAGGCTGATCATCCAGGATGATAAACGGAATGTTCTTGCGCTTTAAGAAATAAGCTGTGGACAAACCGGCCTGTCCAGCACCGATGATGATCACATCAACTTCAGCTTGTAATTGAGCCAAAATATTCCCCCCCCTTCTTTATTGTCATCAAATAAAAACCCAGCCTGCTTATCAGACTGGGCGTATTTCATAAAATTTTCAAGCGTTTAAATTAGCCTTCCATTGCTCAAGATACTTTTCAGTCTCTCTGATCACCTAGAATTTATAAACTACGCTGATTTACCCGTTTGGAAAGCTCTTCAGCCGATTCCTTGCGTTCCGAATAACGGTTGGTCAAATAAGCACTTTGCCCACGGGTTAGTAAAGTAAACTTATACAGTTCTTCCATCACATCGACAATCCGGTCATAGAATGCCGATGGCTTCATTCGTCCATCTTCTTCAAATTCCAGGAATGCTTTTGGAATTGAAGACTGATTTGGAATCGTGATCATCCGCATCCAACGCCCCAAAACACGCATCTGGTTTAGGCTGTTAAAGGACTGTGATCCCCCACTGACTTGCATCAAGGCAAGGGTTTTTCCTTGAGTGGCACGAATTGCGCCCCCTGCCAATGGAATCCAGTCAATCTGGGATTTAAAGATGGAACTCATAGAACCATGTCGTTCCGGTGAACACCACACCATGCCTTCAGCCCATGCTAAAAGTTCATGCAACTCTTTCACTTTTGGATGTTCAGTATCAGCATCTTCCGGTAAAGGCAGTCCTTTCGGATGGAAGATTTTTACTTCTGCCCCAAAGTACTCAAGAATTCGACCGGCTTCAAGAACTGCAAGGCGACTGTAAGAACGTTCCCGATTAGAACCATAAAGCAGCAAAATCCGAGGAGGATGAGCTAGCTCTTTGGCTTGGACTTTTTCAAAGGTGGGTTGTTCAATAAGATTTGGATCTACGTTAGGCAGGTTCATCGGATCAAGCCTCTTTAAAATATTTCTTTCTTAGCCACAGTGAAACACTCACTAAAGCAATTAACACAGGTACTTCAACCAATGGCCCAATAATCGTGGTAAAAGCAACTGGCGAAGCGATACCAAAAGTTGCAATAGCGACTGCAAGTGATAATTCAAAATTATTTCCAGCAGCAGTAAATGAGATTGCAGCAGTTTTTGGATAATCATTGCCCATCCATTTACTCATAAAGAAGCTAATAAAGAACATGGCCACAAAGTAAATGATTAAAGGAATCGCAATGCGTAAAACTTCCAGTGGAAGACTCACAACATCACCCCCTTTTAAGCTAAACATCGCCAAAATCGTAAACAGCAAAGCCATTAAACTCAGCGGGCTGATTTTTGGAATGAACTTGGTTTGATACCATTCCACGCCTTTTTGTTTCACCAAAATTAAGCGCGTTAAGAAACCCAATAAGAACGGAATTCCAAGATAAACCAGAACAGCATGGGTAATGGTCCAGAAGCTAACATTGATCACTTGAGCTTCAATACCAAAATATGGCGGAAGGAAGGTCAGGAATAACCAGGCGTAGGTACTGAAGAATAAAATCTGGAAAATACTGTTAAACGCCACCAATGCTGCAACATATTGGTTATCACCACAGGCCAGACCATTCCACACCAATACCATGGCGATACATCGAGCTAAACCAATCAGGATCACGCCTGTCATATACTCTGGATAGCTATGCAAAAAAATCACAGCCAACGCAAACATCAGTACCGGAGCAATCAACCAGTTTTGAATTAAAGATAGCGTCAGGGTCTTTTTATCCTTAAACACTTGTGGCAAGGTCGCATAATCCACTTTTGCCAGGGGTGGATACATCATCAGAATCAGACCAATCGCGATTGGAATATTGACTGAATTAATACTGAATTGATCCAGAGCAACCGATGCTTGAGGAAAAAAGTTTCCTATTGCGATGCCTAACGCCATGGCAATAAAAATCCACAGCGTCAGGTTGCGATCTAAAAAGGACATGCGTTTTTCAGACATGTGACTTACTCAACATTCGAAATTTGATTAATCGCTGCAATCAATTGTGAGCGAGAAAGTTCATCTACGTTAAGTTTAAACAAAGTATCCAGGCGACGATTGATATGTTCAACAGTGTTCATAAAGGCTTGCATTTTTTCTTCTTTATCCACCTCTAAATGTGACGGATCAGACAGGCCCCAGTGCGCCTTGATCGCTCCGCCAAGATAAAGAGGACACGCTTCCTGTGCAGCCGCATCACAGACGGTAATCACCACGTCTGGCTGATACTGTTCACAGGCATCAATCGTCTTGCTGGATAAGCCTTTAGTCGACAAGCCCAGATTGTGCAGGGTTTCAAGCGTCAAGGGATGCACCTGACCGGAAGGTTTGCTGCCAGCACTGTAAGCGACCCAGCCTTCTGGCGCACGGCTATTGAACAACACTTCAGATAGAATGCTGCGGCAACTGTTCCCCGTGCATAAAAACAAAAATTTCATGAAAACTTACTCGCAATGGCTCTGAATCGATAGAGCGGAAGAATCAAATAAAACCGGAACGTCACTACGTTTCAGTACGTCCAGAATTTCAAAGCACCAGGCCGGTAATTGCGGATTGAGGCTGTAGTACACCCACTGGCTTTGCCGACGATCGTTGAGCAGACCGCAAGACCGCAACAAGGCCAAATGCCGTGAAATTTTTGGTTGGCTTAACTGCAGTTTATCGGTCAGATCACAGACGCATTGCTCTTTATTTTCCGCAATCAGCAGGACAATACTGAGACGTGTTTCATCAGATAAACATTTAAAAAACTGAACGTGGTCCATAGCTGCTCCCCTTCTATTATGCAAATATATACATATCCATATATATAGTAAATAGTACAAGTGAAAAATTATATCTGGATCAGGATATCACAGCCAGAAAGCGCTGGATTTAACAGTTTCCCTCTTCTTCCAATATAGAAAAACCAGCGACTTGAACCACTGGTTTTCTTCGCTACAACTTTAATTTTGAAGTTATTTATTTTTCTCGATCAGTTCCGCGATAGCCTGAGCTTCCAGAACTTTACCACTGGATACGATTTTACTGTCAATCATCAGACCCGGTGTGCTTAACAGTCCGGTTTCGGCAATCTGCATCATATCCGTGACATACTCAATGTCCGCTTTGACACCGGTGCTTTTCACTGCTTCTTCAGTTGCAGCCAACAGGGCCTTACATTTACGGCAGCCTGTACCCAAGACTTTAATTTTCATCTTCTATTCTCCATACATTTTATAAAAACCAGTTACCCAAAGTATTCAGGCTATAGCCAATAATCAAGATTCCCACAAAAACGATCCCTATAAACAGGCTCAATAAGCGGGTTTTCACCACCTGTTTTAACAGGATCAGGGATGGCAGGGAAAGTGCTGTTACCGCCATCATAAAGGCCAATACCGTCCCTAGCCCCACGCCTTTCGCCACCAAAGCTTCTGCAATCGGCAAAGTGCCAAAGATATCCGCGTACATCGGTATGCCTACGATTGTAGCAATCAGCACAGAATACCAGTGTTCCTGACCAAGCAAGGCGGTAATCCACTGTTCAGGAATCCAGTTATGAATTGCCGCACCAATTCCTACCCCAATCAACACATACATCCAGACCTTGCTAAAGATTTCCACCACCTGTTCCCAGGCAAATTCCCGGCACTCTTTCGCAGACATTTTAAAATCTTCATCACCCTGAGCTGTACTATTTTGCGTAACAAATTCAGTGACATACTTTTCCATTTTGAAAAAGCTGATGAGTGATCCACCAATAACTGCCAAAATCAGACCAAGAACCACATAGATCATGGCAATTTTCCAGTTAAAAATACTGGCCAATAAAATAATCGAAGCCAGATCGACTAAGGGAGATGAAATCAGAAAGGAAAAGGTCACCCCCACAGGCAGTCCGGCACGGGTAAAACCGATAAACAGCGGAATGGAAGAACAGGAACAAAATGGGGTAATGGTGCCGAGCAAGGCCCCCATGATATTGGCTTTGATCCCGGTCATGCGTCCCAGAATCTGCCGGGTGCGTTCAGGCGGAAAATAACTCTGGATATACGACAGGCTATAGATCAGGACTGAGAGCAGAATAAAGATCTTAAAAACATCATAAATAAAGAAGTGAATACTGCCACCGAGCCGGGTCACCACCGATAAACCGAAGACATTTTCGACCAGCCAGCGCACGCCTTCCGAGAGCCAGGTCATTTTAAGCAGCACATCATTCAGCCAGGCAAAAATCGCGATTATGCTTTCCATTTAAAGCTCCTGGTTTTAGGGGGATGAGATCAGGTCGATGCACTCATCGGCAGATTTTTGAACCATTGACCTGCGCAACAGTTTCCAGTCGGTAGCCTGTGTAAGATTTGAAAAATGGTACTCTCTGTCAAAACCTGATACGGGGAAACTGCCTGCTGATGATCCAATTCCTTTATCCTTCAAGAACCTATTTCATTCAGTATGTAAATGATATGGATCATCGTCCATGTGTTTTTCAGATAAAAAAGCTCCAATCAAGTTGAAGCTTTTTCGTAGGGGGGACACTTTATTTTACCCGATTGCCCTGTTGATCCACGATGATTTCACCGTCTTCTTTGGCAAAGGCTTTTAATTGTGGCGAAGGCAGAATATCCAGTACCACTTCCGATGGGCGGCATAATCGGGTTCCAAGCTCGGTAACCACCAACGGGCGGTTGATCAGGATCGGATGTTGCAGCATGGCATCAAGCAGTTTCTCATCGCTCCAGCCGGCATCATCTAGATTCAGCTCGGTATAGGGATCGACATTTTTACGGAGCGCATCTCTTACCGATAAACCTGCATCAGAAATCAGTTGAATCAGCTCATCACGAGAAGGAGGCGTAACTAGATATTCGATCACTTCAGGCTCAATTCCCGCATTGCGAATTAAAGCCAGCGTATTGCGTGAGGTGCCACAGGCCGGGTTATGATAAATTTGCACTTTTGGCATTTGATTCATGAGCTTTACCCTTATCAATGAATCATAGTTTTATATATGAATATACGCATATTCGCAATATAAAATATAAGATTTTCTAAGGAAGCTTTTAAATGGATTGATATGTGCTGAAAAAGTAGGGCATATCATCAATTAACTTAAGAAAAAAAATACAATATGGCTAAAAATCAAAGAGATTTTCTAAGTAAAAACTATTATTTTTCAGATTATTAAGAAATTTAATCCGTTTTAATTCTGCACTTAGCCCTATAAAAACTGCGACTTTTCCAACACAAATCCTGTAGTTTATTCCTAGGTTTTTGATCAAACGGTTATGACCCACAATTTACTTTTATCATGAAGACTGGTTATAAAAATTATAAAAGTCCCATGTCAAAAAACCTTAAGTTCGCAAGCGAGCGCCGTAGCGACCAACGTAAAAAAGTCATACAGGACGAAATTCTGCAGGCATAAACATTTATTCAGATGCATCTGCTCTTACCTTCCTTCTTTGAGGCGTATCAGCATCAACAACATCTTGCGATGCTGCAAACCGTAGAAGATGCTATTGAGAATAAAGCCAGCTCTGTTCGTCATAAGAAAATGCTGTATCACTGCTACCGCAAGCAGATCATGCTGTTTAATCAACGATATGACCTAGAGCTGGATCTGCCCTGCAAACAGTTGCTCAGCATTGAAGGGAATGGCTGCAACGATCCAGTTATGTGAGCCTGATTCATCAGAAGATCTGGCGCTACTGGAATACGGCACAGTACTTCTCTGATGAGGAGATCATTGGCAATGTACTGATCTCCAACATTCTGTTTTCCGGAATCTCCACGCCCCATAGCCTAGATGCCTTACTGGAACAGTTAAAGGAAGATTTGAGCATTCAATATCTCAAGGCCCTGGATCTGAAGTGCTGTTCCTGACACCTTTATCTCCAGACTATGGAGATCTGTATGATCACAATGCTCCGCTGAGAAAATCACGCACACTGGTTCTGGACAGGATCAGCCAGCTTTGGCTGGTTCGTTACCTTATAAAGTCCCTACCTGTACGCATGAATGCTTTCGACTATCTCAGGGTGGTCTTCAGGAAAATGGGCTTTACAGGGCAATATTCCGAGATCTCCAGGCTGTTGGATTCGGCAAGCTGTCACTAGGTACAGTTTCCTCACGTGGCACTGGATACCGCCTTGAGCTGCTGTCTAGAAGATAAAAATGAGACGTGCGGTTTAAGTCTGGCGTCCTTCAAAAATTATCTGAATCCACCACTGCTGTCAGACCCCTTAAGGATTTTTACCGCCGCGAAGAAAGTATCTGTTCAATCAGACAATACGGTCCGAAATATGCGCTTCACCTTGTATCACCGAGTTAGATTATTAGACAGTGATACAAGCTAGCGTCAGTTTTGTAGAAACATACCAAACCACCAGAAACAAAAAAACCTCCTAAATCGTTGAATTCAGGAGGTTTTTTGCTTTATACAACCTTATAGAAAGCTGTATAAAAAGTAATCTTGGTAGGTATATCCAGACTCGAACTGGAGACCTCTACGATGTCAACGTAGCGCTCTAACCAACTGAGCTATACACCTAGAATGCTTGGCATATTATAAATTTTTCCGACCGAAAACAAGCCTTTTCATTTAGTTTTTAAAACGTTCGCGCAAGTTTTAAGCAAATCCTTGAATTTTTTCACTTCTTGCTCAGTTATTGAGGTTCCCGAATAAAGATTTTTTTCAAAGATCTGGATGGCTTGAATAAATGCTGTCTGGTTTTCAACCTGAACCTGTTGGGATAAACGCTGCATCCAGTGATGAAAAGTTTCAGCAGGCAGCTTTTTGAGATCGTCAGCTAAAGATTGATTCAGCTGTTGAATCGCACGATCAAATGGAGGTTGCGCCTGTCGGGCTTTTAGATAAATTCTGAAGATATAGGCCAAAATCAATAGCGCAATACTGCCCAGTAAAATTATGACACTCGAATAAACTGAACCGAGGCCTAATTTTGATAACCAGTTTTGTTGTGATTCTGCATTATAACCCACCACCTTACTTTGCCATTGGTAGCTGGCATAATCACTCCAAACGCGTAGTTTGGTGATCCATAGATTATGCTGCGAGTTCCAGGTTGACTGATTTGCCGATACCCATGCATCCTGAGAAAGCAGGTTTTGCATGCCATCATCTATACGCTGTGGAGCGATCATCGCGGTTGGATCAAAGCGTTGCCATTTCTGATCAATCCAGACTTCTGTCCAGGCATGCGCATCAAGCTGCCGGACTTCCCAGGTCATGCGATCTGGTGCCAACTCCCCCCCCTGATAGCCGGTGACGACCCGTGCAGGAATCCCGACATAACGCATCAGCATCACAAAACTCGAGGCATAGTGTTCACAAAATCCCTGACGGGAATTAAACAGGAATTCATCAATCCGGTTTTGCCCCAATTGGCCCGGCTTCAGGGTATAAACAAAGTTATTCTGTCGATACCAATTCAAGACTTTCTGTACATAACTCCGAGGATCTTCCGCACTTTGCGCATATAGACGTTGTGCTAATTGTTGCGCTCGCGGGTCAAGCCGGCGCTGCACTTGGGTATTCGTTCGCTCGATATATTGCGTTGGCAAAGTCTGAGGGTCATATTCTGTCCCGATCCATTGTAACGAAATCGGTTCAACACGTTGCGTGAGCCGTCTCGGCACAATGCTCCAATCCTGACGGTTATAATAACGGCGTTCCACAGGTATCGATTTTTCCAACCCCATGATCCAGAACACCGAAGGATCCGCAGCCAAATATTGGTAGTTCCAGCCTGTAGGTACGGGTGAAGTATCCATCGGTTGTCGCATTAAAGGCTGCTGATTGACGAAACTGCTGGTCCAGCGTTGCCCATCATATTCATCTAGCACTAAAGCTCGCCAATAGAGTTCTGAGCGCGGCGGAAGCTTGCTGACATCACCAATAATCCGGAAAGCCAGTGAACTAGATTGGGATAATTCGGCAATATCCCCAGGTGACATACTGTCACTCATGCCGGTCATACCCTTATTTTCAGGAATGGGAATATGCCAAAGTGGCGGCAAGCGCGGAAAGAAAATAAATAGCAAAATGAAAAATGGAACGGCGTACAAGATAAACTTGCCCACATGCTTGGCATCCTGTTGCAATGCTGCGCGCTGAGTGATCTGCTCCTGTTCAAACTCACTGGTCTGAATCCGGTACAGGCCAATCAGACAGCTGATTAAACACAGCACAATCACGATCGCCATCCCAAAAGATTGGCTATATAGGAATGAGCTGGCAGCAACAAACAGGGCAAAATTAAACAGAATAATCAGGTCACGTTTATTTTTACTTTCCAGTGATTTAGCAAATAAAAAAGTAGATAAAACTGCTACCCCAGCCTCAACACCGATAAAACTATGATGGCTCAAATAAATACTGCCGAGTGCCAAAGCCGTCAGCAGGAAAGTACCCATTTTAGGAAATGGCTGCTGACGTTTCAGGAAAATCCAGATACACACAATACTAATCGCGAAAATAATACTGAGTAGAACCGAAATAAATGCCATCTGGGCGATGAGAATCAGGCCCAAAGTCAGCACAATTGAGGTCCGGATTTTTGCATTGATCATGAATTTACCCGCCTTAGGCCTGCGCCAACAATTGTTTGGCTTTCCGCAGTTGTTCTTCACCTGCGCCCTGAGGCAATTCGGCCTGTGGCAAATGCAGACTATACGCACATTGCTGCTGCTCGCATTGCTCGACCAGACCCATCACAAATTCAAGTTTTTCTTCATGTGACTGACTCGGCATATGTGCATAATGAATCTCGATACTGTGTTCATCCTGATATTGCTCAAAGACTTTGACATACAAGCCTTGCCCACGCGCAAACTGCTTCCAGGACACCGCCTGCAAGGAATCGCCTGACTGGTAATTGCGCAATTCACGAAACTCATCCATATCTGGTTCAAATCGGTTGAGATGATATTTATTTTCTGCAGTAAAAACTTCAGCTTTAGGCGCGATCCAAGCCGAATGCTGATGATAAAGATAGGTCCAGGCCCGAACCAGACCAAAGGGATAAACCGAATAAATCTGAATCACCGGATAATCAAACTTGCCACGTTGCTCTGCATAAAATGGTAAGATAAATTGCTGTTTTACTGCATTTAGATAAACTTTCGCTAGCTGATTCCCTGCTTTGATATACAAATAACGCGGGCGAAGTTGCTGTTGTTGAAAATAAAGATGTAGATTCACGCTATGACCGACCTGCCCCACATCATCCGCGATCAACTCGATTCTCAGGTCATGCAATTGCTTAAAAGTCAGGTAAAAACTGATACACAGCACAGCACTGATTAAAAAGCAGAAACCTAAAATCAGGTTATTGGCATAGTTCACCCCCGCCACAAAGGTGATGAAGATCAAAACCAGATACAGATAGCCCTGCTGATAAATAAATACCAGCACATCTTTCTGCGAGAGCTGTTTCTGCTGAGAAAATTGAAAGCGTTTGGCCAGCCATTTTTGCCAGGTTTTATCCAAGAGAGGACTCCTTTAGCTGACCGCAACCTGTTGCATCACATTAAACGTTTCAGCTTCACTCAAACCCAGACGATGCGAAGTCACCGCGACAAATACCGCCTGCACATCATCCGGTGTGACAAAAGCGCGTTGTTGAATCAGGGCATGCGCTTGTGCTGCACGCTTTAAGGCCAGAAGGCCACGCGTAGAAAGTCCATGACGGCTTTTACGAGTTTTTTCTGCGAGATCGAGCAAATATTCCTGAATAGCTTCACTGATAAATATCTGATGAGTCAGATTTTGCAGATCCAGAATTTCATCTTCAGTAAAAATATGTGCCAGACTGGCAATCAGGGCAAAACGAGATTCCTGCTGTAATAACAGTTTTTCTGCATGGCGCGATGGATAACCTAAAGACAAACGCATCAGGAAACGGTCCAGTTGGGATTCCGGCAAAGCATAGGTTCCACTTTGAAACAGCGGGTTTTGTGTGGCAATCACCCAGAAAGGTTTCGGTAAGGCATAACGCACCCCATCAATGGTGGCATAGCCCTCTTCCATGGCCTCGAGTAAGGCGCTCTGGGTTTTGGGACTACAACGGTTGATTTCATCTGCCAGTAAAATCTGGGTAAAAATTGGGCCTTGTTTAAACTCGAACTGATGTTCTTTCTGGTTAAACATATTAATGCCGATAACATCACTGGCCAGCATGTCATTGGTAAATTGAATCCGCTGGAACTTCAACCCTGCTAGATGTGCCAGACTGCTGGCTAATGTGGTTTTACCCAACCCGGGTAAATCCTCAAATAAGACATGCCCACCTGCAATCAGACAGCAAAGTGCCAGTTTGGTCTGAGCCTGCTTATCCAACACAATGGCATTAACTTCTTCAAAAAAACGCTGGATCTTGGGTGCACAACTTGCAATCTTTTGTTCAAGCCCTGTATTGATGTGTGCAATGTCGTTATTTTCCTTTTGTTTCATGCCCCAGATCACAATAAATTCCTTAATAAAACATGGCCTAAGATTAACATACACTGAAATTTAAATTTTCCCAAAAGATCAATCATCTGTCTGTGTAACAGGATAAAAATATTCGCTAGAAAATGACGAGGGTTCAAATACTAGAAGAGTCAAAATGATCAGGTGGAAAACATAGGGGGATACAGAAAAATAAACAAAATAGCCGACACCTGTAGAGATCATTTTTCTTTTCGCTCCAATGTCAAAATATCGACATATGCTCATTTATCTATTTGAAAAAAATCATACTTAAAAGGTATAGAGACTTAAGCGATTTCCTGGATTTTTATAAAAATTTTCTCAGCTAGCTCAGTCAATGACATCAGATTTAACCGAATCGTCTATTTCTCATATTAATTTTGCATGATAAAAAAAGCGCCCCGAAAGGCGCTTGCTATGAATTAATGATTAACACGGACACTTCTTCATATCACCACCCGCAGATGGATAACGGGAATCCACACAATGGCGATAAAATGTTTTCGGGTCCATAGCTTCCAGATCCGGATGATGCTTGCGCATATGCTCCACATAGGTCTGATAATCAGGGACACCAACCATCAGGCGGAAACTTTGCTGCAAACGTTGCCACAAGGTCGCAATCCGTGACCAGTTTTTCGGATTCAGGATTAAATCCTTTTGTGACATCACGGTCATTTTGATGATTTTATAAATCATCGTTTTCCCGCTTTTGGCAAACTTCAGATTCATAATATTCCCCTTAATGACCTTTCGCTGGCTGAATCTCTTCAGGATCGCGATAAATCGCTTCTGCTTCATGCACAGATGGCTCAGGATTGGCCAAGGCACGACGGATCACCCGAATCGCGGCAAACAACATCACAAAGGCCACAATCATAAAGAAAGCACAGAGTGCAGCATTGATCTGGTTTGACATCGCCACCGTCTGCATTTCTGCCACAGTTTTCGCTGGCGCCAGGATTTCATTATTGGCAATCGCCGTGTTGAAACGGTCAGCTTGCGCAAGGAAACCAATCTTTGGATTTTCGTGGAAAATCTTTTGCCAGCCTGCTGTCATGGAAGTGATGAACAGGAACACTGTCGGGATAATTGTCACCCAGACATATTTCTGTTTTTTCATCTTGAACAGAATGACGGTACCGAGAATGAGCGCCATCGCAGCCAGAATCTGGTTACCAATACCGAAGAGTGGCCATAAACTGTTAATCCCGCCTAATGGATCGACGACGCCCTGATAGACGAAGAAGCCCCAGCCTGCCACTGCAACCGCAGTACCCAACAGGTTTCCGAAGAAGTTATGAGATTGTTTTACCGCAGGAATCACGATACCGACGGTATCCTGAACCATGAAACGACAGGCACGAGTACCGGCATCAACAGCAGTCAGGATGAATAATGCTTCAAATAGAATCGCAAAGTGATACCAGAATGCCATCATTTCACGGCTGTTGAAAATTTCCGTAATGATATGTGCCATACCAATTGCAAAAGTTGGCGCACCACCAGTACGTGACAGAATCGAATTTTCACCGACTTCCTGTGCCAGTAAAGTCAAGGCTTCAGGCGTTACCACAAAACCAAGGGTTCGCACTGCTTCTGCTGCACTTTCTGCAGTAGTACCAAGCAAGGCTGCTGGTGAGTTAATCGCAAAATAAATTCCTGGATCCAGAATTGCAGCACAGATCAAGGCCATGATCGCTACAAAAGATTCCATCAACATGCCGCCATAACCGATCATACGGATATCGCGTTCGTTATTGACCAGTTTCGGTGTCGTCCCTGAAGAAACCAAGGCATGGAAACCGGAAATCGCACCACAGGCAATAGTAATAAACAGGAATGGAAACATAGAACCTGCGAATACAGGACCAGTACCATCAACGAATTTGGTAATCGCTGGCAGTTTCATTTCAGGCATGGCAAACAGGATACCCACGGCCAAACCTGCAATCACGCCAATTTTCAGGAAGGTCGACAGATAATCACGTGGGGCAAGCAATAGCCAGACTGGCAGTACCGAAGCAATAAAACCATAAATGATCAGCGCCCAAGTCAGTTCAGTGCCAGAAAGTGTAAAGAATGGCCCCCAATATGGATGTTGTGCGATGTTTTCACCGTAGATAATGCCCAGCATCATCAAGACGAAACCAATAATCGAAACTTCAGCAATTTTACCCGGGCGGATAAAACGCATGTAGATGCCCATAAAGATCGCAATCGGAATGGTGGCTGCAATACTGAACACACCCCATGGGCTGTTGGTTAGCGCTTTCACCACCACCAGTGCCAATACCGCCAGAATGATAATCATCACACCCAAGGCACCAAGCATCACGATAATACCGGCAAAAGTACCCAGTTCCTGCTTGGCCATTTCACCGAGTGATCGACCGTCACGACGGGTAGAAATAAACAGCACCAGAAAATCCTGGACTGCACCGGCAAGCACCACGCCGACCAGTAGCCAGATCGTGCCCGGCAGATAACCCATCTGCGCTGCAAGGATTGGACCGACTAAAGGACCTGCACCGGCAATCGCCGCAAAGTGATGGCCAAACAGAACGCTTTTATTGGTCGGCACATAGTCCAGACCATCGGCCAGACGATGCGCAGGCGTTAAACGGCGTTCATTCAGCTCAAATACTTTGGTGGCGATAAACAAACTGTAGAAACGGTAAGCAATGCTATAGACGCAGGCGGCGGCAAGTACCAGCCAGACTGCATTGACATGCTCACCCCGACTCAGTGCCAGGACTCCAAAGGAGACTGCACCCACAATGGCTACCAAAAGCCAAATCATTTTCGAAGTCAGCGTCGACTTCTTTTGTAAAGTTTCCATTCAATCCCTCATATTGTGATGCATACAAATCAGCGTGATTGTTGTTGTTCGAGGTACTGCTGTTTTCCCTTGCGACTTTACGCCTGTTCTTTTGCTTTTCCTCTACGACTTTGGCATAAAAAAAGGGATGATTTAAATCATCCCTCTCGATAATAGTCTATTTTCAAACCATTATGCACGTTCTAAATAGTCACCAGTACGGGTATCTACACGAACGCTTTCTTCTTGCTGTACGAATAATGGAACACGTACTACAGCACCTGTTTCAAGTTTCGCTGGCTTACCGCCACCGCCAGAAGTATCACCACGAACACCTGGATCAGTTTCAACGATTTTAAGTACGACGAAGTTCGGTGGAGTCACGTTTAAAGGCACGCCATTGAACAACATGATGGTACATTTTTCATTTGAATCGTCTTTTAACCATTTTGCAGCATCGCTCATTGCTGTTTTATCAGCTGCGATCTGTTCAAAGGTAACAGGATCCATGAAGTTCCACATTTCGCCATCGTTGTACAAGTATTCCATTTCTACTTCAACGATATCAGCCGCTTCTAGGTTCTCGCCTGATTTGAAAGTTTTTTCCAGAACTTTACCTGATTTAAGGTTACGTAATTTTACGCGGTTAAAAGCTTGGCCTTTACCTGGTTTTACGTATTCGTTTTCCATGATTGAACATGGGTTGCCATCAAGCATAACCTTAAGGCCTGACTTGAAATCATTCGTAGAATAATAGGCCATGACTGGCGCACTCCAAACTTACTAACTTTAATCTATTGATGCTATGGGCTGTTGCGATGTCATTTAGCAAGTCTGACACGAACATTGAGTTGCCACATGCACATTCATTTGATGTTGCGTATTCTAAATGAGCAATACACTTTGCCGCAATGAAAAAATCCGCTTTCACCCACTCAGGCTGTTTAAGTTACAATCAGACATGAAAATCCTTTGTTTATTCATGTCTTGCTCAACGTTAAAATACCATCAGGCGAGCACGAAGATCAGCATAGCTGAATCACTCTTTATTTTATAGCGCAGTGGATTATTGCGCTTCCGCACAAACTGTTAAACTGTGCCCATCAGGCTTTGTCCTCTCACTTATTATTGTTAATCTTCCGGCATGACGAACTATTTATATCAAGAACAAAACTGGCAATCACAGCTCAGCGACCTGATCACTGATCCACGCGAACTGCTTGAAGTGCTGCAACTCGCACCTGAACAGCTTCTCTCAGGCGCCATTTTAGCTTCTGAACAGTTTAAACTGCGCGTACCACGTGCTTTTGTGGGCAAAATGCAGACCGGAAACCCTTTAGACCCATTGCTTTTACAAGTGCTGCCCCATCATCTGGAACTGGAAGAACATCCAGGATTTGTTACCGATCCCTTGGGCGAAGAACAGGCCAATCAGCAACCCGGCGTACTGCACAAATATAAATCCCGTTTCTTGCTGACCTTGACTGGTGCCTGTGCCGTGCATTGCCGTTATTGTTTCCGCCGACATTTCCCCTATCAGGAAAATCTGCCTAAAAACGAAGACTGGATAAATATCAAGCAATATCTGGAAAGCCAGCCTGATATTAATGAAGTAATTCTGAGCGGCGGTGATCCATTAACCTTATCGAACCGGAAATTAAAAACCTGGATTGAACGACTAGAATCAGTACCACATCTCAAATTCTTAAGAATACATTCACGAGTTCCTATTGTGATCCCCAACCGAGTCGACGAAGAGCTACTTAGCATGTTAAAAAACAGTAGGCTACGTATTATTCTGGTGGTACACTCAAACCATGCATCGGAGCTGGATGACTTCACTTGCAAGCGTTTAAACCAACTGGTTCAACAGCAGATCACCGTTCTGAATCAGGCAGTTTTATTAAACGGGGTGAATGATTCTGCTCAGGTTTTAGTAGATTTAAGCTATCGCTTGTTTGATGCCGGGGTCATGCCTTATTATTTACATGTACTTGATAAAGTAAAAGGTGCGCATCATTTTGATTTGGTGCCTGACCATATTAATGAGATTTATACAGAAGTTTTAGCGAACCTTCCGGGGTATTTGGTTCCTAAACTGGTTCGAGAAATAGCGGGCGAGAAGAATAAGACACCGCTTTTTGGGGTTTCAACATTTTTGAGTTAAATAATAAAGATGAGCACGCATACTTCAGACATTTTTCAGACACCGACGGAACTTAAACGAGAGCAGTTGAGCTTTTGCCCAACCACTGCCAAGGCTTTGCAGGAATGGGTTGCGGGCATTTCGATTCTACAGCTGGGGAATTCATCCAAATCCCTGTTTAATGCCCTATTGGAAGTTTCCGAGCTGAAATGTACAGAAACCCTGCGCTTTGACCTGATTCAGGTCTTGCATCCTACCCTTGAAAATGTTCTGACCAGTCTGGAAAAGCATTTTGTCAATCAGGGACTGATCACATCGGATCGTAATGACCAGATTATTGAACTGGCCATGCTGCTGCGCAGTCATTTTGCCAAAATTTATATTGACATCGTCAAACGCTGTAATCATCAGCTGACCCATCAGAAGTTTTCGCTATTCTCTCTGGGTAAAAAGAAAAGCATTCAAACTGCCCGAATGGTGTCGATTTATTATGCCCTGCAACAACTCACACTTCTGTTATATCAACAGCATATGCTGTATAGCACGCCAGGTCTGGGACAATGGCTGGCTGCCCATCAACTGCTTGAATGTGCAATAAACAATAATTTCTATCAAAGCAATATCAATCAGGTATTAGGCACCCAGCATGAAATCCAGAATATTGCACATGCCTATGCACAGCTGATTTTACTGGATATCTTCAATACTCATCAGATCCGGCCTGCAGAAATTCAGGGCTTGTATGTATGCAGTTTTGACTGGGCCAAACTGGTGCAGATCCTGCCGAAGGAAACCACGCTGTCCCGTTATGTGGTTGATGCCAGCAAAGACCATCCACCGATCTTTAACACCCATCAAGAGCCACAGTTTCAGCCGAGCTTCTATATTTCCACACAGAACCTGATGGATCATTTAACGGGTACTCAAAGCAAAAATGCCCAGTATCTATCGCGAAATGAAAAACTGTTCCTGACCCCTGCACTGCATTTTCATATCTACAATCTGCTCTCGAACAATGTTGAGCGTCGTCATGAACGTTATGAATATTCAGCACAGATCAATATCTGCTTTGGCTTAAGCGTGGCGCATTTTTACCTGTCTAAAGGTAAAAACTTCAACGAAACCCTGGAACTCGATGCCAATTATAATTTCCAGAGCGAAAGCAGTTTTGTCAGCTCGATGGAAAACACGATTCCAAGTGCCTTTAGCAGTATCAAGGCGCTCGATCGTGAAACGAAACAGATCCATAGCGCTGAAGTTCTGGATATCAGTGTCAATGGTTACCGGATTAAATGGACCGGTGTTACGCCTGCCAATTTAAAAACCGGTGAATTTATTCTGGTTCAGGAAAAAACCCAGAGCCAGTGGCGTGGCGGTGTGATTCGCTGGATCAAGCAGTCAACGGATAAGAGCCTAGAAATCGGACTAGAAATTCTGGCACAAGAACTCTTTCCTTGCGCGGCCTATGCACGTACTGAACGTCATCATGTCAATTATCAACCCGCACTCTTGGTGAAAATGACGCAACTTGATCAGGTTTCGACCAGTCTCATCGTGTCTGGCTCCCAGATGTTTAGGGAAAAACAAACGATTCATTTACGTCTCGGTCAGGAAGAACTCAAAATCTATCTGACCAAAGCACAACTGATTACGCAGAGTTTCATCCGTTTTGATTATGAATTATTGAATGATCAGGAAGAAGAGATGATCGAAAACTTTATCGATCAGCACATGAATGAAAGCAGAAATCATGATTTATGGGAAGCATTGAAGTGAGAAATCCATTATTGTCTAAAAAGTTAAAACGTACTGAAACACGTTTACTGATTATTGATGATAATCAAATTAGATATAACCAAATCCGTGATCTGCTGACCAGTAATGATTATCAGGTAGATGCTGTCCTGCTGGATGATCTGCAATCTTTTGAAAAACAATTAAATTTCAACTGGGATCTGATTATTTTTGGGCGTGCCTACGACCTGAAATATGAACAGGCCTTAAGTTTGGTGCGCCTTTCGCAGCAGCCTAATCTGCCGATGATTTTGCTTAAACCGGATGATTACCAGGCTGAACAATATGCGCAATATATCCGTAAAGGGATCTATGACATTCTCAATTTTGACTACCTGGAACGCTTTTATGTGGGACTGGTTCGAGCATTGTCATTTAGCCGTTTGTCACAGTCTCAGCAACATTTAATGACGGAGCTGGAAACAGCACAAATTCAGGCACAATCTTTGGTAGACGACAGCAACCGTGCTGTTGCAACCATTCAGGAAGGGATTCACATTCAGGCGAATGCGGACTACCTGAAACTGTTTGGCTTGCAAAATGAAGATGAGATCATTGGTCTACCTTTACTAGATCTGCTCCAGCCTTCAGATTTGAATGATTTTAAAACCCGTTTCAAAAAGATCTCTCAGGGTCAATTTGATTTAGGTCGAGTCGAGATTCAGTCTCTGAATCCGCATGTGTCCGCATCTAACCCATTAAAACTGGAATTCTTGCCTTCAACTGCTGAAGAAGATGCAGTACAAATTAGCATTGATACTCAATCTCAAACAGTTTTTTCCGAGAAAACTCCTGGAAAACCAAGTGTTTTTCAGTCACTTAAACGTGAACTGAACAAGCAGTCTGCACCGGTGAATGCCTTAGTCACTTTCTCTTTAAGTGCATATGACCCGGAAGTTCTACAATCTGACTGGGCCACTTTTAATGGGTACTTTGATGCAGTCAAAGAATTCCTCAAGGAACAGACCCATATTCCCCTGTTTAAACTGGAATATGATGTCGTTGTCGGTCTGTTTCAGGCAGACTCTAAAGCAATTCTTGAATCCAAACTGATCAGTTTAAATGCCTTAAGCAAACCGCAACTCATTACAGTGGGACAAAAGTCATTCCCTCTAAATTTGCGCTTGGGCTATGTCATGCTTGAACAGGGTTTGCAGGATGAAATGCACTGCAATACGCTGATTGGACAAGCATTCTCGACATCTTTACCTCAAGCAGAAGCTGTACCTGAATTTAAACTTGATATTCCTGCGTCACTGAGCAGTCCGGTTGCGGTAGAAATGCCAAGTATAGATTTCAGTGTTGCTGAAACACCAGTTGCCAGCCCAACATTGGCAGCCGTCAGTCCAGCAGTCACGTCTATTCCTAGCGCTACACCTTCTATTTTGAAAGCCTTAAGTGAATGTCTGGAACGTGGTGAGATTCATTTAAAGTATCAGCAACTCTATGATAAAGAAGATACGCGTTTATATACCTATGAAGTGACCAGTGGCTTTATTTTTGAGAATAAATGGCAGGATATTTCTAGCCTTTTAGAACTTCATGAAGATGATGAACTGTCCATTAAACTGGATCGCTGGATTCTGGTTGAAGCCAGTAAACAGCTACACAACTTTATTACCCAGTATCCTGATGCAAGCTTAATTGTCAATTTGAACCGTGCCGTACTATTTAAAGACCGCACCTTCCCGGAATTTATTTCCAAGCTGATTACGATTATTCGCAGTAAAGTGAAGCATCCGCTAATCTTGCAATTCTCAGAAGAAGATATTTTACTGAATCAACAAGATGCACAAAAATATCTACGCGTGCTGTATGAACATGGCGCACTGATTGCACTGCGTGATTTTGGTCAATCCATGTACAGTCAAAATTTACTGCGCGAACTTGAACTGGATGGTGTCAGCTTACATTCAAACTTAACCAATATGCTCAATAAAGATACCGAGATTGAGCAACTACAGGAAAAAATTACCAGCTACAATGAAATCAAGCCACTCAATATTCTGATCCGTGAATTAAATGATATGACACTGTTCGCGAATGCCTGGAACGTGGATGCCCGCTTTATTCAGGGGAATTATTTCCAGAAAAAACTTGATCATTTGATTGATGTGCAAGAGCATTAAGTGCTGCTACAAACCTGCAACTTAGAAAGTGGCATGATCATCTTCTGAATTGCAGGTACAAAAAAACGGGCTGAACACCCGTTTTTTTTATTTTGGGTATTAACGTTTAACAGAACGTGACATACCAGCAAAACGTTGTTTGAACTTGTCGATACGACCGCCAGTGTCAACGTTCTTCTGCTTACCAGTGTAGAACGGGTGGCAAGCTGAACATACGTCTAGATAAAGAGTTTCTTTACCAAGAGCTGAACGAGTTTCGATTACGTTACCACATGAACAAGTAGCAACTAAAGTTTCATATTTTGGGTGAATATCGGCGCGCATCGTCGATTACTCCATTAGATTCAAGAAGGTTTAGCTGTCATCGCTATTGATCACTCTCAAATGAGGAAGCAGGAACATCGTTCATGCAGATCAACACCACAACAGACCATTCTTTTGGCCCACCGAGACGGATACCGTCAGAGCTAAGCACAACAAGTGGGCATTATTATACGTGAAACGAATTCAATATGCGAATTATTCTTCAGCTTCCAATCCACTCTCTTTGGCCCACAGATTGGCAATAATCCCGCAGACCATTAACTGAATCTGATGGAAAATCATGATCGGCAAGACAATCATGCCCAGCGGCTGGCCAATAAATAAAATTTGCGCCATTGGTACGCCACTGGCCAGGGTTTTCTTGGAGCCACAGAAGAACACCGTTTTCTGATCAGCGCGATCAAAGCCCAGCCAGCGTGGAATATAAAGTGATAATAGCATCACAATGGTGAGTAACACCGAACAAGCCAGCAATAACAACAATAAGGTACTCAGGCTCACTTCATTCCACAACCCGGCCACTACGGCGCTACTAAAAGCTCCATACACCACCAATAAAATAGAACCTTGATCGAAGACCTTGACGATTTTTGGCATTTTCATCATTTGCGGATAGATCCATGGACGCAGAATCTGCCCTAAAATAAATGGCACCAAGAGCAGCAGTGTAATCTGGATAATCGAGGAAGTCGGATCAAAACCATGATCAGATTGACCGAGAATAAAAAATGCTACCAATAGCGGAGTAATAAACATCCCGATCAAATTGGAAAAAGAGGCACTACATACCGCCCCGGCGACATTGCCATGAGCCACTGAAGTAAAGGCGATCGAGGATTGCACAGTGGATGGCAGGAAACACATAAACAGGAAACCCCAATACAGCTCCTGTCCGAGCATTGGCAATAAAATCGGCTTGGCCAGAAGTCCGAGAATTGGAAACAGGGCAAAAGTTAGCGCAAAAACCAAAGTATGCAATTTCCAGTGCATAATGCCTTGCACCACGGCTTCACGAGACAGTTTGGCGCCGTGCAGGAAAAACAGGATGGCAATCGCTCCTGTCGTTACCCAGCCAAAGACTTCAGCCGCCTGCCCCGAAACTGGCAGCACACTGGCCAGCAAAACCATCACAAACAACAGTATCGTAAACCGATCCAATGCCAAGAACTTAAGCATATCCCTATAATCCCTCAGATTTTATTGTTTGATATAAAAATGCCCGGCTATCTTAACAGATGCCGGGCCCATGCTATGCACTCAGATTGATGTAATATTTTCATCTATACATGAATGCATTTCATATATCTCGCCACATCACACTTAGTTATTACGTGCATTGTTGTCTTGCTGAATCAGCTCGATCTTGTAGCCATCTGGATCTTCAACAAATGCAATTACAGTCACGCCACCTTTCATTGGGCCGGCTTCACGCACCACATTACCGCCACGCGCTTTAATCTCTTCACACGCCTTGTATGCATCATCGACTGCAATTGCGATATGACCATAAGCATTGCCCAGTTCATAGCTGTCTGTATCCCAGTTATGCGTCAATTCCAGTACGGTGTGATTTTCTTCATCGCCATAACCGACAAAAGCCAGGGTAAAACGGCCTTCTTCGTAATCACGCTTACGAAGCAAAGTCATGCCAAGTACTTCAGTATAGAACTTGAGAGATTGTTCTAAATTGCCTACACGTAACATGGTATGCAGCATGCGCATATTAATCATCCTTCTGTACAGATTGTTGTTGGTGTTCACCGAGCAGTTTTGCGACCCAAACCACCAGAATCAGGATCGGAATCCCAATTAAAGTGGTCATCAGGAAGAAATTCGGATAACCGATATTGGTCACTATAGTACCCGAATATCCGCCTAAAATCTTAGGGGTCAGGGTCATGAGTGAGCTAAAAATCGCATATTGAACAGCGGTAAATGACACACTGGTCAAGCTTGACAAGAATGCAATAAACGCAGCACCAGCCAGCCCTGCAGCCAGATTATCGACAATAATGGCAAAATAAAGCCACTTGTCGCTATAAGGTTTAATTACCTTACCACTGACTTCGACCGTATCTGAACTGTTGCCATCCACCACTGCCAAGGGCTGAATATCGACATCCAGATTCTGGGTATTGCTCAGCTGATCATTGACCTGATAAACATGCGTTGTTTGCTGAAGTGCCTGATCATCTTGCATCAAAACTGCACTGATAATATGTGCAGGTGACTGAATCAGTTGCTGTGCAGGAATCGCGGCAGTAAATACGCCTTCACTTTCCAGTTTTGCCTCAATATTCTGATCATTGATTTGCAAAACAATCTTTTGATTCTCTTGCAGTGCTTCACCGACATACTGGCCACGCACCACAATGGTCTTGTCCTGTTCAGCTACAGTGAGTGTATTGTCACTGGTAATCGGCAGGATCTGTAACTGGGTGCTGCCCTGTTCTGCAGTCAAATACGGCATACTGACCTGCACAGGCGCTTGATTGGTATTATCTGTATTAAGATAAGCGGCTGACACTTGCAGCTGTTTACTCTGCGCCAGCACAGCACTCGATATATCCAGCTTCCAGTAACCAACTTCATCGGTCTCTGCCTGATAAACCTGATTACCGGCTTTAACTTCGACAGCTGCCAGTTTTTCACCAGACTTGACCAGTCCGATAAAAATCAGGTTGGTGGAACAGGCCAGCACGGCACCGACAAACATCAATTTCATGATGTTCATTTTCTGGGCCAATAGACCACCAAGGAATCCACCGACTAAAGAGAAAATCACCCCATAGACTTTAACCGCCTCGGCAATCTGTTCTTTACTGAAATTCAGGTCCTGATAGAACACATTGGAAATGATGCCGGCAATAATATCGGAGACCCGATAAAAACCGATCAGCAATAACAAGACCAACGCCAGTTTCAAGCCGTAACGTTTAAAGAAATCTGCAACCGGATTGACCCAGGTTTCATAGGCCATCTGCTTGTTAACCGCACCTATTTTTACCAAGCTTGCACCAATCGCAAATGCGACAGCACCTGAGCCAATAAAGCGTAAGGCCTCAAAACAGAACAAGGCAAAGGTATCTTGAATGGCGAATTGTTCGGTGATGCTGGCCACCAGATTACCTGAATAGATATAGCTCAAGACAAAACTGATTACCGCCACAAAAAATACGGCGACTAAACGGAAATAATCATTGCGCACATAGTGTTTGCGCACACGGTCAACCTGCGGCTCCCGAATGGACAGTGTGGTGATAATACCGACCAGCATGACAGCAGCCATCGCCAGATAGGTCCATTTCCAGGCATCGTAAATATAATTGCCTTTGGCAGTACCTAGATATGCAGCAAGAAACAATGCCCCTGCACCAGCGACAATCATGCCGATCCGGTAACCGGCATTATAGGTGGAAGCCAATACGGTCTGCATCTGCGTTTCCGCCAACTCAATCCGGTAGGCATCGATCACAATATCCTGCGTTGCTGCGGAGAAACCAAGCAGGACTGCACCGAGCGCCATTTGCTGTAAATGTGTTGCACCCAAAGCCGGATCAGAAAAGGCCATAATGGAAATGGCACAGACAATCAGAATCTGCGCAATCAGCAACCAGGCACGACGACGTCCCAGAGCCTTGGTCAGAAATGGGACTGGCAGTTCATCAATGAGCGGTGCCCAGACGAATTTAAACGAATAGCCCAATGCGGCCCAGCTAAAGAAAGTTACTGCACTTTTGCTGATTCCGGCCTCACCTAACCATAAAGACAGACTGGAAAAAATCAGAAGAATCGGCACACCAGCCGAAAATCCCAAGAACAGCATGATCAATGCACGTCGATCTAAAAATGCTGTAAAGGCGGATTTCCAACCCGTCGTTTGTGTTGTCATTGCTTTATTATTTTCCACAGAAAAACCAATTGCTGCTATTCAATCCTGTAATAGCGTATCTTTCAACAAGATTTATATATTTATCACATTTCCGGTTTTTTATTTTCGGGCAAAAGCGACATGTTGGCTTGAATTTTTCAAGTAAATCTGTATACCTTAACTCTTATCAACGTAATATTTCGTTTTGGATTTTCAACAGTGACCCAGAGACTCGATCAAATTAATTCCTCTATTGCCAGCAACACCAGCACAACTCCACAAAAAATCCGCTCAGATTTACTTATCTCTGCATTTGAACAAAGCGAAATTAAAAATACTCTGGACCATACCCGGTTAATATCCACCCAGCTGACGCATATTCCAAACCTAGAAAAAATTCCTGCGTCAACCAAACGGATCAAACCCCTGAATAACTTTTTGGGCCAAGATCGTGCACGTGCCTCAGTTGAGGCCGGGATTGCCCTACCTTATTCCGGTTATAACATTTTTGCCGTCGGTACAGCAGGACTCGGAAAACGCACCATGGTGAAGCGTTTGCTGCAGCAGCACGCCAAAACTATGGAAACCCCGAATGACTGGGTGTACGTCAATAACTTTCAGAACCAGCGTCAGCCGATTGCACTGGAACTGCCTCCGGGTCAGGGTCCAAAATTCCAAGCCATGTTGAATCAAAGCTGGCAAACCATTCTGAAACAGCTTGAGCGCCGTTTTACTGCAGAGACCTATCACAACCGCATTGAAATGATTCGCCAGGAAACTGGTGATGAGCAGCAGCAGGCGCTCATCGAACTGACCAAGGAAGGCGCAGAACTGGATCTGAAGCTGATCTCTCGACATGATGAGCACTGTTTTGTCCCTGTGCATCTGATTGATGACAAATTGCAGGAAATGTCTCAGGAAGATCTGAATGCCTTAAGCAACAAAGATCGTGCCGAACTGGCGTCCAACATGCGCTATATGGACAAGAAACTGGAACGTCTGGGTTTGCATCTGGGTGATCTGGAAGATGATGCACGCGATCGCGTACAGATCCTGAACCGCGATATCGCCAAGCAGGTGGTCTTACCGCGAGTCGAACAGATTCTGGCGAAATTCAAACACGTGGAAGGTCTGGAACATTATCTGAAGTATTATGCTGAAGACATTATCAATAATGTTGAAATTGTGCTGGAACAGGAAGAAGATGACTTCACTCCGGCACTGTTCAGTCGCGTTCCCGCACGTTATCAGGCCAATGTGATTATTACGCACAAGCCGAACAGTGGCGCACCGGTGATCTTTGAAGATTTTCCAACGCATTACAATTTATTGGGACATGTAGAACAACTGACCCAAAATGGCACGATCACTACAGACTTCACCCTGATTCGTCCAGGGACATTGCATAAGGCCAATGGCGGTTTCCTGATGCTGGAAGCGGAACAATTGCTGGAACAACCCTATGCATGGCAAGGCTTGAAGCGCGCGCTTAAATCGGGGCATTTAAAACTGTCCTCGCTCGAGCATATGATCACGCTGACCGGCAGCATTTCGATTGAACCTGCTTCGATTCCATTGAATATCAAGGTCATCTTACTGGCTGAGCCTGAAATTTATTATGAAATTTTAGAGCTTGAACCCGAGCTGGGCAGCATCTTTAAAATCCGTGCTGATTTTACCGATACATTACAACGTAATGACGATAACGAGCAGGCCTATATGCAGCTGATTGCCGACTATGTACAATCGGATAAATTACTGCCTTTTGACCGTTCTGCTTTAGCCGCCTTGCTCACAGATTCCAGCCGTCAGGCCGAAGATCAAAGTTCATTGTCATTACACGCCCTGACGCTGGGCGATCTGATTCGTGAAGCACATCATCATGCCTTCCAGGCCGGTGACAAGATGGTCTCGGAAAAACATATCAATACCGCACTGGATCACCGTAAATATCGTCTCGGCTATTTACGTGAACTGTACTGGCAGGATCTGACCCGTGGTACCCAATTGATCGAAACCCGTGGTCATCGTCTGGGCCAAATCAATGCCCTGTCGGTGATTCATTATGCTGATGTTGAGTTTGGTCTGCCTTCACGACTGACTGCTTCGGTGTATCAAGGTGGCGGTGATATTTTGGATATTGAGCGCAGTGTAGAACTTGGTGGCTCTTTACATGCCAAGGGTGTGTTGCTGATGTCATCTTTCCTGAAAGCACATTTCGGCCGTGAACAGACCCTGCACTTCTCTGCTGCGCTGGCCTTTGAACAAAGTTATGGTCAGGTCGATGGTGACAGTGCCACGGTAGCGGAACTTTCTGCCTTACTTTCTGCCATCAGCCAGTTACCGATTGATCAATCCTGGGCCATTACCGGTTCCATGAACCAGCTGGGACAAGTACAGCCGGTAGGTGGTGTGAATGCCAAAATTGAAGGTTTCTTTGATGCTTGCAAGTTACAAGGTCTGACCGGAAAACAAGGTGTGATTATTCCGCGTCAAAATATGCAACATCTGATGCTGCGTAAAGATGTCACCCTTGCCGTGGAAGAGGGTCAGTTCCATATTCATGCGATTGATACCATTGATCAGGCGCTGGAAATCCTGATGGCGCGTCCTGTCGGGACGCTGGATAAAAAAGGTCGCTATAGCAAAAATTCAATCTATGCCGCAGTAATGGCACAGCTGGATTATTGGCAAGCGATTGAAGATGGTGCCGAACTGGTCGAAGTGCCGAAGAAAAAGAAGAAGAAAAAAAAAGACAAGAAGCAAATCGTCGAGCCACAAACTGAAGTTGAAGCTGATGCTTCGACAGTTGAAAAGCCGGATGCAGCGACAGAGGATTAACTCTGACCTTGCTCCAGATAAAATAGAGATAAAAAAAGCGCTTCTCAATGAAGCGCTTTTTCACATCTGAACTTAATTTAATACAAAATTAAGCATCAGCTGCCGGGCTGTACTGTTCAACTAAAGGCTTTAATTCACCTTTTTGGAACATGTCGAGCATGATATCACTACCACCGATCAACTCACCATTGATCCAAAGCTGTGGAAATGTCGGCCAGTTGGCGATTTGTGGTAACATCGCGCGAATGTCCTGGTTTTCCAGAATGTTTACATAAGCAAACGGACGACCAATTTGACTGAGTGCTTCTACTGCACGTGCAGAAAAACCACATTGTGGAAATTGCGGTGTGCCTTTCATGTAAAGAAGTACTGCGTGTTTTGCAATTTGGTCACGAATTAACGCTTCGGTATCGCGTGCTTGTTCAGTCATTGATAAATCCTCAACTCATCTGTCTCGCATTATACCCAAATCCAGGCAAAACAGTATGTCTAAAGCAATAATTCCAATTTTATTTACAATTACCCTTTAAATCTGAGCGGGTTTTTGCTTATATAAGTTTTTCTTTCCACCTAACAGTTAAGAGTTAGTCATGAATAATATTACCCTCGCACCGGTACAAACTGATCAACCGTCTCATTTGATGCCTGTTTTTGGCCGTCAACCGATCAGCTTTGTCCGAGGACGAGGTGCATATCTTTATACCGAAGATGGTACAGAGTATTTAGATGCATTAACCGGCATTGCCGTATGTGGTTTGGGCCATGCACATCCAGTCATTGCCGAAGCGATTGCTGAACAGGCAGCGACCCTGATTCATACCAGCAATCTATTTGAAGTGCCTTGGCAAACGGCTGCCGCACAAAAACTGGCTGAAGTTGCAGGCATGGAAGAAGTATTCTTCTCGAACAGTGGTGCAGAATCCAATGAAGGTGCAATCAAAATTGCACGTAAATTCGGTCATATGCAAGGCATTGCTTCACCAAAAATTATTGTTGCTGACCAGTCTTTCCATGGTCGTACCATGGCCACCTTGTCTGCTACAGGCAATAAAAAAGTGCAAGAAGGCTTTGGTCCGCTGGTTGAAGGTTTTATTCGTGTACCTTTTGGTGATATCGAAGCAATTGAAGAGGCTGCGATTAATCACCCGGATATCGTGGCGATTTTGATTGAGCCTATTCAGGGTGAAGGCGGTGTGAATACCACACCTCAAGGTTTCAGCTATTTAGAAGAAATCCGTCAAATCTGTAACCAGCACAACTGGCTGATGATGCTGGACGAAGTGCAAACTGGTAATGGCCGTACCGGTAAATATTTTGCTTACCAGCACACCAATATTATTCCGGATGTACTGACCACAGCCAAAGGCTTAGGAAACGGTTTCCCGATTGGTGCGGTAATGACCCAAGGCCGTGGTGTCGGCGTATTAACTGCTGGAAATCACGGTTCTACCTATAGCGGTACAGCACTGGGTTCGCGTGTGGTCTATACCATTCTTGATATTATGCAAAAAGAAAATATCGTCGCGAATGCTGCTGAAAAAGGTGCTTACATCGTTGACCAACTGCGTAACAAGCTGGCAGATCAAAATGTCATCATACGTGGTTTCGGTCTGATGATCGGGATTGAATTACCAAAAGAATGCGGTGATCTGGTTGCGATTGCACGCGATGAATACAAGATGATTATCAATGTCACTGCAGGCAATGTTGTTCGTCTGTTGCCTACCCTGAATATTACCCAGGAGCAGGCAGACCAATTGATCGAACGTCTGGTGAAAATGATCAAAGCTTATTTGGCATAAAGCCCTAGCCTAAAAATTAAAAAAGCCGCTCTAAAGCGGCTTTTTTATTATTCTGCACTCTATGATGCGTTTTGTAACATACGTCCGCCAGAGATCTGGCTAAAATATTGTTTCAGGGTATCAAGACAACGAAGAATTTTTGTCGGTTGTTGTTCACGTTTCGGAATAACCGCATACAGTGTAATCGATGGCAGTCTCCATTCAGGCAGAACTTCAACTAAAGTACCGTTAAGCAAATCCTTTTTAGCATCAAGATATAAAACCTTGGCAATCCCATTACCCTGCAAGCACATCGATTTTGCAACCAAACCGTTATTGGTACTGAAACGGGATTTCAGTTCAAACTCGGCTTTTTCTGCAGTATTCACATGTTGGAAATGATAATACTGATGGTTTTTAAGATGCGTTAAAGGCAAGACCTCATGATTTTTAAGATCATCAGGTTTCGAAATAATGGTGCTTTGATTAATATAACTCGGTGTCGCCACCAGAATTTGCTCAATCTGCATCAATGGCACAACCTGAAGATTATGCTCATCATTTTTCTGTTCAAATCTTAGGGCGATATCAACCCGCCCATCCAACAAATCAACCTCATGATTGTTTGTTTCTAAATGTACTGCCAAGCCGCGATGTGCAGCTATCCAATGAGAAAGTGCAGGAATCACATGATTCGCGCATAATTCTGGCAAAGAAACGATACGCAGCTCACCCACAAGATCATCACGTAACTCATTGATCCGGACTTTACCGCGTTCAGCAGCAGATAACATTTCTTGACAGCTATGGAAAAAAGCTTGTCCCGCTTCGGTCAGACTTAATTTTCTCGTCGAACGATTTAGAAGTACGACTTCCATATCGTGTTCTAATGAGCGAATTTGTTGACTGACGGCGCTGGTCGTAATCCCTAATTCACGGGCAGCACCGCTGAACGAGTTTTTTTCCACAACGCAAGCAAAGACACCCATTGCTCGAAGTTGATCTAACATAAATTTCCCTCTAAACTTATGAGGTGCTCCATCATTTGATAAAAGCAACTTATTGTATTATACGGCGAAATTTACACTTTGCATTATTTATTTAATTGTTTGGTAAAACTGCAGTAGGATTAATAGGTTTGCCGTCTAAGCGCACCTGAAACTCAAGCATGGTACGGTTTGTACCAGTTGATCCCATTTCTGCAATTTTTTGACCAGCCGTTACATTTTGGCCACTTTTCACATTCAATTTACTGTTATGTGCATAAGCGGTGATATAGCCATTGATATGCTTCACCAACACCAGATTGCCATATTCTTTCAGGCCATCAGCGGCATACACCACCTGCCCGTCTGCTGCTGCAAATACCGGATCGCCGACATTGCCACTATAGCGGGTGCCCTTGATATTAGAAGCTAAATTGTATTGCTGAAGAATCGCACCATTCGATGGTTTTACCCAACGTAAACCTGCAGCCGTAGATACTGGCGTAACCGGTGCAGATGTATTGACGCGTGGTGTGGTTTGTACTGTGGTTGCTGGTGTCACCGGTGCCGGTGTAGGCACTGCAATTGTTTGACGCTGGATTGGCGCTGCCTGAGTCATAGCCTGAGTACTGGTGCTACGGCGCGCAGTATTGCTTTTCAGGCGGATTGATTGTCCGACATAAATCCGGTAAGGCGCACTGATATCATTCATCTCGGCAACACTGATATAGTTCAGTCCATAACGTGCTGCAATCCCACTCAATGTATCTCCTGAACGCACCGTATAGAAATCAGGAGCTGTTGCATAACGCGTTGCATTATTCACCTGGGGTTTGGTGGCACAACCGGTAATTACTCCTGTAGAAATAACAACGGTCGATAAAACGAGGGTTTTAATCAGGGTTGCAGGCGAAGCTACGACACATTTCGGTAACACCAAGAACATTATCTTCCTCTCTAATGCTATACGGTTGCAAAATTCCGTTAAGATTAGCAAAGTTTTACGGCAATATACTTGCAATCGCGAGTTTTTCACAAAGTTATAACACTAAGGACGCATTTTCTGCCAATTGTGTTTGTAAATTCCGCAGACTCTCATAATTGGTAGCATCCATCTGAATCGGGGTAATACTGACATAGCAATTGGCGACCGCAGAGAAGTCCGAATCAATTTCGTTAAATCCTGGCTTAGGGTCTGCGACTGCTTCTCCTGAGAGTCCAATCCAGAATACCTGACGACCACGCGGATCTATATGACTCGTCACCGGTTTAGACTGACGGCGGCGACTTTGATATGTCACTTTTTCACCCTGCAATTCAGTTACATCTGGAATATTGATATTAAAAATATGTCGCTCAGGCAGAACAGGCAAACCACGAGCAATAAAATCATGCACCCATTCGGCGGCCAACTGATAATCCTGAGGCTGCTGATAGCCACGTACATTCGGCCCACTCAGTGATACGGCAATCGCAGGATGTTTAGTTAAACGACCTTCAAAGCCCGCCCCGACTGTACCGGAATACAAGATATCATCTCCCAGATTTGCGCCGCTATTTATCCCGCTAACCACCAGGTCAAATTCAAAATCAAATAGCCCGTTCATAGCCAAGTAAACGCAATCTGCCGGCGTCCCATTAACCGCCCAGACATCAGGAGAAATCTGGATTGGGCGTAAAGGGCGGTCCAAAGTTAAGGCACTAGAAAAGCCACTGCGTTCACTTTCCGGTGCCACAATCACCACTCGCCCCAAAGGCTTTAGTGCTTGCGCCAAAGCCTGAATACCGGATGCAAACACCCCATCATCATTTGAAACTAAAATATTCACTAAAAAATCTCGTTACGCTAAAAAATGACTGACTAGGACATTTCATTGTATTAGTGCAGGAATTATATATATTTATTGCTCGACATCCATCTTTATAATATGTGGCTCAAGATGATTAAAAAATTCTCTTTATTTAGCGCTCTCACTTTAAGCTTGGCAGCATTTATTTCCCCTTCAGTCATGGCAAACGATCTGACTGTTGAAGAAAACAATACCATTGTAAAAGAAGATATTGCATCAGCACAGGTTATGGCTGAAGTTTGCCCGGCAATCATTGGTCAAAATCCAAAATTTAACAGCACCGTTGAACAATTGATCCAGTCTTATCTTGCAGACTACTCAGATAAAGGCATGAGCTATCAAAAGCTACAGGCAGACAGTGAATATAAATCTTTACTTGAAGAAGCACGTCAGGGTGCAAAGCAAACCAGCTCAGACGAGCAGAAAACTGTCTGTGAAGAAATGCTGAACTACCAAGGCTAAGCCAGCTAAATTTTCAAATAAGACGGTGTAAACATCGTCTTATTTTCTCTTACAGATTTATTCATAATTCTACAGCTTCGCTACATTTTCCCACTTTTCAATTTCAAAAATAAGTTTAAGCTAGGCAAATTATTGTTCTAAATCCATTTTTTGAGTTTTCAATGAAAAATCCAATATTCCAAGCTTTAACATTCTGCGCAATTTCTGCCGCCACTCTTTTGGGAACTTCTGCATTTGCAGCCGATGAAAACATTAATGTTACCCCAACTCAGCAAGTGACCAAACAGGAACTGGCAGCCATTTATGTTCTTTCAGAAATCTGTCCAAGCATGGTCAAAGACAAGTCACAGTTTAATCAGGGTTATACCAAGCTGGTGACTGAGTATATGCCGGGCCAGCGTAATCCGGTTGAAAGCTTAAACCAGATGGCTAAACAGAACGATTTCCGCAATATTCTGGCCGAAGCACAATCGGATGCCAAGAAAGCCGGCAAGAAAAAAAATCAGGTGATTTGTAATGAATTAACCACCTATAACAATTAAGCTGCTTTTCTGCCGATAACTTACAATACTTTTGAAATAAGACCGGGTTTCCCATAGAAGTCAGCCTAGCTTTGTCCTAAAATGCTAGGCTCTTCGTGCTTACATCAAGATATAGGAACCCACTAGAAATGACCCAAAAAACTGCCCTTGCTGCATTATTATTAGTTCCTAGTTTTAGCTTTGCAGCAACTGTCCTATCTGCACCACCAGAATTGAATAATAAATCCTACGTGCTAATGGACTACGAGACAGGGCAACTTCTCGCTTCAAAAAATGAAAATGAAAAATTAGCCCCTGCTTCAATGACCAAGATGATGACCAGTTACATCATCGAACAAAAACTATTGAGCGGTGAACTCACTGAAGATGAACAAGTGCGCATGAACGAGTCAGCATGGTGTCGCGGCAGTAGCGCGGAATCATGTATGTATGTACCTTTAAATGGTACGGCAACTGCACTTGAAATGCTTCGCGGGATTATTATTCAATCAGGGAATGATGCGTCGAAAGCCATGGCTGAACATATTGCAGGGAACGAGGGTACCTTTGCACATATGATGAACCAGGAAGCTAAACGTATTGGCATGACCAATACCAGCTTTGTGAACTCAACCGGTATGCCGGCTGAAGGTCATTATTCAACTGCCAAAGATATGGCAACGCTGGCACAACACATCATTAAAGACAGTTCTAAATATTATCCGATTTATGCGGAAAAAGAATTTACCTTTAATGGCATCAAGCAAGGTAACCGTAATGCCCTGCTATATACTGACCCGAGTGTAGATGGTTTAAAAACTGGCCACACTGATGAAGCTGGTTATTGTTTGACTACCTCATCAAAACGCGGTCCTACGCGTTTGATTTCAGTGATTTTTGGTGCACCAACCATGCAGGAACGTGCGACACAAACACGTGAATTGTTGGCTTGGGGTTATGCAAACTTCGAAACCAAAAATGTTCAACCGGCTAAACAGGTACTTGCTAAAGCCAAAGTCTGGTTTGGTAAGGAAGATGAAGTTCAGATCGGTCTTGCTGAAAACTTTAATGTGACTATGCCGAAAGGTCAGGCCAACGCGATTAAAACCCAGCTGGTGGTTCAGCCTAAACTGACTGCACCTTTACAGCCTGGTCAGGTCGTAGGTAAATACGTAGCGACTCTGGATGGTAAAGTAATTTCAGAAAAACCGTTGGTGGCTTTAAACGCGGTTGAAGAAGCTGGTTTCTTCGCACGTATGCTCGACCACATTAAACAATTCTTCTCAAACTTGTTCTAAGTTTAAATAGACTGTTTTAGTCTAGCACTAAGACCAAAGCACTCATTCAGATGGGTGCTTTTTATTTTATACTATGCACATGATCCTTAAACTTTTAATGAGCAGATCACCATGAGCCAAAACATTCGTTCTTATTTAGACACAACTCCACAAATTGATGAATCGTGTTATATCGATCCGATGGGAATCGTGGTCGGCGATGTGGTCTTGGCTGAAAATGTCTCTGTCTGGCCTTTTGCCGTGATTCGTGGTGATGTTAATTCGATCCGGATTGGTAAAAACTCGAATGTTCAGGATCATGCCATGTTGCATGTCAGTCATAAAAAAGCCGATAAACCGAATGGTTCGCCTTTGATCATTGGTGAAGATGTCACGATTGGCCATCATGTGACATTGCATGGTTGTACGATTGGTAATCGCGTATTAATCGGGATTAACAGCATTATTCTGGATGATGTCATCATTCCGGATGATGTGATGATTGGTGCAGGTACACTAGTTCCACCGGGCAAAGTTTTGGAAAGTGGTTGGCTCTATGTGGGCAGCCCTGCCAAAAAAGCACGTCCGCTCACTGAAAAAGAAATGGCATTCTTGTCTTATTCTGCGCAGAATTATGTGAAGGTGTCAGGGAATTACAAATAAACTTGATGTTTTTTTCCTTTTTAACTCATAGTTTGCCAGCCTAATAAAAAACCCAGACATACCGATCTAGGTTTTTTATGATTTATCACGTTTCACGCTTATTACTCAATCAATGTTCCACAAGATTTCTGAGTCAAACTCAATAACCAACTTCCCCAAAGAAATCCCCTCCCATCATAGCCACCGCCAGCAAAATTTTATACAATAGTGCATCCTTTTCCATGGTGCTGCTTTATGACCGCTTGGACTGCTCATGTCACTGTCGCAACTGTTGTTGAAAAAGACGGAAAATTCCTGTTTGTCGAAGAACAAACCGAAGGTGTGACACACACGGTATTTAATCAGCCAGCAGGTCATGTGGAATGCGGTGAAACCCTTATCGAAGCCGCAATTCGTGAAACCATGGAAGAAACAGGTCATAGGGTGGAAGTAAAACACTTATTAGGTATATATACCTATACTCCACCGATGTTCCCGGATCGTACCTATTACCGTTTCTGTTTCTTGGCCAATTCCATCGACTATGATCCAAATGCCACTTTAGATACAGATATTGTCGGCGCAGTCTGGATGACGCTCGATGAACTGATTGAATCTGCTCGTGCGCGTAGTCCATTGGTGATTAAAGCCGTGCAAGATGCACTTTCAGGTCAAAAATACCCTTTATCGCTCATTTACGAGCACCAGAATTCTCCCTTAATTTCAAATTTGGATGCCTAATCCTATGCAACAACGTGTCATCGTCGGTATGTCAGGTGGTGTAGATTCATCTGTTTCTGCTGCCCTTTTACTTCAACAAGGTTATCAGGTTGAAGGTCTTTTCATGAAAAACTGGGAAGAAGATGACGGCACAGAATATTGCACGGCGATGGATGACCTTGCCGATGCTCAGGCCGTTTGCGACAAAATCGGCATTAAACTGCATACCGCAAACTTTGCCATGGAATATTGGGATCGTGTCTTTGAACATTTTCTGGCGGAATATGCGGCTGGCCGTACCCCAAACCCAGACATTTTATGTAATAAAGAAATTAAATTCCGTGCCTTCTTAGATCACGCGATTAACTTGGGTGCAGACTTTATTGCAACAGGTCACTACTGCCGTCGCGGTGAAACCACAACCAATTCACGTGGTGAAGAATATGCACCGCTGCTTCGTGGCGTAGACAATAACAAAGACCAGACTTACTTCCTGCATGCTGTCCATGGTCGTGAAATTAATAAGACCCTGTTCCCTGTTGGTGAAATTGAAAAGCCACAAGTCCGTAAAATTGCAGAAGAATTAGATCTGGTCACGGCCAAGAAAAAAGACTCGACTGGCATCTGTTTTATTGGTGAACGCCGATTTAATGACTTTTTAAAGCAATATTTACCTGCTCAACCCGGAAAAATCGTACTGGAAGACGGTAAAGAGGTTGGTGATCATCACGGCTTAATGTACTATACGCTCGGTCAACGCGGTGGCATTGGTATTGGCGGTATGAAAGGGGCTGCTGAAGGCGCCTGGTTCGTATTGCATAAAGATATCGAAGGCAATCGTCTGGTGGTCGGTCAAGGCCATGAACATCCTCTCATGCAAAGTACTACACTTTGGAGTGAGGCAATTGACTGGGTGGCAGGTGAGCAGGATATTCCTGAAACAGGTTTCCGCTGTACGGCCAAAACCCGTTACCGTCAGACTGATCAGGCATGTACTGTGTATCAAGATTCAGAAGCACCGAATGGTGTTCGTGTTGAGTTTGATGAACCTCAACGTGCAGTGACCCCAGGTCAAAGCGTGGTGTTCTATTCAGGTGAAGTTTGTTTAGGAGGTGGTGTGATTCATCATACCAATGCGCCTAAACCTGATTTTATAAAAGGATGAATTCGGCATGACGGAGTTACCATTTCAACCAGCCACAACGTTGAATACTCGTCAAAATCGTGCTTTGGCATTAGCGGGTGTGTTTCAGGCCACCCAGCTGACCCATATGACCGCATTGACGGGACAGCAAAGTATTGGTGAAAGTGGTAACTTTTATTTTGAACAGTTGATTAAAGCCAGTCTCAATATTCGTCCCGGCAGCAATCAGAATGCCCAGACACTCGACTTTTTTAATCAACTGGCCGATATTTCCTTAGGTTTAAAAACATTAGAAAGCAGTATTATCCAACCTTTCAATACTTCACCAAAATCCAGAATTCCAAAACTTTCCAGCGCCAAACTTCCAATGTCCTATGCGATGGCACTTCTTCAATTAGAAAAGAAGGTTTATAGCAATCCCAAATTTGTTGAGATTATTGAACAGTCCCAACAGAAAATTCTCAGACAGCTCTCCTTTTTCGACAATAATTACCTGCACCCCAGCATCCTTGCCAATCTCGCTCAAACCTATGTCGATACTGCCGGACAGATTAATCCGCGCATTATGGTGCGTGGTAATGCCGAAGCCTTTAAAGATGCCGGACACACCAACCGCATTCGTGCGTCCTTATTTACCGGTTTGCAAATGGCACATCTGTGGCGCCAGCTCGGTGGCAGCTCTTGGGGCATGGTATTTGGCAAACGCAAGTTGCTACAAGATATTCAGAATCTAGCGCGTTTACAGTTTCAGGTGGTTTAACTGATGCTGCACGTGTTTCGTTTTACGTTTAATTCCAAAATCTAAGGAATCGATATGAACGCTTTAACTGCACTTTCTCCATTAGATGGACGTTACGCGAGCAAATGTGATGCTCTACGTCCTTTTCTTTCTGAGTTTGGTTTAATCCATGCTCGTGTGACTGTTGAAGTGCGTTGGTTACAAGCGCTTGCAAACCACCCGGAAATTACTGAAGTTCCGGCATTTTCAAGCGAAACTAATGCAGCGCTTGATGCGATTGTGAGCGATTTTTCTGAAGATGATGCTAATCGCATCAAAGAGATCGAACGCACCACCAACCACGACGTTAAAGCGGTTGAATATTTCCTGAAAGAAAAAATCGCTAATATCGATGAACTTAAAAATGCCAGTGAATTTATTCACTTTGCATGTACGTCTGAAGATATCAACAACCTGTCACATGCCTTGATGCTGAAAAGCGGTCGTGATGTACTGGTTGCATCTATGCAGCAAATCATTGATTCAATCGTTGCGCTTTCTGAAAAGCATGCAGACCAGCCAATGTTGTCTCGTACTCATGGTCAAACTGCAAGCCCGACGACTTTGGGTAAAGAAATGGCGAACGTGGCTTACCGTCTTGCACGCCAAATCAAACAGTTCAAAAATGTTGAGCTACTGGGCAAAATCAATGGTGCAGTCGGTAACTACAATGCGCACTACTCTGCTTACCCAGACATCAACTGGCCTGCGCATTCACAAGCATTTGTAGAGTCTTTGGGTCTAGACTTCAACCCGTATACCACTCAAATCGAGCCACATGACTATATGGCTGAACTGTTTGATGCGCTACGTCGTTTCAACACTATTCTGATCGATTTTAACCGTGACATTTGGGGCTATATCTCTCTTGGTTTCTTCAAGCAAAAACTAAAAGAAGGCGAAGTTGGTTCTTCAACCATGCCACACAAAGTTAACCCAATTGACTTTGAAAACTCTGAAGGTAACTTGGGTATTGCCAATGCTGTACTTGCACACCTTGGCGAAAAACTGCCTATTTCTCGCTGGCAGCGTGACCTGACTGACTCTACGGTGCTTCGTAACATGGGTGTTGGTTTTGCACAAAGCTTAATTGCTTTCGAAGCATGTGCTAAAGGTATTGGTAAACTTGAACTCAATGCTGCACGTATTAATGAAGACTTAGACAATGCTCAAGAAGTATTGGCTGAACCAATTCAAACTGTAATGCGTCGCTACAATGTAGAAAAGCCATACGAAAAATTAAAAGCCCTTACTCGTGGTCAAGCCATGACTCGCGACATGATGGTTGATTTCGTAAACGGTAACGAGTTAGAAGCTGTTCCTGCTGCTGACCGTGCGCGTTTAGCAGAAATGACCCCTGCATCTTATACAGGTAATGCAGCTGAACAGGCCAAACAGGTGGCTGAGCTGATTGCTAAAATCTAATTTGCAATAAGACGAAAAAGCGAAGCTCAGGCTTCGCTTTTTTATTTATAATGCATTTTATTCTAAAAAGATTATTTCACAATAATGACATGATTGATTATCAACTTTCTGCCAAACACTATGTGAGCCTGGGCATCTTAATTCTTGCGATTATGATTGCCAGTATCCATCCTTTAGAGCTGGAAGCTTATGTATTGCATCAGGCTGGCACCGTGTTTATGATCATCATGCTCCTTATCTGCCTGTATAAAATCGGCCTGAACTTTTTAAGTTTTAATTTATGTATTGTTTTTCTGATTGTTCATGTGATTGCAGCGCACTATCTGTATTCTTATGTGCCCTATAACCAGTGGATCGAGCAATTTTTTGGCTTTAACCTGAATGAAACGATGCACTGGTCACGCAATATGTTCGACCGTTTTGTTCATCTGACCTATGGATTATTACTTTATCCAATTTTCTACCGCCTGTTTCAGGTCTTTCTGCCCCAGCAAAAGCCTGTGGTTATTTTTCTGCTGGTGATTCAGTTTGTGGTGGCCAGTAGCATGCTCTATGAATGGCTGGAATGGCTGATTGCCATTGGTTTATCTCCTGAGGAAGCTGAAAACTATAATGGACAACAAGGGGATATGTGGGATGCGCACAAAGACATCTTACTTGCTACGATTGGTGCGGCGATAACAGGCGGTCTGCAGTTGATACCGTCCAATAGAAAAGCTCACCGAAGTGAGCTTTGAAATTCATTCAAGATCAATTGAATTAAAGTTTTGGATCACGGATTTAATTACATTCATATCTTCAATTATGAATGTGGGCAATATCGCATCCAATCATCTTTCATTTTTTGCAGTTCATTCCCCGTCAACATCTCACTGTAATAAATGAAATAGGTTGCATCAGGATATTGAATCTCATGACGGAACATCATGCCACGCAGTGACACAAATAACTCCTCAGGAAAATCATCCTCTAAATAAAGTTCTTCAAATTCATAATTAAAATAACAATTTTGCGTCGCAAGAAATGCTTCAGCTATAGCCATGTTTCTGCTCTAACAATAAAATATGCTTTATTTTATCTGATTAGTTTCAGTGCTGGTTTACATTTCATTCGGTTCAATCCATTGAACAAACTTAGATTCTGACAAATGTGGATATTTGAACTTATCTAGATATTCAAAACAGGCCTTTTGGCCTTGAGGAATTTTATCCAGATGCTTATCGAAAAATAAATGCCGACTATATTGAGCGCCATCAAAGCGAATACTCACACGTTCAAATTCATTACCACCTCGAACTTTATGCATCTGATAAAACTGCACAACACCACATTCCTTCGATGGAATAACAGGTGGATCATTGGGCTTTAGAAAGCTATACAGCAGAAAGATACAAACGCCGGGTAGAAAACTCAGCCAAAACAAAACCTTCTTAGAATTATCCTGAGTTAATTTTGCTTCAGAATAAAGCATACATAACATCGGAATAAATACGATACTAAAAAAACCAAGCAACAAAATAAACGTGAGCATATGAGCCTAGACTCAATCAGAGTACTCCACTTATATCATAACAATATGATTTCAAAAAATAAAAAAGCTCACCGAAGTGAGCTTTAAAATTCATTCAAGATCAACTGAATTAAAGTTTTGGATCACGCATTTGTACCAAGTTTGCATTGGCTTTACTTAAGCTTTCCATGACTTTATTCATGACAGTGGGTACCAGTGAATCAGCAATTTGCGCTGCTTGCAGGCCCAGCTTTTCACCCAAAGTTGGTTTTTTTCGGGTCTGGATGGAATAGATATCATGTTGGGTTAACAAGTTGAGCAGATATTCATCTGAGGTTTGCAGTTTATCCACCAGATTTAGATCTAGCGCATCCCGACCATACCAATGCTCACCAGTGGCCACTTTTTCAATATTCAGCTGTGGGCGATACTTTTCAACGAAATGTTTGAATAAAGCATGGGTTTGCTGTAGTTCTTCTTCAAACTTGGCCTTGCCCTCTTCGGTATTTTCACCAAACATAGTCACGGTACGTTTGTACTGTCCAGCGGTATAGAGTTCAAAGTCGATTTTATTGTCTTTCAGCAGACGGTTAAAATTGGGTACTTGAGCAACTACACCAATTGAACCAACAATCGCGAATGGTGCAGAAATAATTTCATTGGCGATACACGCCATCATATAACCGCCACTGGCCGCCACTTTATCGACACAGATGGTCAAATGAAAACCTGCCTCACGTAAACGTACCAGTTGAGCTGCTGCAAGTCCATAACCATGAACCATGCCGCCCGGACTTTCCAGACGCACTACAACACGGTCACGGCCAGCTTTAGCTGTAGCCAGAATCAAAGTGATTTCTTCACGCAAACCTTCTACCGCAGAAGCCGCCATATCACCTTTAAAATCGAGTACATAGATTTTTTGATTGGTTTTCTTACGCGCACGCGCTTCTTTTGACAGTTGTTGCGACAACTGTAAAAGTTCCAGTTTAGAGCCAGTAGTTTGCGCTATTTTTTTTCGTTGTTCATTGATACGCGCATTGAGATGACTAATACGGATTTCAGCGGACAGTTTCGGAGTATGAAATAACATAAAAAATCTATTCTCTATTTAATTCGGATTTATTCCTTTAGATTAGGTCAATTTCGGTTTTTTTCAACTTTATTTCGAGAATTATTACGATTATCACCATCTATTTCACCTATAAAAAAAAGAGCCTTGCGGCTCTTATTCTAGATATCGGATTAACCGAAACGCCCGGTAATATAGGCTTCAGTCAACTGATGATCTGGCTGGGTAAAGACTTTCTCGGTCGAGTTGACTTCAATCAGATCCCCCAAATGGAAGTATGCAGTACGATCCGATACACGTGCTGCCTGTTGCATGGAGTGAGTTACAATCGCGATGGTATATTGCGTAGATAGCTCAGAAATCAGCTCTTCCACTTTGGCTGTTGCAATGGGATCGAGTGCCGAACACGGTTCATCCATCAAAATTACTTCCGGACTGACTGCAATTGTACGCGCGATACACAGACGTTGCTGCTGACCACCTGACAAACCTGTTCCTGGTTGATTCAAACGATCTTTCACTTCTTCCCATAAACCGGCTTTACGCAAGCTGCCTTCTACAATTTCTTCAAGATCGTACTTGTCACGCGCCAAACCATGCAGCTTCGGACCATAGGAGACATTATCGAAGATTGATTTTGGAAATGGGTTCGGCTTCTGGAACACCATCCCAACTTGAGCACGTAGCAATACCACATCCAGGTTTGGATCGTAAATATCCTGATTGTCCAGCATGACTTTACCGGTCACACGGCAGCTATCAATGGTATCGTTCATGCGGTTTAAGGTACGCAAAAAGGTCGATTTACCACAGCCTGATGGCCCAATAAAAGCAATCACTTCATTTTCATAAATGTTCAGGTCAATGCCTTTAATCGCTTCCGCTTCACCATAGTACACATGCACATCAGAAGTACTCAGTTTCACATTCGTCGACTTCGCATCTTTTTTGCTGCTGGTTTGTGTATCGAACTGGGAAACAAACGGAGTTGCCGGCTTTTGAGTCGCCTCATCCGAGGTAAATTGTGTCTGTTGTGGATTCACGATTTGATCCTTTTTTAAGGAATTTTGAATAACAGTTGTGTTCATGATTCTGCCCCTATTACCAACGGACTTCAAATTTCTTACGTAACCAGATGGCCAAGCTGTTCAAGCTGATCATCATGGCCAGAAGTACAATAATTGCTGCTGCGGTACGCCCTTCAAAGAAGTTACGCAATTCATTGCCTTGCCATAAGAAAATCTGTACAGGTAAAGCCGTTGATTGGTCAAATGGTGTGGCTGGAACGCTGGCAACAAAAGCACTCATCCCGATTAATAACAATGGTGCAGTTTCACCCAAAGCTTGTGCAACTCCAATGATTGCGCCCGTCAAAATACCCGGTAAAGCCAAAGGCAAGACGTGATGGAATACCGTCTGGATGCGGGAAGCACCGAGGCCCAAAGCTGCCTGACGAATCGAAGGTGGAACCGCTTTAAGTGAGGCGCGTGTGGTGATGATCACAGTCGGTAAGGTCATCAGACTCAGTACCAGACCACCCACCAATGGTGCTGACAGTGGCAAATGCATCCAGCCAATGAAGATCGCTGCACCCAATAGACCGAAGACAATTGAGGGAACGGCTGCCAGGTTGTTGATATTGACTTCGACCACATCGGTAATCCAGTTTTTCGGTGCAAATTCTTCCAGATAGATCGCTGAGGCGACCCCGATTGGAATCGAGATAAAGATCACGATCATCATCATAAACAGCGAGCCCATGAAGGCACCTGCCAATCCAGAAGTTGCCGGTGAGCTGCGCGAATCAGGACTGGTGAAAATATTGGTATTGAAACTGTTTTCAATCACACCTGAGGCTTTCATGTCATCCGCCACCTGACGAATTTCTGGACTGAGCTGCTGCTGTTCATCAGGGAGATCACGGTCAATATTTCCCGCCAACCAGACATCGACATTGGCATCCGCCAGAATTTTCACTTCCTTGCTTTGACCGACCAGACTCGGATCATTCATGACCATGTCACGCAAACGGTAAGCTTCTGAACTGGTATATAAAGAACCCAGTTCATCACGCTGGCTTTCCAGCTTGCTGTCTTTGGCGATCATACCGTTGATAATCAACGCATCCCAATCCACCATTCCGACTTCGGTTTGCCATGCGATAAAGCGATCTTCAAACTGTGCTGGAGATTCTCCTGCAGCTGGCTTTGGTTTTGGACCAATATCCACAATGGCTGGATCGAAATGAATCGGCAAACTCATGCTGCTTTGCCAGAATGCAGGTAAACCTTTGGACAAAATACTACCGAAGAGCAATACCACAAAAAATAAACCGGCCAATACCGCAGAAAAACCAAACAAACGGAACGCTTTTTCTTTACGGTGGCGTCCTGCTAAAGAGCTTTGAATGGTCTTCTTACGCTTTTCACGCAGCTCGGCAGCGATGGATGGATCAATACGCTGATCCACAGGCGTTGTATTTGAAGTACTCATTAGTCGTATTGCTCACGATATTTACGCACGATGATCAGTGCAACAATGTTCAAACCTAAGGTAATGACGAATAGCGTCAATCCTAGTGCAAAGGCCACCAGTGCTTGTGGACTAGCAAAATCAGTATCGCCAGTTAACTGATTCACGATGGTAATCGTGACCGTAGATACGGCTTCAAGCGGATTGGCATGCAACTGCGGGCTGTTCCCGGCTGCAAGAACCACGATCATGGTTTCACCAATTGCACGCGACGCAGCCAAGAGGAATGCACCGATAATACCCGGCAAGGCTGCCGGTAAAACCACCTGACGGATCGTTTCAGATTTAGTCGCACCCAATCCCAAAGAACCATCACGTAAGGCACGCGGCACCTGAGTGATGATGTCGTCTGACAAAGAAGACACGAACGGGATAATCATGATGCCCATCACCAGACCGGCAGTCAGCGCACTGGTCGCATTAATTTCGAGTCCGACCAGGGCACCCATGCTTTTAAGGAATGGACCGATGATCATCAAGGCAAAGACACCATAGACAATCGTAGGAATACCCGCCAGCACTTCAATCGTAGGTTTTGCCCAAGAGCGGAATCGCGGGGAGGCGTATTCCGCCAGATAGATCGCAATCATCAGGCCAACTGGAACCGCAACCAAAAGTGCGATCCCGCTGACCATGAGCGTACCCCATAGCAGAGGCAATAAACCATAACTGCCTTCGGCACTACCCGAGGTACTAAAACCGGGGTTCCATTCAGTACCAAAAAAGAAATCCAGTGGGCTGACGAAGCTGAAGAAGCGCATCGCCTCGCCAAACATCGACATCACAATCCCGAGAGTGGTCAGAATCGCCACACCTGAACACAATGCCAGGCCGATATTAATCATTTTCTCGACTTGGTTACGCGCACGGAATTCCTGGCTAATATGTTTCTTGGCCCAGACCAGACCGGCCAGTGCAGCCGAAATCACTACTGCCAATTTGGCAAAGGTACCAATGGTCGAGAATTTCGCCAGCTGTTCTGCCGCTGCAACTTCATAGGCTGCAGGTGTATCACTCACCCCGAAACCTGAGGCAAGTGCCTGAACGCGATCAATCACAACGCTCAAACTTGCCGGATCCAGACTAGCAGAAACATTTTCTGGCAAATGGTTGAGTACCACCTGCTCCAGAAAAGTGGGTTCCACCATGTTCCAAACAATCAAAATTAAAAACGCAGGGATACCACACCATAGTGCAACCAGGGCACCATAATATCCGGGACGCGAGTGTAAGTTTGCAGAATTGCTTCCCTTACCTGCTAAGCTACGGCTTTTACTTAATCCGATTTGATAGGCTATGGCCATGATGGCCAATAACACACCTATAAGTAGCAGATTCATGTATTCTCCACTGTTTTTTCAATTTTCATGGTTTGAAAAAACTTGTTTATCGCAAAAAGCCGATGGTAGGTTGACCCTACCACCAGCGTTTTCAAAATCATTTATTACTTCACAACCACCGCTTTACCAGCCTTGAAATTTGCCAGGACTGCTGCACGTTCTTTATCAGACATTGAAATCAGACCTGCTTTTTCCAGCTTAGAGCCTTTGCCAGATACTTTCTTGTTCAGGAAGTATTCTGTGAACTGCGGTAAGCCTTTGATTGATTTCAAGTGCTCGCCTTTTACGTAGAAGAACAATGGACGTGATACCGGATAAGCACCATTCAAGATGGTCTTTTCAGAAGGCGCTACATTGTTCACCGTAGCAACACGTAGACGGTCACGGTTCTGGTCATAGAAACCTAGGCCAAACACACCTACCGCACTTGGAGAAGTTTTTAAACGTGCCAATGTTTCGGTATAGTCACCGGCAATCTCAACCACACGGCCATCTTTACGGAATGTTGTACAAGCTTTTTTCTTAGCATCTTTGTCTAGAGACTTAATTGCAGCATACGTTTCACAACCTGCATCCACCATTTTCTCCTGGAAGACTTCGCGCGTACCATGATTCGACGCAGGAATTACCAGGGTGATAGGTTCATTCGGAAGTGCTTTGTCAATTTGGTTCCAACGCGTGTACGGGTTAGCGACCATTTTTCCATTTGATGGAAGTTGTGCAGCAAGTGCAGCGAAGACATGTTGTGGACGCAGTTTATAAGCCGCTTTGTTTGCATTCGATGCAAACACAATACCGTCATAACCAATTTTGATTTCTAGGACTTGGTTAACGCCATTCTTTTTACATTCTGCCAGCTCTGTACTCTTGATTTGACGAGAAGAGTTTGCGATATCAATCGTGTTATCACCCACGCCATTACAGAACTGCTTTAAACCACCTGAAGAACCGCCAGAACCGACAACTGGTGTTTTAAACTGTGGAAAAGTATTACCGAATTCTTCTGCCACGATACTGGCATATGGAAGTACAGTTGAAGAACCTGCAATTTGAATGGTGTCACGTGCTGCGTGTGCAGTCGTTACAGCAGTTGCCCCGGTTACTGCTAATGCTAAAGCTATATTTGTAAAGCGCATTCTAGTATCTCTCTCATTTATGCAAATTTGGAGTACACCACTTTTTATTCAGTTTTGTACTTCTTTCGATACCTGCATTTTGATTTTAGAATATGACAGATAAGTTACAGCTTTATTACGATTTAGTGATTTTTAATCTAGCGGTTTTTTCTTGATTAAATTTTTATGGATTTCAATGATTAAGTTCTTTTTGTCATTCACTTCAATAAAAATTTTAGACCAATGACATGTAACAATTTTTATAAACCTGAACTCAGGATAAATCCTACTCCCCAGCTTTACATAAGCCTATGACAAATAAATAACAAGCTAAACGGGATTCAAACCTTCCATGTTTTTGTGGTGAATTTCGATCTGGGAAATGACCATTTTGTTTTTTAAGCCCACAAAAAAAAGGAGATCTTTCGATCTCCTTTTTATTTAAATACAGAATTTCAATCTAACTACATACAAAAATATTATGCATCTACCTGAACCTGTGGAATACGATATTTAATCAGGAATACGCAGCAAAGAGCAAATACTAAAGGTACGCCAAGCGCATAAAAATAACCTGAAACACCATATTGCGTGAGTACAATTCCGCCAATTCCAAATCCTGCCAATGCAATCAAAGCGAAGATATAGCCCCACTGATTACTTTCAATAAATAAACCTAAACCAGCGACGATCACTAATCCTGTAATTAGCATAAAAGTGAGAATTTTAGCTGTATTTAATTTAGGTAGCCAATAAGCTAATGGCAAGGCAAATAAGATAAAGGCAGCATTTACTGTAACGGATGCATAAGGCGCATTTTCCGGTGCCAATCCTGCCTGTTTCAATACAGTCGGCAACCACGATAACAACATGAACCACGCAATCCAGTTAAAGAAATAAGTACCCCATACGCCAATGGTAGTACGAGCTAAATTATTTTGAAACAAGATCGCCAACTTGGCTTTTTGTTGTTGTGTCTTATTTGGCTGAAGTAGGTCTTTGGCTTTAATCTCGCCAATCCCCGGAGAAATTTTATTGAGAATTTTTTGAATTGATCTCAAAGAGGAACTTTTATTGTTTTGCGCTAAATATTCCAAAGATTCAGGCAACAAGAAATACATGACAAACAGCAATAGCAACGGGAATCCACCGCCAATCAAATAAATCCCTTGCCAACCTAGCACTGGCAAAATCTTGGCAGCCAGTAAACCACCTAACATCGCCCCTGCTGGCAAGGCTAACAAAACGCCTGTGGTAACTGTGCCTTTGAAACGTTGCGGAGAATATTCAGCAGCCAATGCAAGCAACACAGGTGTCGCTCCGCCCATCCCCAATCCAGCAATAAATCTCAATACCAATATTTGATCAACACTCGTCGCATACGCAATAAATATAGTTGCTAAAGAAAAAATGACCGTACATATGATTAATGTTTTTCGACGTCCTAATTTATCCCCTACTAGTCCTAAGAGCATTGCACCTATCGTCATTCCTACGATACCTGCAGTTAAAATCGGTGCTAATGCGCCTGTTTCTAAATCAAAGTGTACTAGCAAGGCTGGTGCGGTAAATGCAACAGCTTGGGTATCAAAACCATCAAATAATGCGATCAGAAAACAAAGTGCAATGACCATCCACTGATATTTAGAAATTCCTTGATCAATCACTGTTTTGATGAGTGATTTTTATTGTATATTTTGCTCCATATTTCCAAGTTTTCCATTTTATTTTGAATAGCTTATAATTTTGAAAAACATGCAGCAAAGACTTAAAAGGTATATTTATATATTGAGGCTAGTTTGATCCTGGCATCTAAAACTAAAATTTGATTATAAAAAAAAAGAGATCTTTCGATCTCCTTTTTTTCACACTTAACCGCTTATGCGATTGGCGGTGTATAAGTCCCATCAGCGATTGAATCTTTGATACGATCCGCTTCTGCAAGCACTAGCGCCAGCAAGTTCTTCACGTTATCAAGCGTTGCCACCGGGCTTAAAGTGGTCATTTTCAGAGACTGAACCTGACCCACTTTCGTCACACCAATGTTCGCTTCACCACGTGCAAACAGTTCGTCTGCTACGTTTTGGTTGAGCGTATCCAGCAATTCAACCGGATAGCCCGCTGGAACCACACGGAACAAGACAGACGCGAATTGAGGCTCAAGCAGAAGCTCGAGACCGTCAGTCGCTTTAATGTAGTCTGCCACATCACGCGTTAAGCCAACCCCATAATCGATCATTGAACCATAAAGCTCTTCGCCCAATGCTTCTACCGTCATCCACAATTTCAATGCATCAAAACGACGCGTGGTTTGTAGCGACTTCGACACCAGGTTAGGAACACCATGCTCTTCATCATAAGCAGAGTTTAGGTACTCAGCTTCATAATGCATGAAACGGTAGTTCGCTTCATCTTTGAGCAGGAACGCACCACAAGAAATGGTCTGGAAATAATGCTTATGGAAATCAAGCGTGATTGAATCAGATAGCTCAATCCCGTCCAGCATAGAACGATAGTCATTCGAAAGAATCAGTGCACCACCCCATGCCGCATCGATATGCATCCACGCGCCATATTTATTGGTGATTTCACGAATGGCTTTCAATGGATCAATCGCGCCAGCATCAGTTGTACCCGCAGTCGCTACCACACATGCCACGATCTTGCCTTCAGACTGAAGATGCGCCATGGTTTTTTCCAGCGCGTCTAGGTCCATCTGTGCATTTTCATTCACAGGTACAGTCACGACAGACTGGAAGCCCATGCCCATCATCGCCATGTTCTTTTGCACAGAGAAATGTGCATTTTCAGAACAGATGACTTTGACATTACGCATCGCATCCGCAGGAATACCATCGCGCTGAACCGACCACGGATTACCGTTTTCGTCTTTCCAGTTTTTCGCGATGCAAGCATCACGCGCCAGCAATACGCCCATCAAGTTAGACTGTGTACCACCAGAAGTGAATACACCGGCCTGACCTGCACCATAGCCCACTTTTTGACGTAACCAGTCGATTAACTGAACTTCCATCAATGAACCTGCCGGGCTTTGATCCCATGAGTCCATTGACTGGTTGGTTGCGTTAATCAGCACTTCCGCGATCTGGCTAGTCACCATCGTTGGACAGTGAAGATGCGCAAGTGAATGCGGATGATGCACTTTTAAGCTCTTGTTAAGGAATAGCTCAACCATACGCTCAAGAGATTTTTCTACACCCAAACCTTCTTTTGAAGGATGAAATGCAATTGCACTGCGCAGCTCTTTAATACTGCCGCCCGTGTACATTTTGTCGTTTTGCAACCATGCCGCAACCGCTTTGGTCGCTTGGTCCATGCCAGCCTGATAGTCAGCAATGGATGCAGCATCATTGCAGAGTAACGCTTTACGATGTTCTGCGAAATCTACCATGAATTATGCGCCTCGAACTGCAACTAGTGCTTCAGCAACCGATTTTTTGAAACGAGCAATCACTTCAACACATTCGTCTTGAGTAATGATCAACGGGCAAAGTAAACGAATCACTGTACCGTTACGACCACCTTTCTCAAGCAATAATTTATTGTTGAAACAAGCGGTTTGGATCGCTGCAGCCAACTGACCATCAGCAGGCAAAGAACCCATATGATCCGCATCTTTGCGCTCATCTACGATTTCAACACCGATCATCAGACCACGGCCACGCACGTTACCGATACATGGGAATTCAGCAGCCAGTTTTTTCAGTTCAGCTTGCAGGAAATCACCACGCTTTTGTGCATTTTGCGCCAGGTTCTGTTCTTTAATGGTATTGATCGTTGCAAGGCCTGTACCCATCGCCAATTGGTTACCACGGAAAGTACCGGTATGACCTGCTGGCTGCCAAGCATCAAACTTACGTTTAATACCAAGTACGGCAAGCGGTAAGCTACCACCTACAGCTTTAGACATCACTACGACATCAGGTTCAATCCCTGCATGTTCGAATGCAAACATTTTGCCTGAACGCGCAAAGCCTGCCTGAACTTCATCAAGAATCAACACGATGTTGTGTTTTTCAGTCACTTCACGGATTTTTTGCAACCATTTTACTGGCGCAGTTACCACACCGCCTTCACCTTGAATTGCTTCAAGAATTACAGCTGCAGGTTTGGTCACACCGCTTTCTACATCTTCAATGAAGTTTTCAAAGTAGTAAGTCAGGGCATCAACACCGGCTTCACCACCAAGCCCCAATGGGCAACGATATTCATGCGGGTATGGCATGAACTGTACACCCGGCATCAAGCCGTTCACTGCATTTTTCGCAGACAGGTTACCTGTCATTGCCAATGCACCGTGAGTCATACCGTGATAACCGCCAGAGAAGCTAATCACTGAGCTACGACCAGTAAAGGTTTTTGCTAGTTTAATCGCGGCTTCAGTTGCATCTGCACCAGATGGACCACAGAACTGCAAGCAGTATTCTTCCTGGCCACCTGGAAGATAAGAAAGAAGTGCTTCAGTAAAAGCATCTTTTAAAGGAGTAGTAAGATCCAGGGTATGCAATGGTAAACCACTTGCAATCGTATCCTGGATACTTTGAATGACTGCAGGATGATTATGGCCTAAAGCCAACGTCCCTGCCCCAGCTAAACAATCAAGGTACTCAGTACCTTCAACATCGGTAACCCAGCAACCTTGTGCTTTCGCTATCGCTAACGGTAATTTACGTGGATAACTACGCACATTCGATTCCATCTGACTTTGGCGAGTCAAGTAGTATTCGTTTGTGGAATTGGTGGCAGGGTTTACAGAAGTAACGCTCATATCGAATTACCATCTCTGATATGGGTGAAAGAAATAAGTCTGGTGACGTTTGGTCCTTTGACTCGGCGCTTTATAAGGTTCTAGCTAGCAGTTTTGTATTCGAATAACTAGGAGGCGGATGATACCGAATTTTTCAGGAAAATAAACAACTTTCAGTCACATTTTGTCCTAATCTTTATCGAAAAAAAACATCATGCTAATCCATCCCCTAAATCATCATCTTACAGTGTGACAGCAGAAAGAAAAGCGTGTTCTTTTATGCTTTTTTGTAGCGCAGGCGACATTCCGGTAATCAATCTTAAAATTATCTACTAAGTGTTTAATTATTAATAATAAATATAAATCAAATAATGAGATAAAATTAAAGAAAATTTAACACTCTTACGACAAATATTTCGTAAAAAGATCACAATTGAGATTTAATATTTTAACAACGGCTTAGATGGCCAATTTTAAGAAAAACAGGACAATTTCATGCGTCTCTTAGCACTTACCAGTTTGATCCTTGCCAGCACCCTCGCCACAGGCGCATTTGCAGCTCCTGCTGAATCTCTGAATTATAATGTTGTTAATCTTTCAGCAGAGGCCAGCCGTGAAATCTCAAATGATGAAATGCATGCTGTGCTTTATATTGAAAAATCCAACAAACAGCCGGCTGAACTGGCCACTCAAATTAACCAGCTGATGAATCAGGCGATCGCTACAGCACGCAAATATCCCACTGTGGAAATCGAGACAGGTGCACAAAGCACTTACCCTATTTATGACAATGACAACCGCAAATTGAAAGAATGGCGTGGTCGTGCCCAGATTCGTCTGGAATCAAAAGATTTTAAAGCGACATCTCAATTGATTGCTGAATTACAACAGCACTTCCAGACCCAGTCAATTAATTTCAAGGTATCTGACGAAAAGCGTAAAAAAGTTGAAAGCGAGCTGATGATTGAAGCCACCAAAAACTTCCAGCAACGCGCACAGGCACTCACCCAGACCTGGAACAAACCGAGTTATCAACTGGTGAACTTAAACCTGAATACTAACAATTATTCACCACAGCCAGTACCGCGTATGGCCATGATGAAATCTGCATCGGCTGATATGGCGGTTCCTGAGCAGGAAGTTGCGGCGGGTGAATCGCAAATGACGGTCAGCGCGAATGGGGCGATTCAGTTTAAATAAGACTTCATTATATTATTCGCACTTTTAAGAACCACCCTTTTGGGTGGTTCTTTATCATGTGGATATTCTTTAAAAAGCGAGGCTACAAATTCATACAAACTCAGGTAGGAATTGAGGTTTGACCGGTTTAGATTAACGGACATTTATTCCAGTCTTCTCTGCTCATGTCCCTTGACCAATTGAATCTTTACCTGTTTCATATCTTAAATGTACCCGACCAAGCCTCGATCTGGATAATCAACTATGCCTCCCTGATTGCGCATGACCTGGTTTATCTCTTTTTGCTGATTTTTTTTCTATTGCCTGGTTCCGTGGTAGTTACCAAGTAAAAATGGGGATTATTAAAGCCTTCATCTTTACAGCTATTACATTATTGATGAGTGAAGTATTGTCTGCGGTACTCAATACCCCACGCCCGTTTGTGATGGATGTTGGTCGCACCCTGATTGAACATGCACCGACTGGTTCTTTTCCCAGCAACCATATGAGTATTTTTAGTGGGATTGCCTTCGCCTATTATTTTTCACCGCAGCGAGACTTGGGACGAATTCTAATCTGGACAGCTTGGCTGGTGGCATGGTCGCGTGTTTATGTCGGTGTGCATTTTCCAATTGATATGCTGGGTGCATTCCTGATGGCAATAATAGTAAATTTAGCTGGCTTGCCGCTGTGGTGGAAATATGAGAATCAAATCATAAACTTTATTTTGGGTATTCATTATTGGGTATTTTCGCCTTTAATTCGAATGGGCTGGATCAAATAAATCTAATTAAAATGTCATAAAAAACCCGCTCGAAAGCGGGATTTTTTGAATCTCTAAACTTGAATCTGAATAATTTAGTAAATCGCCATATGATTGTGATTTATTCAATGCTTAACATTATGTTTTTATTGTATTTTATTTTAGGTATTAAATTTTAACCTCCAACCTAACCTCTAGCACTCTAAAAAAATCACAAAATACTTTCGATTGCAGATACGTGCATCCAGTCGCGTGTGCATTGCCGGAGTTGAGGATTTTAGGATTAATTATCTAATTAGACTTTATGAATCTAATCTGGTCTAAGGTATGGTCATCTTGACCATCGGGGGGATTATTGTTCTTCAGCACATTAAAGATAAAGAACCGGCCTGCTAAACTCATTTTAATTCTATTGGGATTTTAAGCCCTAAAACCACAAAATTAGCAGTGTTGTGCGCGCGCGTGCGCGAATATATCAATTTTAATAAATAGTCAATTCAGGCGTGTTTTGAATGGAAATAAGGTAGTAAAAATATAGCTACCTCCAGTCTGGTGTGCATATCCACCAGCTCATCATTCATAAGTTGACTAAGCAACTCAAGCGGATCGGCTGAATTGTTAATAATCTCTGGAATGTTAATGTTTTTTGGTTGTATATCTCTCTCCAGATAAAACCTCACCTGTTTATCTTGCATCAACCTATAGCCTTGCTGCTTTGCTGATTTTTCAGGGCATCCAGCATAAATAGCAGCCTCCTTTTGATTCATGCCTTGCCTGATACCTTCAATAAATTTCTTTTTTTTCTCGGTTAGCTCCATCGGTAAACATTCCTAAAAAGGCAATTTTTTTTGCGAATGTGGAGGGCGCGGTATCCGTAAAATAGGCTTCATTTTAACAATCAAAAGCCCCCACCCACTGCATTCTCCTGACTGGTTTTAACCTTATGGCAGTCCACACATAAGCTTTTTAAATTACTCATTGCATCCGTTCCACCTAAAAACAATGGGATCGTATGGTCTACTTCTAAACTTATGCTGACCAGTCCGCAGTGCTGGCATGTATATTTATCTCTCAATAAAACTTCTAATCGTAACTTGCGCCATGATCTGCCACGATTTCGCTTATTTGCAGTCACATTGCTTATGGGTTGGCTCGTCTTTAACGTCTGCAATCTTGGTTTTAATGTTGGTAGTTTTGCCATTCTTCTATCCTAAATAAAAAAGAGGCTATAAAGCCCCTTTCTTTATAATCCAGCCTTATTAACCTTCTACTGGCTCTGCTGGTGCTGCCACTGTCACCTTCACGATTGCACCATCAATAAAGTTTGCAAACGATGCTCGCAGCTCTACACGGATTCGAGTTAAGTTCTGATCCATAAGCGTTACATCATCAATTTTCACTGTGAGCTGTTCACGGTCTAAAACTGCAATCTGCTCCATATCTAAGACATATGCCTCATTGCGCGGACAGGCTGCACTTTCGATAATTCGTAGCGTCCACATATCCGATAAGCCAGGTAAGCCATTACTTGATAGAACATAACCACCGCCATCTTGCTTCACGCCTACCATCTGTTGCAGTGTTACTGGATTCACAATTACAACACTTGGTTGCAATCCTGCTTCTTTGGCTTCTGCTCGCGCTTCACCGATTGCATCAACCAACAAAGTTCCTGCTTCAGCTTCATGCGCTTTCGCGTGTTTTGCAAAGCCTTCAATCTTGGTGCCAGTACCATCGCCGTGAACAATTTCACGCTCTAGCTTCTGTAACACACCACCACCCAGAAGGGAGATAATCGTGGCCTGTAAGCTGTTGTTATCTGCAATCACCTGATTTGATACGATTGTGGTCACTGCAATTGTGCGATGCGTTACTGATTTCGCTTCGGTTGGGATCGTCTGTTCAGCCTTGGTTTCCCCTTCCTGAGTCTGGTAGTCCGCTGAGTTTTCATAAGTGGATTTAAGCTTCACATATTCATACGATGCGCTTGATACCGGGATTACTCGCAAGGCATCAAGTAGGGTTACTGGTTTCTTAATGAAGCGAATAGGCTCTGGATCTCGCTGTGTTTGCGTGTCATAGCCAGTAGATCCAGCAACACCCAAACCAGTGTTTGTTAATGCCTTAATCTCAAAATCACTTGTTACCGTAACCGTACTAGCCTGTTTATCGCGGTACGACTTCACCTGGTCAGATTCAATAATCTTTTTAAGTGCCTTATTTCCGGCCTTTTCTTCAAACAAACTACCACCTTGACGACGCGCGCCCTTTTGCTCTAATTCCAGAACAACGGCCTTCAGTTCTGCCGTATCGCCCTTAATAGCATCAACCTGATTTTTAAATTCTTTCGCTAGTATTTCGATTTGAGATAAATCCGTCATTTCTTTTCACCTTCAAACATTTGTTTAATTTCACGTAAACGAGCATTTACATATAAAGCAGCATCCATGAGGGCATTTAATTCCGCCTGCTCCTTCATGATCCGTTCGCGCTCAACGGCTTCCAGCTTTAATTGTTTAATCTCGCTTTCTTTTGCATGGTTGGCTGTTTGAAGTGCTAACAGAATCGCTCCGCCATGCTCATCAAAAAACTTCACCTTTGCAGCGTCAAGTTGGCGTTTCTTCCGAACTCTTAAACTGCTTTTATTCGCCTGATTCACTCAAGCCCCCTAAATTCTTTTGTTAGTAACTTGTTACCAACATTAGTTGCTATTTTGCACAATGTCAAACTTTTAGTTATTTATTAAAATTTGATTGATTACTTATTTTTATGTATAGTAAATCATCAAAGCATTTTTTGGAGGAATGATGTCCTCTAAATGTCTCTCTCTTAAGATGTTATTGAGCTGTTGAAATTGATTTGCTGTAACGAAAAAAGTCCCCGACTCGCAATTAGGGACTTTTTTTGTGTCTGTGATTTTTTAAACCTTCTCTATACCTTTGAGCATGTTGAGCATGTTGAGCATGTTGAGCATGTTGAGCATCTTCCCTGTAACTATATGATTTTAATAAGAAATGAAGGTGCTCATGAAGATGCTCAAGCTTTTTACTTTGAGCATCTTCATTATTAATATAATTCAATAACTTAGCTTCAAGATGCTCAAGGTGTTCAAGATGCTCATTGTCTAGTAGCGTTGTTTGTGCTCAGGCAATATCTGCGGAACTTCCTTTAGGATTGGTGGCAATTTCCAATGCCACGCTGAACCTTTCTTGAATGATTTTACATTTAAATTGCTTCTTGCTCGCCTAATCGTTGCCTTAGTAAAACCAGCATTAATAGCCTCGCCCTCTGCTTCTAAAGTTGGCATATCCTCAACCGGACTGAGTAAATCAATTAAAAAATCTTTTGCCATGTCTAGCTCCGAACTTTTATCATTTTTTGAGCCTTCAGCCTCGCCCAACAATTCTTTGGCTGTTCCTTCAACTGTTCCCAGCCATACGGTCTTAGTAGTTTCAATATTATCTAAAACTGTTTCTGATTCGATTTGATATTTGACCCCACCTTCCAAAATTGAGTTATTGCTCTTAGCTCGAACTAAAATACAATCGCCTTCATCTTCACGTTTTGCAGCACTCCAAGCCATTCGCGCCAGTGCTGTAAATGCTTGCGAACCAATGATTCTATCCGCTGGCGTACTTCCTGCTGAACCTTTTGAGAAGTGAGTAATACCCAATACTGCAAATTTGTATTCATTAGCTAGGTCAACTAATGGCTGTAGTGATTTTCTGACATCATTGGCCTTATTCATATCGCCACCAACGGCAGAAACAATTGGGTCAATCATTAATAATTTAATATCAGGATTGGATTTTATATATTGCTCAATCTTTGGAAAGTCTTGTGAAGGGTCGAAAGGCTCATTTTCACCTTTGTCATTAATGCGACCTGCAATAATATCAATTTTACTTACATCAGCACCGTTCGCCATCAGCCTCGGCAGCAAGGTATCTGCTGGATCGTCTTCGGTAGAATAAATTAATACCTTCCCAACATTCTCGCACTTTGAGCCATCGGGAAAGTTTCCGCCTGTGGTTATTGTCGCAATCAATGCAAGTGATAGATTTGTTTTTCCACAACCACCAGCACCCGCCAAAATAGTCATTTTTCCAAGTGGCAACCAGCCATACCATAGCCAATTAATAGGCTGCGCCTGAATATTGCTCATGTTCACAATTTGAAGTGAGCTTTGCTTAGGTGGCTCAATTACTTTCCGATCCGCTTGCATCTCCTCAACTTGAGATTGTACAAATGAAGATTCGATTGATTTTATGATTTGCCGTTTTTTATCAAAGAAAAACTTTTTAATCAGATTAGGACTTAAATTTTTTAAATCCTCATCTGCCTGGATAAATAAATCAGCATTATTGGCTGGAGGTTTTTCACCAACCAACATTTTAAATATTGTTTCAGGCATACCGTTGTTTATAATCTGATACGCTGCATTAATATCATTATGAAGTACAACCGATTCGCCAGCCTTAGCAAGTTTCACAAATAAATCTATATTGTCTGTACCTAGAACATACGGCATATATTTATTATTTGTGTTGCTTGCGATTACTCCAGCTTTGCCAATAGAAAATGATATTTTTTTAGAATCAATTTCTTTGTGTGGTGTCTGATCCGTGTCGTATTTTTTGGCAATGCCTTTGATTGCATAGCCTACAATTTCGCTCAATTGCTCAGGATTCACATAAGGCAGTGCTGTGCATTCTTCGCAGTTATAATCAGGCAATTCAGAATAAATATAACTCTCAGACTTAACTTTGAGATTGCGCTCATCAATACAGCCTGTCGTAAAATCTTCAATCGAATGATATTCAGTTATATTGCCTGTTACTGGATCGGTGCTGACTGCTAAGGGAGCGGAACCACCAAACAAGTCGATAGTTTTATCACAAGGGATTTTAGCATTCATGCTGCACCCCCTTTCATCGTGTAATCTACCGCAACTTCTAATAATTCATTTAATGAGCTACAAGCTAAGGTCAAGCCGTTTATAGCTGCTGCTGTATAGCCTTTGGCTAAGTCTAAACGTGACAATTCTTCAAGCGTGTATAAAATGCCAGTAGCAAGGCTAACAATCATTGATATATCTAGTATTGTTTTTGCGCTTGCGCTTTCAATATCTTCTAAGGCAGCACTTGCCAGCGTTTCGCATACTTCAAACATTGCCTTTGCTTTGTCATCGGATATATCGTGCTGGTCATAGCTCACATATAAGCGAAGCAATGTACCTTCCAGTGATTCAAGAATAACTTGAGAATTTTCTAAAAAGTTTTGAGCTGTTTTATTGATTTGATTAGGCATGAGAATGCGCTCCTATGTTCTTGATAGAAGCCTTGCCGATTACTGTCAAATAATGGTGGCAAAGCTGAAAAGGGTTGACAGACTGGTGACATAGGAAACCAGCACACATAAATGTGTCCCTCTCCAGCTTCGCCATAACATGCGAACGCATAGAGATTTTACGCATAAAAAAAGCCCGAAGCGGACTGTATGCGCCTATGTTGTTCTTGCAGTCTGTCAAAACTGGCTCATCATGTGGATGAACAAGAGAACTATAACCAATATGATCCGGTCTTTGCAATGTAAATTTTTCAAATAGTTTCATTTTTTCCCACCTTTAACGCCCTGGTGCTGCTGGGATAGTTTGAAGTTTTTAAAATAGTGGCTTTCTGCTGCCAATGGCTTCATGTATTCAACAAGCGATTTCAGATAGTGCTTATGATTGTTTTTCATACATCAAACTCCTCTTGTATGATTTCAATCACTTCAATCATTTGCTCTTTGATTTCTGCCATTGAGAAAACACAACCTTCCTCAATATCAATAATTAAACCGACTGCAACATCGTAGATATTGGCTAACCGCATTTCGTCATCGGTCATGGGCTGGCTGTCGGCTTGAGTTTCGGATTTAAAATCTATGATTTCGCTCATGCTGCCACCTCTTTAACAAGCTCATACCGTGCATGTCGGCCAATGCCTGAATTATTGCGCTCGTAGTGGGTCACAATGTCGTAACCTGCACACCGTAAACGCTGAATGATTGCGCTCAGTCGGTAGCAGTTAAAAAGGTCGATAGCTTCAGCCTGGGAAATAGTTTTGCCTTGCTTGAGGTGTGCCAGGACTTGCTTTAATTGAGTGCTGTTCATGCTGACTGCTCCTCAATCCACTTCTGAACGTCCGAAGCTCTCCAGACAGTGACATTGCCACCCATGCGGATCGGCTGTGGAAATTTACCTTCACTTACCCAGGTCCATAGGGTTTTTTCTGAGATTGGTAAAATACCTTGTCGTGCTGGCTTGGCGTTAAGTTTTCGGGTTTTTCCGGCATTTGCGCCAGTTTTATAAACGTGGACTTTTTCTGGAGTGGCTGGAGCTGAAGCGATTTGTTTAGCTCGGTAAAATTGTTCGCGTGTTTGCATACCGCACCTTTCCTTCACATTGAGTAAGTTGGTAGATGCAGTGTCGTTTTTCTAAGATTTGTGTATCAGGGTAGAAAATCACCCTCTTTAAGTTGAATAACTACCTGTTTTTATTTTTACTTATAATTTTTCTAATCTTATCAATATCTTTTGGGACTGTTTGTATTTGATTTAACCGTAAAAAATCACTAATAAAACTATATTTATCTTCGGCCTTAACCTTGCCAGTCTTACACCTTTCAAAAAGAATATTTATTGTGCAGACAAGATTAGCCTCAATATGATTTGTATTTCTTCCCTTTAAATTAGAATATTTTTTGATTTCTTCTTTTGAGTAAATAATTGAGCATTGATATTTAATTAATGAGGATTTTAATTCTTCATCAAGTAAGCTACTTAGCCCCATCTTGTACCAGGCTTCAAGCATATAAGCATTTTGATTTAATGATGTTAGATTAATTTCATCAACTAAATTTTTAATTAATCTCTCCATTTTCTCAAGGTGAATCACATCCTCCTGCGCTGAATTTCTTGTTTCTCTGACCTGAATATCTAGTTTCGCTCTACCCAGAATCAAGCCAGCATCATCTAAAAAAGATTGCCTATCAATATTCAGGCCATCAAATAAATATAAGCTCTGCTCAGATATAGAGGTATTCAAAAAACCGCCATCACATTGTTTTTCTCTTTTTCTAGCCATCACCCCACCCCATTAATTTTATTCGCCAGCTCTGTAGCAGTTGGGTTGTAATACTTCATCAGCGTTTTTAAATCTTTATGTCCTGTGACTTTTGCCAGGTCTTGAACTGGTAGCTTTTGGGATAGCCTTGTGGTGGCCTCATGCCTGGTATCGTGAAAATTTAAATCTTCTATTTTTAGTTTTTCAGTAACGACCTGCCAGAAATACTGTGAAAGTGTATTCGCGCTTGTGAGAGTGCAAACTGTTTCTTCATGGATTCCCTTCATCAACTCCAGCAATTCTTTTGCTTTCATGGAGAGTGGAACCTTCCGCGAAGTACCGTTTTTTGTATCAGGCAAAAGCACATAATCATCCGTGATATTCATCCATTTCATACCAACGATTTCGCTGGCTCTCATCGCTGTTTCAATAGCAAATAAGAATGCCCAAGCGGTCTGCTGTTTTTTATTCACTGGCTGGAATGTTGGGTGATAACTGAATGCTTTTAGAATCTGATCTATTTCATTCTGAGAGATGCGCCTGTCCCTATGATCTGATTCGCTTGGTTTTGAAATATCAGTCAATGGTGAACCTGTGATGATGCGAAGCTCCTGTCGTGCATACTTAAACACACCACCCAGCAAGCCTAAATCTCTCTTAACTGTTGCAGCCTTAACCATCTTCAGGCGTTCATTTCTAAACTCAATCATATCGAGCTGATCCACCTGGCTAACTGGCTTCTGCATAAGTTTAGGAAACAACCGGATAAATAAGTTGAGAGAAGCAACTTCCTGTATATATCCTTTATGAGTGGGAGCTACAACGTCCCTATAAGATTCAATCAACTCTATAAAGCTCATACCTTCAAGCTGCTTTTGCTTTTCTTCTTTCTTTTTCTGACCTGGACTTATACCACTGGCCAGCATGATTTTTATTTCATCACGCTTTAATCGTGCTGCTTTAATAGAGATAAGCGGATACTCGCCTATTGTGATAGTCCCTTTTTTCCCATCAAGCGTATAAAGCACCTTCCAGACTTTCTTCCCAGTTGGAGAGGTGAATATATATAGCATGTCACCATCACTGACCTTGAGCAGCTTTTCTTTTGGCTTTATAGCTTCGATCTGTTGTTTAGTAAGCATTACACACCTGTGGAGGTTAGAACCACATAAAAAAAGAGGTTAGACTGATTTAACCTCCAGTTTAACCTCCATGTATACGGTGTTTCAATGAAATTACTTGTTATTGCTTAACAGTATAAAATGATATAAAAATATTGATTTTCAATCACTTTCATAGTGTTTTTCACACTGCAAGTAAGTGCATGTTTTTGCTAGTAAATAGCCATATGATTGCGATGAATCATTTCCAGCGAACGCGCTTCACCTAACACCTGATGCACTTTATCTGATGCCAGACCACGAACGATATCTGCTGAACGCGAACTGAAGTTGACACGACCGACCGCAATCCGGTGACCTTGTGTATCGACACATTCCACCACATCACCGCGTTCGAAATGACCCTCAACCGCTTTCACCCCTACAGGCAATAAGCTGCGATGATTGTCTTTAATGGCTTTCACTGCGCCATCATCAATCACTAAACGACCTGCGGTTTGCAAGTGAGCAGCCAACCATTGCTGATGCGCTGTCATCCGGTCTTTATCAGTCACAAATAAAGTACCTAACAATTCGCCAGACATTAGACGTGATAGAACACCATCACTATCACCACTTGCAATTAAGGTCGGACAGCCCGACTTTGCAGCCAGACGTGCAGCACGAACTTTGGTCAGCATGCCACCACGACCAAATTTACCGCCTCCACCGGCCATATCAAACAGACTTTCATCCATCGCACGTACGGTATGGAACAGTTTGGCATCTGGATTAGACCGTGGGTCTGAGTCAAACATCCCTTCCTGATCCGTTAAGATAATCAGGAGGTCTGCATGCACCTGACCTGCGACCATGGCCGCAAGCGTGTCGTTGTCACCAAAACGAATTTCGTCAGTCGAAACCGTATCATTTTCATTGATCACCGGAATCACGCGCCAGTCAATCAGGTTCTGCAAAGCATCACATGAGTTGAGGTAGCGACGACGATCTGCCAGATCATCATGGGTTAACAACACCTGCGCAGTTCGTATCTGATGCTTCTCAAGTACGCTTGACCAGGTATGAATCAGGCCCATCTGACCGATGGCAGCACAAGCCTGAAGACTGGGTAGATCGGTGGGTCGATTCTCAAGTTTCATTCGCACCATACCTTCAGCCACAGCACCGGAAGACACTAGAATAATCTCGTGTCCTGCATTATGTAGATCTGCGATTTGTCCCGCCCAATGCGAGATAGCATCTAAATCTAAACCTTGTCCGTTTGCTGTGAGTAAAGATGATCCGATTTTAACAACGATTCGTTTACAACCCTTGAGCTGACGCTGCCCATCTACCACTTCTATCATCTTGTCCTCAGACTCTTCTCTCAGAGATTAGCGTACGTAGTACACTTCCACATCACTATCATCATCGCCATCTTCATCATCTTCGTCATCACCCAGAATACCGGCAAGACGTTGCTGACGACGCATCTCACGATACGCTTCTTTTGCAGCGATGGTTTGTTCACGTGTTTCAGCTTCAAGCTGATCACGGAATGCTTTCATTTCTGCTGCATATTCTTGATCTTCAGCTTCGCGTTCACGCTGCTCTTCGATCTGATCCATCAGGTAGTAAACTACGTCTTTGGTGCCTTCAGCCGTTAAGCCAGAAGTCTCAAAAACTGGGCCTTCCCACTGCAATTCTTCAAGAATATGGGTGCACCATTCTTCACGTGTTTCTTCAGCCAACTGATCGACTTTGTTCAGCACCAATACGATCGGCAGTTTTGAAAGCGTTGGGGAGAAATTTTCTAACTCTTTCATAATTGCTTTAGCATTATGTGCCGGATCTGAGCCATCAATCGGCTGTACGTCAACGATGTGTAACAAGATACGGGTACGCGCCAAGTGCTTCAGGAAGCGAATCCCAAGACCTGCACCTTCAGATGCGCCTTCGATCAGGCCCGGAATATCCGCCATCACGAATGAACGGTGACTATCGGCATCGACCACACCCAGGTTTGGCACCATGGTGGTAAATGGATAATCTGCAACTTTTGGTTTTGCTGCCGAGACTGCACGAATGAAGGTTGATTTACCCGCATTTGGCATACCCAGCAAGCCGACATCTGCCAGAACTTTAAGCTCTAGACGGATTTCACGGAATTCACCTTTTTGACCATGCGTACATTTACGTGGTGAACGGTTGGTCGATGATTTAAAGTGGGTATTACCTAAACCACCATCACCGCCTGCTGCAACTTTCACGCGTTGACCGTCTTCGATCAAGTCGCCAATAATGTCACCAGACTCTACATCTACAATTGTTGTTCCTACCGGAACTTTTAATACGGTATCTTCACCGCCACGACCAGCACAGTTCGCCCCACGGCCATTTTTTGCTCGTTCTGCACGATATTTACGTGTATAACGATAATCAACTAGCGTACTGGTGTCGTCGTCAGCCTGAATATAAATGCTGCCGCCACGACCACCATCACCACCATCTGGACCACCAAATGGCACGAATTTTTCACGGCGAAAACTGGCTACGCCATTGCCACCGTCGCCAGCCTCTACGGTAATGACTGCTTCATCAACAAAGCGCATATTGCCAATCCTCTAAAAACTTTAAAACCCCATATTCTGCCATATTTTAAAGAATTTCTCGAATAGAATTATGCAGCAATCCCATAAATCTTAGTTAGTCGTTTTCTTAACGAGCCTATTTGATCTATCTAAGGCATAGATTTGGAAAAAGAATACTTAAAAGATGGAAAAGAAGTGGTAGGAAATGAAGCGTTTTTTCCCTAGCACTATCCCCTATTCTGGAAATTCTTTTTATGAATTTCTTGATGATTTTAAATAATTTATAGAAGAGTAAATTTTCAAAAATCGTATTTACAAGAAAATATTCTGATGCAGACACCTTTTAAAATCAGTATTTTATATAAACCAAGATAAGTCCAAATTTTGTATTTTCATAAACACTGCATTCCTGACATTTAATGAAAACTATTTAATAACACTTTGTTTATGCTCTAAAATATCTGGCAGACTTTTTTCAATCCAACCAATTAAATACATGATTTTTTCAGCCGCTTGTGAACCAGTAATGGTCAATTGATATTCCACTTTTGGCGGCACCACCGGATAAACTGTTCTGAGAATAAAACCATCTTGCTCTAGCATTTTTAAAGTCTGGGAGAGCATTTTTTCACTTACCCCTTCAATGCGTTGTTTCAGTTCACTAAAACGATGCACCCCTTCACTTAAGCAACGCAAAACCAAGACCGACCATTTATTGGCAAGGTGTTCCAATATCTCACGTGATGGACATTCAGTTGATAAAACCTGCCCCAGTAACGGGCTGATTGCATAATTTGTCATACTATTCTCACCATATTTTTATTACTTACTCATTTTAATATACTTACTCTTTGTAAGTTATCAAATTCATATTTCGCCAGCAAGTAAATTTGTTGATTCTTATTAGATTAAGAAAGTTCACTTTAAATAAAAAAATCATAAAAAAAGAGCCTCAATTGAGGCTCTTTTTTTAGCTAAATACTAATTATGCATTAGTTTCAGCAGGAACTTTTGGATAGCTTACGCCGCCCATTTGTTCAGCAATACGCAATACCTGGCAGCTATAACCCACTTCGTTATCGTACCAAACATAAGCAGTTAAACGGTTGCCTGAAGTGATCGTTGCTTGCGCGTCAAATACACCTGCAGTGCGTGAACCAATAAAGTCAGAAGATACTACTTCAGTCGAGTTGGTATAACCGATTTGACCTTGCAGGCTAGAACCGATTGAAATCTGACGAATGTATTCGTTCACTTCATCACGATCAACGTCTTGACCTAAAGTCAGGTTAAGAATTGCAAGCGATACGTTTGGTGTAGGTACACGTACAGAGTTACCTGTCAATTTACCTTGAAGAGCTGGAAGCGCTTTCGCTACTGCTTTCGCTGCACCAGTTTCAGTAATGACCATATTCAATGTTGCAGCACGGCCACGACGGTCAGCTTTATGGTAGTTGTCGATCAAGTTCTGGTCGTTTGTGAACGAGTGAACTGTTTCAACATGACCATTCAACACTGTGTATTTATCATGCAATACTTTCAGTGTAGGTGTAATTGCGTTAGTCGTACAGCTTGCAGCAGAGATGATGGTATCTTCATCAAGGATGTCCGCCTGGTTTACACCGTAAACCACGTTCTTCATGTCACCTTTACCAGGTGCAGTTAGAATCACACGAGCAGCGCCCGGACATTTAAGGTGTTGAGCAAGACCTTCAGCATCACGCCATTTACCTGTATTGTCGATCACAAGTGCATTGTTGATACCGTATGCAGTGTAATCTACTTCAGAAGGATTCGATGCATAAATCACTTTGATGAAGTTACCGTTGGCAATGATTGCTTCGTTTTCTTCATCTACAGAAATTGTGCCTGCAAATGGACCATGAATAGAGTCACGACGAAGTAAAGAAGCACGTTTTTCCAAATCACCATCCGATGATTTACGAACCACGATTGCTTTCAGGCTAAGACCACGACCCAGACCTGATTGACCAATCATCAAACGTGCCAGGATACGACCGATACGACCGAAACCATAAAGAACCACATCTTTATGTTCTACAGCAGCAGCATTGCCTTCGATCGATTTAACAGCGTCTGCAACAAATGCATCGATGTCGCCGCCTTTTTCTTTAAATTCAACAGCAAGTTTACCTAGATCAACTTCAGCAGAACCGATGTTCTCAACTTTCGCCAATGCTTCAAGAATTGGGAATGTATTTACAACCGAAAGTTCAACATCGAGTACGCGAGTACGGCGGTGTGCTTTCAAGATCTGAATCACAGAACGGTTAATTAAAGAGCGACCATAAACTGTAGCTACAATATTTTTTTCACGATATAACTGACCAACAAGGGCAATCATGCGTTCCGCAAGTTCTTCACGGTTTTTCCAGCGACCTTGGTGCTCTGCATGTAGGGCAACGATAGTGTCTTTGCTCACAGATACGTCCTCTAATTAATTGTAAATCTAGGCATAAATTTCAAAACCCCATAATTGTAATGGAATTGGAGGCAACTTTGAATCAAAAGCTCACCGAGACGAGTGGTTTTTAACGTATATTCACTATAAATCTGGGAAATAGTTGCAATTAGCTAAATGATTTTGCATTCAAAAATTTTAAAAGCATGCGTTTTCCCGTACGGAGCAGAAATTTGTTAAATGTTGTTTATTCATTCGATCTCTTTTTAATTTTAAGAGTCTAGTCGATCCTGATAGTTTGCCAGATTTTTCTTAAGCGCTAATTGCTGTTTACGCTGCTTAAATAGATGCAGAATCCCTTCAATCACCAGCACCAATACGGCGAGCCAAATTGGAATATAAGTCAGCCACTCGCCAGCTTCCACACGCTCCCCCAAAGCCATCGAGGCAAAGGCCAACAGCACAGGTTCCAGATAACTCAACAACCCAAAAATAACAAAGGGTAAATATCGGCTGGCGAGAATATAGCTACCGAGTCCCAGTGCGCTCAAAAAACCCAGTACCAATACTGCCCAGATCAAATGAGAATGATTTAACATGAGCTGCATCGAGTCGCTATAAATAAAACCCAGATAAAATGCAGCGGGTAAAATCAGACATAGATCCCACCAGAAGCCCCCCAGATGATCCGTAGCAAATTTACGCCGCATGAAGAAATACAAAGGATAGGCCAAAGCCACATAGACCGTTTCCCATGCAATTGAACCAATTCGCCAGATCTCATGCCCTACACCCAATACAGCCAAAGTGACAGCCACCATCTGGAATGATGATAATTTCTCTTTATAGAGCATACAGCCGACCAGCACCATCACCAGAGGCAACAAAAAATAACCGAGTGAGACTTCTAGGCCACGGCCATTAATAGGGCCCCACAAGAACAGCCATAACTGTGTGGTACATAACAAAGAGCTGATCAGCAACCAGATCAAAAACGCAGGTTGCTGTAAAACCCGCTTAAAGATACTGCTGATATGTTGCAGATCACCCGACCACCACATAAAGGCAGTTAAAAACGGAATCGTGGCCAGCATACGCCAGGCAAAGGTCTGTTCACTATCTAAAGGCTGTAAGAAAGGCGTAAATACATAGAGCACCCCGAAAACCACCGAGGCCAATACAGATAACGCAATGCCTTTATACATAGTCAAACTCTACTTTCATTCGCCGGCATTATAACGATTAGTACACTAGAAAGCTTGATGCTTCATCTATTTAAAGTGAAATCACTACCCTACTTTGAAATATATTTTTGCTCATAAAAATAAAAAACCATGCCTAAGCATGGTTTCGATTAAGAAGATATTTCTATCTTTGCGTTTGTTTGGTATGAATCACATCACTCAGGTCATAACCGACAGACTGTGCATATTGTAAATATTCATTCACCACATTTTTATCCAATTGCGGATCACGTGAGAGTATCCACATATATTTACGTTTTGGCTCACCGACCAGAACAGTTTGATAATTTTCATCCAGTTTTAAGACCCAATAATCGCCACGAGCGACCGGAATCCAGCGAATAAAGTCTGGTAAGAAACTGACTTTTAGCTTGGTATTCTGCGGTGGATTTTGCACAAATGCCTCGCCCAATGACTGGGTTTGTCCACCATCTTTTTTAATGCAGCGGTTATCCACCACGATATTGCCATTTTCATTTAAAGTATAAGTCGCTGTAACATCACGATCACACTTATTTTGAAAATACAGAGGTTTGCGTGCTACTTCGTACCATGTCCCCAAATAACGGTCCAGTTCAACTTTCTCAATGGTCGGTAATGGCTGGTCTTTCGCATAAGCCATGGTAGCGGCGCCCAAACCGAGAAGAACCGCGCTACCCACCGCAATTTTTGCCAGCTTTAATCCAGTACGTGAAGATTTTTGAGTTGTCATAAAGATACCTATTGCATGTTCACAAAATATTTATTTAAAAAAATTCTGTTCATACAATAGCTTTATCAAAGCCCTTAATTTGTTACATTATGTTTGGTTTGTGATTGATTTTACGTCATTTAAATAAGATTTAATGCAACAAAAATCAATCAAACATCTGGGCTTTTAAACGTACAATTTCATCACGCATACGCGCAGCCTGCTCAAACTGCAGCTCTTTTGACGCTTTCAACATTTCTTTTTCAAGCTTGTTAATGTGTTTCGCAAACATTTTCGGATCTGCCATGATATGCCGCTCATCTGCACTGATCGCACGTGCCTGATCCGAGGCTTTCAATTCAATGGATTCATCATCCAATACTTCACCAGTATCAATTTCCTTGATCACCTGACGCACTGCACTCCGCGGGGTAATGCCATGTTCTTCATTAAATTGAATCTGCTTGGCACGACGACGGTCCGTCTCATCAATGGCTTTCTGCATCGAATCAGTGATTCGGTCTGCATACAGAATCGCCTTACCTTTCAGGTTACGTGCAGCGCGGCCAATGGTCTGAATGAGAGAGCGCTCGGAACGCAGGAAACCTTCTTTATCCGCGTCCAGAATGGCGACCAGTGACACTTCCGGCATATCCAGCCCTTCACGCAGCAGGTTAATCCCGACCAGTACATCATGCACTCCAGTACGCAGTTCATGAATGATTTTGACCCGCTCAACCGTATCGATATCCGAGTGTAAATAAGCGACCTTAATCCCGTATTCTTTCAAATAAGAGGTTAAGTCTTCGGCCATGCGCTTGGTCAAGGTCGTAACCAGCACTCGCTCATTAATATCTTTACGCAAATTAATTTCTGAAAGCACATCATCGACCTGAGTCAGAACTGGACGAATTTCAATTTCAGGATCGATCAGACCGGTCGGACGTACCACCTGCTCGACAATCTGCTGGGATTTTTCCAGCTCGTAACGTGCGGGCGTTGCGCTGACATAAACAGTCGTCGGCACAATACGTTCCCATTCCTCAAATTTCATCGGCCGGTTATCCAGCGCGCTCGGCAAACGGAATCCGTAATTGACCAGATTTTCCTTACGCGAACGGTCACCCTTATACATGGCGCCAATCTGCGGCACCGTCACATGCGATTCATCAATAATCAGCAAGGCATCATCAGGAATATAATCGAACAAGGTCGGTGGTGCTTCACCTGCAGGACGGCCCGACAAATGCCGTGAATAGTTTTCAATGCCGTTGGTATAACCCAGTTGCTGCATCATTTCCAGATCATAGCGTGTGCGCTGCTCGATGCGCTGGGCTTCCAGCAGTTTGTCATTTTCCCGGAAGAACACCAGGCGCTCTTTAAGTTCTTCCCGAATAGTTTCGATGGCGCGGGACAAATTGTCTTTCGGCGTAACATAATGGCTTTTAGGATAAATGGTCACGCGAGGTACTTTACGAACCATTTTCCCGGTCAGCGGATCAAACCAGCGAATAGAGTCAACTTCATCATCAAACAGTTCAATCCGGATCGCATCCTGATCGGATTCAGCCGGAAAAATATCAATAATTTCGCCACGAATACGATAAGTACCGCGCAGGAATTCCAGTTCGTTGCGCGAATACTGCATTTCGACCAGACGGCGGATAATATCATCACGACCAATGCAGTCGCCTTCCACCACATGCAGCAACATGCTCATGTAGGCATTCGGATCACCCAAACCATAAATTGCAGAAACTGATGCGACAATAATTGCATCACGACGTTCTAATAATGATCGTGTCGCGGAAAGACGCATCTGGTCAATATGGTCATTAATTGCGGCATCTTTCTCGATAAAAGTATCTGAAGATGGCACATAAGCTTCCGGCTGATAATAATCATAATAACTGACAAAATACTCGACGGCGTTATTCGGAAAAAATGCTTTAAATTCGCCATAAAGCTGTGCAGCCAGCGTTTTGTTATGTGCCATGACAATGGTCGGACGCTGGGTCTGTGCAATCACATTGGCCATGGTATAAGTCTTACCCGACCCGGTAACGCCCAGTAAAAGCTGATCATGAAAGCCCTGTTCAATACCCTTGACCAGCTTTTCAATGGCCTGTGGCTGATCACCTGCGGGTTGATAACTGGTTACTAATTCAAAGGGTTGCTTATCAGTCACAGCTACATGTCTCAACTCGAATGCGGATCAGGAATTTTAGCAGATTTCAGACTTGCCGGAGCAGATTCCATAGCCAAAATACCGAAATCCAACAGATGATGACAGTCGAGAAATATGTTGAGAATTCTCATATTTAGTCAGTCTTTCAACATTCAGGCCATCCCTGCTTTTTACTTGACCCCAACCCCGATCAAAGGCAACATGAAGATCAGGATGGCCTCGAATAGACAATTATGACTTACCACTATCACGATGAAAGTATTGTTAAATCCCTTCCGGAAAATACTGTGTTTGTTTTTGGCAGCAATCTGGCGGGACAGCATGGTGCAGGTGCAGCAAGAACAGCGCTTGAGCATTTTGGTGCAGTCATGGGCGTCGGTCGTGGCTGGTCGGGTCAAAGCTATGCCATTCCAACCATGAACGAGCATTTGCAGCAAATGCCGCTGTCACAAATCCAGCACTATATCGATGACTTCAAGATTTACACCAAAAACCATTCTAAAAATAAATATTTTATTACGTCTTTAGGATGCGGGATCGCAGGTTATAAAGTCGAAGAAATTGCACCGATGTTTAAAGGCATTTCACGCAATGTCATTTTCCCGCAATCTTTTCGCCCTTTTGTGGAAAAGCCTCTACCCAAATTAAGCGCAAATTTCCTACATACGATTTTTCGCGATTCAGTCATTTTAAATCCTGCGACTGATGAGCTGATTGAAGAATTGCCATTGACCGAAAATGAAAAAAGTCTGGCGAGGATTATTTTAAATACCCAGATCTATCCGACCGACAGCAATGGGCGGGAACGGATCTTCGAAATTGAAGATATCCTGCATAATCTAAATACCAAACTGGTCGATTTTCAGAGTCATTCGGAAGGTGCCATGCTGTTTGGGGGTGTAATTTTAGCGCTACTTGAGCTGTATAATATTAATGAAAAAGACTTTATTGATGTCTGGCAAGAACAGCGAGAAATTGCCCCACCAAAACCGGAAAATAAAGCACGTAAAAGCATTCGCTAATAACTTATCTCTCTAAAAGCCAATTTCTGAATTGGCTTTTTTTTATGGGCATAAGATGTGCAAGGTCAATAGATCAACTAATTATTTTATTCTGCTTAGCGATGAGCTTTTTGAGATGTTGCATGTATTCGATCAAGATCATGCACATGAGAAATGAGAAATGAGAAATGAGAAATGAGAAATGAGAAATGAGAAATGAGAAAAATCTGACCAGGGTTTTATCTGCTCGAGAAATAAGGAAATAGATGAAATATTAATTGCTGAATATCTAAAAATTTACACAAAAAAAGCCATGACTCATCATAGCTTTTTGAGTTCGACCAATTAACGTTTACCCATTGAACGACGCGTACCGCGTGGCGGCATCCAGGTACGGTCAGCATAACGCTGCGGTCTTGGTCTTAAATCTTCCAGAACTTCTTCCGCAGCATTTTGCTCCGCTTGTTTGATCGGGAAAGGTAAATTAACCAGAGGCTTTTTTTTGGGAGGCGTTTGGGTGCTCATATGATTCACTCAATAATATATGCGCCTATTGTACAAAAAAACTCAGGCAACTGGGTAGCAGGATCTTGGATAAATTCTGTTAGTACTATTTGGAGCTCAAGCACGGAAAGCAAAAATCAATTCATTCCTAAACGACTTGCTGCAAAAATCGGCCTCATTCAGGAACAAAAACCTATATTGAGGACTTAAAAAATCGAAATTCTACTGAGATAAAAACCAGATTTTTCTCTACTTAAACTAACTGTCTACATTTTAAAAGACTTATTTTACAGATGTTTCTTTGTTAACAGCTCAAACCTTGCATACAAAAAACACACAAAAGCTACCAATCTTAACCGATGGTTAACCTTTGATCTATTGTTCTATAACTGAATTTTTTAATGAAGTTCACATAATTAGTGAACTAGAAAAACGAATAAATACACTGGACATGGAGTTCCAAATCAATGAAAACAATGCTGGCATGTATGGCAGGCCTTGCCACTTTACCTATGGTCGCCCACGCAGATTCGCCTTATTTTAGTCTACAGGATGGAGATGGCTTTAAACGCTTTTCTGTGTCTGTGGGTGCACTACATGTGATGCCACAAGGTAAGGCCCAAGTTTTTGCAGTCAATACTGCGGTCAAAAATGGTGAAGTAAGTGATGTCGGGGCAGTCAAGTCAAGTACTGTACGCGACAATATTCGTGAAGGTTATAAAATCCCGCCTTTACTCGATTTAGCTTTAAACCTACCCGAAATCTCGGCTCCCCTCAGTGGGCAAGCCACCATTCAAGGTTTAGAACAATGGAATAATCCAGGGACTGGTCTGGAAGCCGATGATGTCACGACTTTAGGCATCATGACCAATTACTATTTTACTGATCATATTTCCTTTGAAGTGAAAGCTGGTATTCCACCCAAAGTGGATTTACAAGGCAGTGGTAAAATCTATGCCCCATTTTCGGCCATCGCAACCCCCCTGGGGGGTGCCTTAGGCAACCTTGAATTGGCCAATGATCTTCTGATTACAGACTTGGAAGCCTATGGCCCTGCTGCCTCGGCCCGTGCCTGGACACCTGCCGTTGAATTCCAGTATCACTTTGGTAAAACCGGAGTGAATAAATTTCGTCCTTATGTCGGCTTAGGTGTGATGTATGCCTATTTTAATGAACTGGAAATCAACTCGCGTACCGAGCAGGACCTGATTGCTGCTGGACATATGATTGCCAATATTAAACAAGGCAATGCTGGTGCTTCCCTTGAAGGTAAGCTAAGTGAAGCCGATCCTAAAGTAAAACTTGAAGCCTCAGATGTCTTTGCCCCTGTCGCTACGGTTGGCTTCAGTTATGACTTTAATGATACCTGGTTTGCGGTCGGCTCAGTCTCCTACGCACATCTGAAAAATGATACAACCATTACCGTCACTGATAGTACGTTGGGTGAACTGATTCGTTCCAAGGCAGATATTGAGATTAATCCGATTCTGGCCTATGCCGGTATTGGCATGCGTTTCTAAGTTCAATATCAGGTTTCAGAAAAACGGCTTCGGCCGTTTTTTTAGGCTTAAAATATTGATAAAAAAAATTTATCTTTCGATCAATTTTTATTTTATCGCCTCCTTTACCTGAATCGAATACTATAAGCGCTGACTTTATCTGCCTGCCTGCCCTATGTCCGATATTCCATTTTCCAAAGCGCTTATTTTTATGCTGATTGGCTCCGCTATCATTCTGGCATTGTCATTGGGCGTACGTCATGCATTTGGTCTTTATCTGGTGCCGATGAGTGATGAATTTGGTTGGGGACATAATGTTTTTAGCTTGGCGATTGCCATGTAAAACCTGATCTGGGGAGCAGTACAACCCATTACTGGAGCCTTCGCAGATAAATATGGCAGCAAGATTGTCGTTGCCTTAGGTGGGGCACTCTATGCCGTGGGCTTGCTACTCATGGCGGTCAGTTCTACTGGACTGCTGTTAAATCTGAGTGTGGGCCTGATTTTAGGTCTCGCCCTGTCTGCAACATCTTTTCCGGTTTTACTGTCTGCTGTAGGACGTGCTGCACCACCAGAAAAACGCAGTCTGGCGATGGGTATTGCCAGTGCGGCCGGATCTTTTGGCCAGTTTATCATGCTGCCTTCGACCCTGTTGCTGTTACAGAATGTCGGTTGGTCAGGAGCATTGGTGGTCAGTGCCATTTTGATTGCCCTGATTGTACCACTGGCCTGGATGCTGAAAGCACCGATGTATGTTAATCCCAACGCGGCCGCTACCCCCACTAAAGTCTCACTCAGTTTTAAACAGATTCTGGTGGTGGTGAAAAATCATAAACCCTTTTGGTTTCTGGCCATGGGCTTTTTTGTTTGTGGTTTTCAGGTCGTTTTTATTGGCATCCACCTTCCGGGCTATCTGATTGATCATGGTTTTAATGCCACAACCGGTACGATTTTCTTAGCCTTAGTGGGTCTGTTTAATGTGCTAGGTACCTATACCGCCGGCTGGCTCGGTGGCAAATATTCCAAACCGCATCTGCTAATGGGATTATATGCCTTGCGTGGAATTGCGATTATTGCCTTTCTCATACTGCCTCTCAGCACATGGACAGTCTATAGCTTTGGTGTCATTATGGGATTACTCTGGTTATCGACCGTTCCGCTGACCAATGGCATTGTAGCGAATATGTTCGGGGTGAAATATCTGACCATGCTCAGTGGCATCGTGTTCTTTACCCATCAGGTTGGCTCGTTTTTCGGTGGCTGGCTCGGTGGAGTCAACCATGATTTAAGCGGCAATTATAATGCGGTGTGGATGCTATCCATTGTCCTCAGCATTTTTGGCGTACTGGTGCATTTCTGGGTCAATGAGGAGCAAATCGTCCATGACTAATTCTCTGCTGAAACTCAAACTCTCGATTGCTGTGGCAATCCTACTTTTACTCACTTTGTCGATTGGACTGTGGTTTCAAACACCTCAGCTGTTTAAATATTTTAATCAGGCTTTTTGCGCACACTAAACTGCTGAAATATCCTCAGCAGAAAATGCGCAATCCATCGCAGAATAAGTTAAATGTTTTAAAATCAAATGAATAGTAAAAATATAAGATTATTCATAAACTTATCACTTCTTTTGATTTTATTTCAGTCTGGAATTTTCTTAGATTCTCATCAACAAGAAAATTCTGAGACTTGATAATGACCAGCTTAACCCAACTTTCACAAGCCATTCATGATGCCCCACGCTGGCATCAGCCAGATCAATTGCAACATCCGGATGAAATCAAGATTGTACCGCAAATCGGTCAGGCCTTAGGCGCAGTGGTCTATGGTCTGGATGCCCGTAAAGCCCAGTCATCCGAAACTATTCTGAAATTAAAACAGGCGCTGGCCGAGCATCTGATTTTGATCTTTAAGCAGCAAAGTCTGGATGATTTACAGTATCTGGCGTTTTCAACTTATTTCGGTTCCATTTTCCGCCCAAGTGCAGATACGCCGGTACTGGCTGCGCAGTCTGATAGCGGTGTTCCACCCGATGTCGTTCCGGTGTCCAATGCCGTCGGTCAGGGAGACTATACTGGGCATGGTGAACTGACTCCACATGCCGATCATCAATGGACACCATTACCTTCTTTTGGTTCTCTTCTGTATGCAATTGAACTACCTCAGGACGGCGGGCAGACCAGCTGGATCAATACCATTAAAGCCTATGATGCACTTGATAAAGAAACCAAGGCAGAGATTGATCAGCTGCAACTGATTACTTACAACCCTTTCGTGCGCCGTCAAAAAACTAAAGATCAGGCTGATGATCAAGACTATGGCAACAGCCCGCTGTACCGTTTTAAAGATCAGCCCATATTAAGTCATGCCTATCCGCATCCACTGGTGCGAACTCATCCTGAATCCGGCCGTAAAGCACTTTGGCTAAACACGCATACCGAGGTCGAGCTGGTTAATTATGATGATCAGGCTGGCAGTGAACTGATCGCCAAAATTACGTGAGCGTATTTCAAAACCTGAATTCGCTTATGAACATCATTGGGAAGTGGGCGATATTGTGTTCTGGGACAATCAGGTGACTCTGCACTCCCGTCGTCCTTTTCCGGCTGATCAGCGCCGTTTATTGAAACGTATCAGTCTGGCGGGTAGCCGTCCATTTTAATAAGAAAAACGAGAATAATGAGAAAGGTAGCTCAAACCTTCAATAATTACGATTTATCATGTCGCTCTTCCACCATTGAGACTTTGAACGGCTCAATGGTTTTTTTATTTTCTCAAATAATAAAAATATCTAACTCTGAATATAAATGTAGAGAGTAAATTCCGTAACAAAACAAAGCGTCTGTTTACTTTTCCTCACCTAATCTGCCTAGTGTATTTTCCTTTTTCTGCTTAGCGTATTAGAAAATCAGCAATAAACCTATGGAAAGAGGAAACGACAATGAATCAGCTTCAATTTTCAGATTGTGTTCAAACCTGTATGAACTGTTCCCTGGCATGCGCTAACTGTGCCAGTGCCTGTCTTAAAGAAGAAGATTTAGACATGATGCGGGAATGTATCCAGCGCTGTCTGGATTGTGCAGATATCTGTCAGCTGTGTGCCCGTATGGAACAAAAGCAGTCTCCATTCATGCATGAGATATGTGAACTTTGCGCCAAAGCATGTGACTACTGTGCAGAAGAATGTGGCAAGCACCAACATGAACATTGTCAGCAATGTGCCGAAGCATGCCGCCGCTGTGCTGAAGAATGCCGAAAAATGGCTGCTTAAAAATTCAATTTGATCAACTTGACTGACTTAATCAATTCCAATAAAAAAACCGCAAGTGAAGACTTGCGGTTTTTCTGTCTAAGTCAAATATCTCACTTAGAATAAACGGTTCATACCATTCAGTGTCGCTACACGATACGCTTCCGCCATGGTCGGATAGTTAAACGTGGTTTCTACAAAGTACTTGATCGTATTATTCGGGCTGTTCATGACCGCCTGACCAATATGGATAATTTCAGAGGCATTATTACCGAAGCAATGTACACCCAAAACTTCTAGCGTTTCGCGATGGAACAGAATCTTTAATTCGCCCATGGTATCACCGGTAATCTGTGCACGTGCCAAATGACGGAATGATGCCTGACCGACTTCATACGGAATCTTTTCTTCAGTCAGCTGCTGTTCAGTCTTACCAATCGAAGAAATCTCAGGAATGGTATAAATCCCGGTTGGAATATCAGTCACCGGTGCAACGTCTTTCTCGCCGCTCATGTTGGCACCCGCGCAACGACCTTGGTCATAGGCAGCAGAGGCTAGCGAAGGCCAGCCGATCACATCACCGGCAGCATAGATATTTTCAACTTCAGTCTGATATTGATCATTCACAGTCAATTGACCACGGCTGTTCGGTTTCAGGCCAACATTTTCAAGACCTAGACCATCAGTATTGCCTGAACGGCCATTACACCACAAAATTGCATCAGCTTTGATTTTCTTGCCGCTTTGCGTGTGCATCACCACATGGTCATCAAATGTTTCTAAAAAGTCGATCTGTTCATTATGACGAATCAATACACCCTGTTCACGCAAGTGATAAGACAGTGCATCAGAGATTTCATCATCCAGATAGCTTAAAAGTTTGTGCTGGGTGTTGATCAGGTCAACTTTATGTCCCAGACCAATAAAGATCGAGGCATATTCACAACCGATTACACCTGCGCCATAAATAATGATTTTCTGGATGGAATAGTCCAGATCCAGAATTTTGTCTGAATCAAATACACGCGGATGATTAAAATCAAGAATGTCTGGACGATATGGACGCGAGCCGCTGGCAATGACCAGTTGCTTAAACATCAGCGTTTCTTTAATGCCATCTGGGTTAAATACAAAAATGGTATTTTGATCCTGAATGTAAGCACGACCATGATAAATATCAATTTTATTGCGGTCGTAGAAACGTGAATGTGTATCTACTTGTTGTTGAATAACTTTATGTGCATGACGCAACACTTGCTTCATGGTGAACTGCTTCCAGTCCCCAACTTTTTGAAACAGTGGATCACGTTGATAACGGATAATACTGGATACTGTTTGACGCAATGCTTTACTTGGAATCGTACCGACATGGGTACAGTTACCACCCAGCTGTTCACGCATCTCAACGATTGCAACACGCTTACCAGATTTGGCAAGTTTCATTGCCGCGCCTTCGCCCGCAGGGCCCGAACCTAGAACTACCGCATCATATTTAACGAAAGTCCCACTAACGACCTCTTTTTTACGTGGCATTCAACGCTCCTCAAAATTAAAAAATTCACTTTAATCTACACTCTTATTATGACGTAAATCCTGTTGATTTGGTGTATTTAACTCACATATATTGCTTGATAAGAACATTTTTTAAATGAATACCCCTTTTTGCCCTATTTAGAACGAAGTCCGTTATAATAACTGCGCTATCTTTGAGTATCTCCCCCTTCAAAAACAGTGGAAAAGTTGAATATGTCTGAAAACCGTAAACCTGAACAGGGCGTCAAACTTCGCGGTGCGGAAAAAGTTGCCCGCATTCCTGTAAAAGTTGTTCCTACGGTTGAAACGCCACGTAAGCCGGACTGGATCCGGGTGAAAATGGCGGCACCTGAAGAAGTTCAACGTATTAAAACCACACTACGTCAGCAAAAATTACATACGGTGTGCGAAGAAGCCGCCTGTCCAAACCTGCCTGAATGTTTTGGTGGCGGTACTGCGACTTTCATGATTATGGGCGATATCTGTACCCGTCGTTGTCCGTTCTGTGATGTGGCTCATGGCCGTCCAAATGCACTCGATGCAGATGAACCGCGTCATATGGCAGAAACTATTGCCAATCTGGGTTTGAAATATGCAGTGATCACTTCGGTAGACCGTGATGATTTACTGGATGGCGGTGCACAGCATTTTGTAGATTGTATTAAAGAAGCGCGTGCTCTAAGCCCGAATACCCTGCTGGAAATTCTGGTGCCAGATTTCCGTGGTCGTATGGATATCGCGCTGCGCATCATGACTGAATGCCCACCAGATGTGTTTAACCACAATATCGAAACTGTACCGCGTTTATATAAAGCCATGCGTCCAGGTTCTGACTATCAGCACTCTTTAAACCTGCTGAAAATGTTTAAAGAATACTGCCCGGACGTACCAACCAAATGTGGTCTGATGGTCGGTATTGGTGAAACTGAAGAAGAAGTGCTGGCCCTGCTTGATGATCTGCATGCGCATGGCGTAGATTATGTGACGATTGGTCAGTATTTGCAGCCTTCAAAAGAACATGCAGCGATTGACCGCTTTGTAACACCTGAAGAATTCGAGCGTTATACCGAACATGGCCAAAAACTGGGCTTCCGTAATATCTGGGCAGCACCAATGGTTCGTTCAAGCTACTTTGCCGACCGCCAATACTACGGCGAACCTGTACCAGCAGTGCGTCGTAAAGTGGATCCTGCCAAAAAAATTGCAGTTCAGGCCATTGAAGCTTAATCCTGTTTAAACCAATGAAGTAAAAGCCCTCTCTCGTAGAGGGTTTTTTTATTTCTTCAATTTAAATTTTTACTGAGTGTTAAACCCCCCATTTTTTATTTTAGATAAGATTAAGTCATTACTTATCTTCACATTTCTTTGCGCGTTCTCACTTGAAGACTGAGCATTTTTCAAACAATCTCATAAATAGATGAAAGATTTAAAAATATCGTTGCAAGACTTGAAAACGATCATTCTCACACGTGCAATGCTGAACCTGTCCGATCCTCAAGCGACAAAAAAAATGAATGAACTGTGACAAAAATTCTATGAGATCTCGGCACAGGCAGCGTTGTATAAATCTGGAGAACTATAACAATGCTATTTATATTTGCTGTACTACTGCTATTACTCAGTTTATGGGCCGTTTTCTATTTTCAGCTCTCCCGTAGCGCGGGTGCAATTGCGCTGATCATCGTGTCAATTGTCTGCGCTTTTATTAGTCCATGGTCGCTGATTCTAGGAATTCCGCTAATCCTAATTAGCCTTGTAGTGATGATCGACCCTTTACGTATGTCGTTTATTTCCAAACCGGCCTATAAAGCACTGGCAAATGCCATGCCGAGTATCAGTCCGACAGAACGCGAAGCACTGGATTCCGGAACTAGCTGGTGGGAAAAAGAGCTGTTTATGGGTGCACCGAATTGGGAAACCTTTAACAGTTATCCTTATCCAAAGCTGTCGCTAGAAGAACAGGCCTTTCTGAACAATGAAGTTGAAACCTTGTGCAGCATGCTGGATGAATGGGAAATTCATGAGCAAAAAGCGCTGCCTGATCATGTCTGGCAATATATTAAGGAACATGGTTTCTTGGGCCTGATTATTCCCAAAGAATACGGCGGTCGTGCCTTTAGCTCCTTTGCCCAAAGTCGGGTGATGAGCAAGATTGCTTCGCGATCTCTGACCACAGCCGTGAGTTGTATGGTACCGAACTCACTCGGACCAGGCGAGCTGTTACTGCATTATGGTACCGAAGAACAGAAAGACCGTTATCTGCCGGGTCTGGCGCGAGGCGAAGAAATTCCCTGTTTCGGTTTGACCAGTCCGGAAGCCGGCTCCGATGCCGGTGCGATTCCTGATACGGGCGTGGTCTGCTATGGCCAGTTTGAAGGTCAGGAAGTCTTAGGCCTGAGAATGAATTTTTCTAAACGATGGATTACTTTGGCACCAATTGCGACAGTGGTGGGTCTGGCCTTTAAAATGTATGACCCTGATCATCTTCTGGGTGAACAGACTGAATACGGCATTACCTGTGCCCTGCTCCCTGCCAGTCATGAAGGCGTAATAGTGGGACCACGGCATAACCCCGGACCACCATTCATGAATGGTACGGTTGAAGGTAAAGATGTGTTTATTCCTCTGGACTGGATTATTGGTGGCGTCAAAAATGCCGGCAAAGGCTGGCGTATGCTGATGGAATGTTTGGCAGTCGGTCGTGGCATTTCCCTACCAGCGCTGTCTACTTCTACTTCAGAAATGACTTATTTAAATGTGGGTGCTTTCTCTCGTATTCGTCAGCAATTCAAGATTTCAGTTGGTAAGTTTGAGGGTGTTCAGGAAGCCAATAGTGAAATCGCCAGTGACACCTATATGCTGGAAGCCTTCCGTTATCTGGTCACCTGTGGTCTGAATCAGGGTGGCAAGCCTGCCGTAATGACGGCGATTGCCAAATACTATGCAACTGAAGGCATGCGTAAAGTGGTCAATCACGGCATGGATGTGGTCGGTGGTCGTGCCATTCAGATGGGGCCGCGTAACTTTCTGGCACCTTACTATCAGGCAATTCCAGTCTCCATTACCGTCGAAGGCGCCAATATTCTCAGTCGTTCCTTGATGATTTTTGGACAGGGTTCAATGCGCTGCCATCCTTATCTATATGAAGAATTACAGCTCTTACAGGCAGAAGACTCGGCAGCGGCTCTAAATCCTTTTGATAACTTGCTGTTTAAGCATTTGGGTTACACCTTTAACCGGACTGCTCGCTCCTTTGCCTATGCCTTTACAGGTGGCTCAAGTGCTGCGCCGCAAAGTGCGGTTGATTTCACCCAGCCTTATTATAAGATCATTAATCGGCTGAGTGCCAACTTTGCTTTAACTGCGGATATGTGCCTAGGTTTACTCGCAGGGGATATCAAACGTAAGGAAATGCTTTCGGGTCGTCTGGCCGATATTCATGCACATCTGTTTATTGCTTCCTCAATTCTGAAATATTTTGAGCATAGCAAAAAGACTGAAGATGAGCGTTTACATGCACAGCTTGCGGTAGAAAAGTCTCTGTATACAGCGCAAGAAGCTTTTTTTGACCTGTTTGCCAACTTTCCATCAGGTGCAGCAGCAGGCATGGTCAAACTGCTATGTTTCCCATTTGGCCGTCCGGTACAGAAACCATCAGACCAGCTGAAACAACAGGTAGCAAACAGCATGATGGAAAACAATGCTTTCCGGCAGTCACTCAAAAAACATGTCTACTATAATATTAATGAAAATGATGTCACTGGCCGTATGGAATCTACTTTCAATCTGCTACTCGAGATTGAAAAACTCTGGGATCGCTTTAAAAAAGCTGAAAATAAAGGACAATTTAAAGGACTCAGTTTTGCTGAGCATGTAGCCGATGCACAGCTACAAGGCTTTATTAATGATCAGGAAGCAGAAAAACTGCTGCACTATAATGCGCGCCGCTATGACAGCATGTTGACCGATGTATTCGATCTGCATTTGAATGAGGTATTAGAGCTTGAGAATCCGTATCTCATCAAGGAAGATGCTACAGGTACCGATACTTCAGTGCAAACTGATCCTTCACACTCAGTATCACCTTAAATCAAACTTTTGATCAAAGGTGTCATAAATTCCAGAGTGGAGCCATGTTTCAATACCTCACTTTGGAAGCTTCATAAGTGGCTTTTCAGCCACTTTTTTTTACGACTATTGCACGATAGTATTTTGGCTTAAAAGCGTTAAGCTAAAGCAATAATAAAATTGAGGATAAAGCATGTCACAACAAGATTATGAAAATGGCTTGAAAGTCCGTACTGAAGTAATGGGGGAAAGCTTTGTGCAGCGTGCTCAGGAAAATACCGTGCCTTTTACCCAGCCATTACAGGACTGGATTAATGAACATGCCTGGGGTTCGACCTGGCAACGTGAAGGTGTTTTACCGCGTAAATACCGCTCCTTAATTACCATTGCCTTCCTTACGGCTCAAAAAAGCCCAACTGAACTAAAAGGCCATGTGCGAGGTGCCCTAAATAACGGTGCAACGGTTGAGGAAATTCAGGAAGTGCTGCTGCATAGTCTGCCTTACTGCGGCGCACCGGCAACCCAGGAAGCCTTTCGTGCCGCGCTTGAAGTCATTCAGGAATATGAGGCGAATCAACAAAATTAAGATATTTATTTAAATTGTTTGAGTTTGTCATATTAAAATTAGCTTAGGCTATTTTAAACAATTGAAATAAAAATCCGGGGATTTTTAAATTCCCGGATTTTCATATTTTTGATAAATAAATTCGTCCTTCTGGATTTAATTCAAAATTAATGGTTTTTCTATGAATAGCAATTTGTAAGAAAGACTTTATCCCCTTAATTCAATCTGCGTACGTTGTTCCAACCCTTGCACCGCAGCGGAGAAATCCAGCTGGCTGGCCTGTGGCTTGGCAATCTGCTGAAACTGCTGCTGAATTAAAGACATCACTGATAAATCCAGTTGTTGCTGTTGCACTAACTCTATAGCAATACCGATATCTTTTTGCAGTAAATCCAACGCAAAGGTTTTATGAAACTCACGGCTTAAAACCCGCTGTGCCATGATATTTTCCGACATACTGCTTTTACCACTAGAATGATTAATACAGTTCAGCGCACTACCCAAATCAACCCCCTGTCCTTTCAATACCGTCAAGCCTTCAGCCAGTGCCCATAAATGGGTGGCCATCAAGGTATTGTTAACAGCTTTCACCGCAAACCCGGAACCACTTTCCCCGACATATTCAATCAAGCCAGCAAAAGCAGCAATGACCGGTTTGGCTTGCTCAAAGGCGGATTCATTTCCTCCCACCATCACGGTTAAAGTGCCTTTTTCTGCCCCAACAGTCTGACCGGATACCGGAGCATCCAGATAATAACTTCCCTGCTGCTCCAATCGTTTTGCCAGTTTTTGGGCCGATTCTGGCACACCGCTGGTACAGTCAATCCAGATTGCACCTGGCTTGGGTGGATGTGCAGCAATTAGCTTCTCTACATCCTGACTGGTCGGCAAACAGGAAAAGATAAAGTCCGCTTGAACCGCCTGTTCAATACCCACTGCCAGAATCCTGAAAGATTGAGCATGATCTAGCGCTTTCTGTTCAGTCCGGTTCCAGACCCAAACCGGATGTCCAAGTTTTGGCAAATGGGAGGCCATATGCCAGCCCATTGCCCCAAGTCCTAAAAATGCAACTGTGTGACTCAAAAAATACTCCTCATATTAAGCGACTGGCTTAACCTCAACTTCTGTTGCGGTCGATGCAGGTTCAGGCAATTCTTTATCTTCACCACGATTCAGGAACAGATTGAGTAAAATCGCTGCCAACGTCGCAGTACCGATACCTCCCAGATCAAAACCACCGATCTGCAAGCTATAGTTACCTGTGCCCATAATCAAACACACCGCACCAATGATCAGCGTACTGTTCTTGGTAAAATCAACATGGTTGTCTACCCAGATTTTGGCACCCGCCACGGTAATCAGACCAAAGACCACAATCGATGCACCGCCCAATAAAGCTACTGGAATAGTACTGATCACCGCGCCAAATTTAGGTGAAAGTCCCAGCAAAATGGCGAAAATGCCGGCAAAGATAAACACGGTAGTTGCATACACTTTCGTCACTGCCATCACGCCGATATTTTCAGCATAAGTGGTCATCCCGGTACTACCGACAGAAGCGGATAATGAAGTACAAACCCCATCTACAAAGAAACCGCGTCCCATATACGGCGACAGGTTTTTACCTGTCATCGCGGATACCGCTTTAAAGTGCCCCAGATTTTCTGCAACCAGAATAATGGCCACCGGTGCAATCATCAGCATCGCATTCATTTCAAAGACTGGACTCTGGAAATTTGGCAAACCAAACCATGCTGCTTCACTGACTTTGGTGAAATCAATCGCAGGTCCGAAGCCCATTACATTAGTGAAAAGGAAATAAATCAGGTAGGAAGACAGTAGGCCTAATAACAGCAGTAAACGGCGCACCATCCCCTTGGTAAATACAGCAATTACACTAATACAAATAATGGTGACCAACGCCATCCAAGAGTCAAACTGGTTGGCTGAGACACTCTTGATCGCGACAGGTGCCAGATTCAGGCCGATGATCATCACAATGACGCCCGTGACCACGGGTGGCATCAGCTTTTCAATCCATGCGGTACCGGTTTTCATGACCAGCAGGCCAATCAAGGCATAAACAATACCGCAGGCGATGGTTCCCCCGAGTGCCAATCCGATATTGGGATTCGCCCCTGCTCCGGAGTAGCCTGTGACTGCCACCACGGCGCCAATAAAGGCAAAACTGGATCCCAGATAACTTGGCAATCGGCCACCAGTGATCAGGAAAAATAAAATGGTACCAATCCCAGTAATAAAAATCGTGAGATTGGGATCAAACCCCATTAAAAGCGGCGCCAGCACGGTTGCCCCAAACATCGCAAACACATGCTGTAACCCGAGAATAATACTTTTCCCAGCCGGCAGATATTCATCTGTTTGGACTGGGGTTGTATCGATATTGCCTTGGTAAGGCTTAAATTTTGGAAACCACGTTTCTTTTTCTTGCATGGGCTTCCCCTCCTTGATTAGGACTGAATTGATTTAGCACATTTTGTGTGGCTCACAGTAAGAACGGTTAAAGTACATCAGCGCATTGCCTTGACGCTGGCACATGGCCTTCACTTCACAGAACAGCACGTCATGACTGCCTACAGATACTTGCTGCACCACCTCACAATCAAAACTGATCAAGGCATCCTCAAGTACAGGTGACTGGGTCAGCAAAGTTTTCCAGTTCCCCTGACTGAAACGCTCTGCCATGGGTGTTTTTCCACCAAACAGATTGGATAGATGCTGCTGATGTGAAGCTAGGGTATTCACGCACAGGACCTGATTATTCTTGAAAGTTTCATAAACCGAAGCTGAACGGTTCAGACAGACCAGCAAGGTTGGTGGTGTATCTGTCACACTACAGACCGCTGATGCTGTAAATCCAGCCTTTCCCGCTGTGCCATGCGTGGTAATCACGTTCACCGCAGCGCCCAGATTGGACATGCCTTGACGGAAAGTCTGCTGATCGACCTGGGTAAACACTTCAGCTGCATTTTCAGTCTTTAAAACCTTATTTGATGCATTATTCTCTGCAACCACTTCCGTGATGATTTTAGACAATTTGGCATTCATGCTTTTCTCCCCGCCCCAAGTCAGTTTTCAGTGACAGACTTAGGGCCGATATAGATGAGATTGAATCAGGTGGTTCGACTTATACATGGGCAATCGAAGCGATTTCGACCAGTGCATCCGGTTTTACCAAGCCAGTCTGTACGCAATATCGTGCCGGTTTATCTCCCGGAAAATACTCTGCATAAACGGCATTAATTGCTGCATAATCTGCCCAGTCTTTGACAAATACATGATTGAAAGTGACGTCATCCATGCTGCCACCGGCTTCTTCAATCACACGCGTGATGGTTTCCAGAATATGACGGGTCTGTGCTGCTGCATCGCCGACATGCACCACGTTATTATTTTCATCAAAGGCCAGCGTGCCTGATACATAGACAATATTGTCTGCTTTGGTTGCCGGTACAAACGGAGCTAACGGTTTTGAAGTTCCTGCTGGAATAATGACTTCTTTAGGCATACTGTTTTTTCCTTAATCCTGATCTTTAATTTCTTAAGCACTTCGAGCTAATTCGGTTTCTTTAAGTGATTCACTTTCTTTCTGAAATGTATCGACAAAATTTGCGGTATCGGACACCCAGCCAAAGAAAGTCTTGATGTTGTACAGACTGGCTTCATGAGCTTCGACTGGCCCTGCCTGATGGCAGGCATCCGCCAGCGCCACGCCAAAATATTCCAGAAAGAAACCATCACGCAGGGTTGATTCCACGCAGACATTGGTGGCAATTCCCACAAACACCAGATTGCGAATACCACGCACACGCAACATGCTGTCCAGTGCGGTATTAAAGAAACCACTATAGCGAGGTTTTTCAATGACCAAATCTTGTGGCAGTGGCTGTAACTCATCAATCAGTTCAAAGTCCCAGCCCCCTTTGGCCAGCAACTTACCGTACAATTCAGGCTGCTTGCGCATGGTCTTCAGGGCATTAGATTTATGAAAATTTGGGGAATTCACTCCACCCGCTTCCTTATATTCTGCATCCCAGCCATTTTTGAAGTAAATGACCTGAATACCGGCCGCATGCGCTGCATCGACTGCCTTTTTAATGTTTTCGACTACGGGTTTGGTCTTTGAGACATCAAAACCCGCCAGATCAAGATAGCCACCCTGTGAGGTATAGGCATTCTGCATGTCGATCACAATCAGCGCGGTCTGTTCAGGTGCCAGACAAATCGCTTCAGGCTCAGCTTTAAGCGTTTTTCCGGTACCCAGTTTTTCTGTAAAATCGGCAGTTACCACTGATTCACTCATGCGCTTTTCTCCAGAACAGGTGCTTCGCCCTCAATCACAATATGGTCACGGCATTTCATTAATGGCTGGATTTTCTGACCGAAATCTTCTACGCCCTGAACGAAATCATCAAAAGTCAGGAGTACACCTTCAGTGCCCTTGATTTCGCCAATTTCATCCAACATTCGTGCCACATTTTCATAAGAACCTACCAAGGTTCCCATATTGATATTCACTGGAGATACACTAGACGCCATTTGACGGATATTGGTATCTGCACCGGAAGTCGTGTCTTTCCCGCCCTGATTCATCAACCAGTTAATCGCTTCCATGTCGGCACCATCGTTATAATGCTGCCATTTCACTTGAGCTTCTTCGTCAGTTTCTGCCGCAATCAGCATAAATAGGACATAAGTTTGTACTTCACGGCCGGTGACATCGGTTTTTTCTTTTAAGCGGTCATTGATTTCCGCATAGGCTGTTGGGGTATTCAGTCCTTTACCAAATACGAAGTTGTAGTCAGCATATTGTGCAGAAAACTCCAGACCGGCATCCGACTGACCAGCACAGATAATTTTCATATCGGCTTGCGGTCGAGGGCTGACCCGGCAATCTTCCATTTGAAAATGTTCGCCTTTAAAGTCGGATTTTCCGGTTGCCCAAAGCTCACGCAGAATCTGTACATATTCAGACAGATATTCATAGCGCTTGCCAAAATAGTCATTGCCTGGCCACATACCCATCTGAGTATATTCAGGTGGTTGCCAGCCAGTCACCACATTTAGCCCAAAACGGCCATTGGAAATAGAATCAATGGTAGATGCCATGCGCGCTACAATTGCCGGTGGCATCACCAAAGTGGCTGCAGTTGCATAAATTTGAATTTTGCTGGTCACGGCTGCGAGACCCGCCATCAGGGTAAAAGTTTCCAGGTTATGTTCCCAGAATTCGGTCTTGCCACCAAAGCCACGCAGCTTGATCATGGAAAGTGCGAAATCGAAACCATAGTGTTCAGCACGCTGCACGATTTTTTTGTTTAACTCAAAAGTTGGCATGTACTGTGGTGCATTTTCAGAGAGTAACCAGCCGTTGTTTCCAATTGGACAGAAGACACCTATTTTCATTTTCACACCTCATTATTTTTAACCAATATTCAAAATCCTGTTGCCAATTCAGGTTTTTTATTTATGTTTAAAATATTGCAAACCGCGTGCCAATTAATTTTAGTTATTTATTTTCAAATACTTAATATTTATATTTTTGAATTTTTAGTAAAATAATAATTTTCACCCCTGAATCAATTTTGCTCATCGTGTTTCATTCAGGTGCATTAAAATCGATCATCATCGCTTTTAGGAAGAATCAAATTTTGAGTAAAAACCATAAAAATGATTCATTAGAAAAAATAAAAAGCCAGAAATAAGTTCTGGCTTGAGCAAACAAAGTGATTTGCTGAAAATATCAGGCTGATTTTAAAAATTGCAGCATGCTTTGGTTGATCTGGGCGGTTTCAGTCACCGTAGAAGCATGTGCTCCTGTTGCAAACAGGCTAAGCTGACTCTGCGACAATAATTGCTGAAGTTGTTGCGAGCGTTGATAAGGCACCAGAAAATCATCCTGATTGGCAATCAGATGCACAGGAATACCTTTGAGTGCCTGCTGATACTTTGCTTCGAGCTTGAAAGTCTGCACTGCCTGTATACGTACCAAGACATTTTGAATCGGTGGAAAGTCCAGTAGCTGCTTATTTTCTGCTTCGGTTAACTGTTCAATATGTGTAGAGATCCATTGCGGGGGGTACAGAAATAAGGCTTGTGCCCGCACATAGGCCTCGGTTCCGCTATTCAATAATAATGATGTGCGTGCCTGAAAGCATTTTTGGGTATGCACATCCAGTTCTCCCCAGGCATTCAACATGGTCAGGCTAAGTAACTTAAACGCTTTATCAGTCTGATAAGTCGCGAGCTGCATGCCAATATGCCCACCCAACGCATGTCCAATAAAATGAAACTCGCGAATATTATGGCTAATCAATAAATCCAGAATCTGTCGGGCCATATGGTCTATAGAATAAGGAGTTGGCAACAGTTCAGAATCCGAATGACAACCTTCCTGATCATAAGTCACCACATGAAAATATTGCTGCAAAGTCTCAATTTGTGGATTCCAGAAACTGGCATGTCCGCCTAGCCCAGAAGAAAGCACTACATAAGACGCATCGGCCCGTGCTGTGGGATGAATAGATAAAGACATAGACTTCTCATAGTTTAAATATGAGATGAATGCAGCAAAATATATGCCTGAATAAGATTATTTTTGAACAATTGTTAAAATTAGAGCCAGTAGACATTAAAGCTATAATAAAATTCCTGCACTTCAAAGCGTACGTTATAGCCCAGATCTGTTAACTCAGCAGATAAGGCACGGATATCTTCCAAAGGCAGATGTTTAGGAAAAACTGTCAGTACCGCTGTATTGCCTTGCCGGGCATTATCTTCAATCAGTTGCGCCAGACGTGGCTTGTACATTTCAATATCCAGATTGACAACATTGGATAAAATTTTGGCCTGATCTGCCGTCATAAAAGTCATTTTTATTTTCTCTTTTCATGTTATTTCATTAAGCTAAATGATTTATAAAGCGCTTAATATTTCACTTTTGTATCAGAGCATGCTGAAAGAAAGCATAAAAAAATCCCTCATGATGAGGGATTTTTTGATCAAACTTATTGGCCTGGTAGAGGGATATATTGTGAAGCACTGTCTTGCGCTTTACGTTCAGTCACTACAACTTCTAGGGTCATGGTTTTCCCTGCCCGCTCAATTTCAATCTGAATGGTACTGTTTGGCTTTTGCAAGGCCACAAAATTAATCAGATGTGAGGCAGAACTAATCTCTTCCTCATTTACTTTCATAATCTTATCGCCACGCTGGATTCCAGCCTTGGCAGCAGGTCCATCCGGTAGCACTTCTGCGACCGTCACACCTTTTTCTTTGGGTTGCAGGACATCATCACGCTCTGCAGGTAATAAGCTGATACCTAACCAGCCACGAACCACACGGCCATCTTTCAAAATGGCATTCATCACCTGCTGACAAATTTTGGCCGGAATGGCAAAACCAATCCCCAGCGAACCACCAGACTGCGAGAAAATTGCGGTATTGACGCCAATTAAATTACCGGCGACATCAATCAGTGCACCGCCCGAGTTACCTGGATTAATCGCAGCATCGGTCTGCACAAAGTCTTCATAGGTATTAATGCCCAAGTCTGAACGGCCCGTTGCCGAGATAATCCCCTGCGTCACGGTTTGCCCAACACCAAAAGGATTACCAATGGCCAGAACCACATCACCGACTTCATTACCACTGAGTTTAAATGGCAAAACTGGCAATTGCGTCAGTTCAATCTTGATCACGGCCAGATCGGTATCCGGATCAGTTCCGACCACCTTAGCTTCGGCACGACGGCCATCCTGCAAAGCCACCACAATCTGATCGGCCTGTGCAATCACGTGGTTATTGGTCAGGATATAACCGTCTGGACGTACAATTACACCTGAACCTAAACTGTTTTCATTCGGGCTTTGTCCATACTGGTCAGGCAACTGATCGCCAAAGAATTCACGAAATACCGGATCGGTCAGTAAAGGATGCGCCTGTTGCTTGACTTTTTGGGTAGTAAAAATATTCACGACAGCCGGGGCTGCCACTTTTACAGCAGCACTGTAGGAGACCACGCCTCCTGAGCGCGACGTATCAATCAACGGCTCTACTTTTTCAGCAGGCATTTTGACGCCATCTGGCGCAACTGGTGCCTTTGGTTTTTGTAGTTGTTGCCACCCCAAAAAACCGATAATGACTAAAATCAGTAACACCCAGGGTAACCATGTAAAGGTGCGGCGCACGTTGCTATCCTCTAAAATATTTTAATTCGTTGATGACTAAGTAATTTGTGTCCTATTGTAATGCTAAATACATAACTAAACACAAAAAATTCCACAGAGATTTGTGCAGCTTTAGTTACAATTAGACCTATAGATAAATATGGGCAAGTTTTTAAACTTACAGGAATTTTATGGCGAATTTGAACGATATTATTCAATGGTGTGACCAGACTTTGGCATCACGTGAATTTAAGGACTATGCACCGAATGGCTTGCAGATTGAAGGCAAATCCGAAGTGAATAAAATCCTCTGTGCCGTGACCGCCTCCCAGAGTGCAATTGAAGCTGCAATTGAGCAAGGCGCTGATCTATTGCTGGTTCATCATGGCTATTTCTGGAAAGGAGAAGCCTATCCGATTACGGGAATGCGTGGTAAGCGCATTAAAACCCTGATTCAACATGATATCTCACTGGTTGGCTATCATCTGCCTTTAGACAGTCATCCAACACTGGGAAATAATGCCGCCATTGCGGATTTATTAGAACTCGAAAATATCGAACAGCTTGATCCGAGTGAGAAACGTCCAATTGGCAATATTGGCTATTTAAAACAGCCAATGAGTCCGGAAGATTTTAAAAATTATGTTTCAGAAAAGCTGGGCTTTGATGCGATTTATCTTCCTGCTGAAAAAACTCAAATCCATAAAGTCGGTTTCTGTACCGGTGGTGCGCAGGATTATATTCAAAAAGCGGCACTACAAGATTGTGATGCCTATATTTCAGGTGAAGTGAGCGAACGCACCTTTTATGAAGCTCAGGAACTGAATGTCCATTATTATGCCTGTGGCCATCATGCGACTGAAAAATACGGTGTGCAACGCCTGGCCAAGGCTATTTCAGAACAGTTTAATATTGAGTATGATTATTTCGAATTAAACAATCCGATTTAATTCGACTGACGGTTATGATCAGTGGCTTTATTCATATATTTTCAGGCTTTATTCTGTATTGTTATTTATACACGATGCCCATTTCTGCCCGATTATCTATTACAATAAAGCCACTTATTGTTAAAACCCAGCAAAATGCAAGGAATTGAAAACATGACAACCATTACTTTACCAGCATTACCTTACGGCTACGAAGATCTTGCTCCACACATCAGCAAAGAAACTTTAGAATACCATCACGACAAACACCACAATACGTATGTGGTTAACCTGAATAACCTGATCGCTGGTACTGAGCTTGAAGGCAAAACTCTAGAAGAAATTATTACAGCAACTGCTGGTGATGCTTCTAAAGCAGGTGTTTTCAATAACGCGGCTCAAGTTTGGAACCACACGTTCTACTGGAACTGTATGGCTAAAAACGGTGGCGGTAAAGCAACTGGTACTTTGGCTGCAAAAATTGACGAAGCTTTCGGTTCTTATGAAAAATTTGCTGAAGAATTTGCTGCTGCTGCAACCACTCAATTCGGTTCAGGTTGGGCTTGGTTAGTGGCTGACGAAGTAAACGGCCAGCTTTCAATCATGAAAACTTCAAATGCTGATACGCCAATGGCACACGGTAAAATTGCAGTGTTGACGATTGACGTTTGGGAACATGCTTACTACATCGATTTCCGTAATGCTCGTCCTAAGTACATCTCTACTTTCCTAGAAAGCCTAGTAAACTGGGATTATGCAAATGCGAAATATGCAGGTCAGCCTGCAGGTGTTGAGAAATAATTTTTTATTTCTTTGCTAAAAAAATCACCCATTTTGGGTGATTTTTTTATTTTTAGGCATTAAATGAATATTAATAAAGCAAACAATTCATTTCTTTACATTAATTGATTGACGACCTGGTTATTCATCCCTAAAATGCCGATCAGATTCTCCAATAGCTCAGTCGGTAGAGCGACGGACTGTTAATCCGCAGGTCCCTGGTTCGAGCCCAGGTTGGAGAGCCATCTATTCTTCCATAGCTCAGTCGGTAGAGCGACGGACTGTTAATCCGCAGGTCCCTGGTTCGAGCCCAGGTGGAAGAGCCAAGATTCTAAAAAACCCACTCATTGCGAAGTGGGTTTTTTATACCTGTATTTTTTTAAATTGAGATCATATTGATTTATATGCGCGATCAACCGCTCATTTCTTATGCTCCAGATCACTTATAAAATTAAGGCTGATCGCGATTTTGTTATTAGAACCGGTTTACATAAACATAACAGTTTGAACTACAAACCTTTTCGACTATTTTTAAAACACTTGATTCAATTTCTGCAGCTTTTTTCTAAAAGTGCCTTGACCCCTTTTTAAATCTCTCTATAATCGCTGTCAGATTCTCCAATAGCTCAGTCGGTAGAGCGACGGACTGTTAATCCGCAGGTCCCTGGTTCGAGCCCAGGTTGGAGAGCCAATCTATTCTCCCATAGCTCAGTCGGTAGAGCGACGGACTGTTAATCCGCAGGTCCCTGGTTCGAGCCCAGGTGGGAGAGCCAAGATTCTGAAGAAACCCACTCATTGCAAAGTGGGTTTTTTTATTCTTACCTTTTGTGATCTGTGTTTAATTTGAGTCAGTTTATATTTTTTGTGATTGGCTGCCTGGCAACTTTTGCATTAGTTTGCCTTCTCTTCCCGCATCTCTTCACCCGTCAAAAGAAATTCTATCCGAAGCGCGTCATTACTGCTTTTGAAAGCAGGATGTTTACACGTCTGAAAGATGCCTTTCCCCATCATCACATTCTGGCACAAGTCGCGTTTAGCGCTTTGATCACGCACGATCAGATGAAAATGCGCAATCAATTTAATCGTAAAGTCACAGACTTCGTCGTACTTGATCGTGAATATAATGTAGTAGCAATTGTCGAACTCGATGATCCCAGTCATATTGGCAAAGAGCAGGAAGATGCTGAACGTGATGCGATGCTGATTGCAGCAGGCTATACCGTGATTCGATACACCCAGATTCCAACTATCAGACAACTGCAAAGGGATTTAAGATAAGTTAAGCTGCAATTGCGGTACTTTCCGGTGTAGCTTAAGTTGGATTGATCAAAGCCTCCTGCTCCGCTTTTAATTTCTCGGCAGCTTTTAGTGCTTCAAAATTAGCCAACCCTCGTCCAATTTAGCGTCTCATCACAAGCATTCTCAGTTAAACCTGCCTTTCTGTAGGATTAGGGTGATAAAGTTTAAGTTATCGCTCTATAATCCTTTCGAAAACAAAATATAAGTCAGATGACCTGATTGGCCTGTTTTATTTCTGGCCATCATCACCTTACTTATTTTTGGCGTTGTTTTTTTATTCAGTGATCGTTTATTTATGCAAAATTCTATTCGTATTGGTATCGCGGGTTACGGTAATCTTGGCCGTGGTGTTGAAACTGCTATCCAAAAAAATTCTGATATGCAACTTGTCGGTATTTTTACTCGCCGCTCACCAAGCAGCGTCTCTCCTTGCTTTGCAGAAACTCAAGTGTATAGCATGGATGCACTATTAAATGATTTTAGCGATAAAATTGATGTGCTGATTCTTTGTGGCGGCTCTAAAGATGACTTGCCACAACAGGCGCCAATCTTTGCAAGTAAATTCAATACTGTAGATAGTTTTGATACGCATGCACGTATTCCGGAATACTATGCTGCAGTCGATGCACCTGCCCTTGCTAACAAAAAAACAGCCATGATTTCTATTGGCTGGGATCCTGGCATGTTCTCGATTAACCGTTTATTTGGTGAAGCGCTATTACCAGATGGCGAAACTTATACCTTTTGGGGTAAAGGCTTAAGCCAAGGCCATTCAGATGCGATCCGCCGTGTACGAGGGGTGAAAGCTGGTGTTCAATACACCATTCCATCTCCTGACGCGATTGAACAAGTCCGCAGTGGCGCACGACCTGAGTTAAGCACCAAAGATAAACATCATCGTGACTGTTATGTGGTCTTGGAACAAGGAGCTGATGCAGCAACAGTTGAACAAACCATTATCAGCATGCCTGATTATTTTGCGGATTATAATACGACCGTGAATTTTATCAGTGAGGAAACTTTACTGAAAGATCACCAGGATATGCCACATGGCGGTTTTGTCATTCGTAGTGGTAATACCAGTGATGCACAAAAACAGGTGATTGAGTTTTCTTTAAAGCTGAATAGCAACCCGGAGTTTACTGCAAGTGTTCTAGTGGCTTATGCCCGTGCCTGCTACCGTCTGAATCAAACCCAGCAATATGGTGCTAAAACAGCCCTAGATGTAGCACCTGCCCTGCTTTCAATTAAATCTCCTGAGCAATTACGCAAAGAATTGCTTTAAGAGGATTTAAATATAGCCACCGATCGTATGATTGGTGGCTATATTTTTCTGTTGAAAAGCGCAAATTACTTCATCAAGAAATATCGAATACCTACAATCGAGTGAGATAGTTTTCGACAAACGATGCAACTATCTACTACACCAATATTCGCAGCATTAGACAAGTGCAAAGGGATTCTAGATAGATTAAGGTGCTGTTGCACTACTTTCAGACGCAGCTTGAGTTGAATCTGCCTTAACATCCTGCTCTGCTTTGAGCTTTTCCGCAGCTTCTCGTGCTTCAATACGTGCAATCATCTCTGCTTGCTGCTGCTTGTATTTTTCCTGATTTTTAGCATCACTATTCACTGCAAGAAATGCCATACTAATTAAAAATACCGGAATACAAAGTGCAAGCGTACCGAAGATCAAAAGTTTTTTGACACTGCGGGGCTGTGGCTGCTCGGACATAACAAACCTGCTTTAATTTTGTCATTTAATTACACTGCCCAATATAACAAAATAAAGTCATAGCTCAAGGCCGAACAGTATTTAAATCCACGCCGACCTCAAACCAACATGGATTTATCACTCTTATTTAATTATGACACTGGCGTATTCATAACGGCTTCTACCGTATTGAGCAGTGCGGGAATATTTTCAGTGACCACTGTAGCGTGCGTGGCATTCAGTACCGGAATTAACTTAACATCAGTTCCATCCGCAAACATATCGTCATATAAGATCTGGGTAATGATATAAGGTACTGTGGTATCTGCTGTACCTTGAAAAATATAAACTGGACGGTCTAGTCGGGTTTGTGCAGGCTGATTATCCATTAGATAATCCATAATATCAGGGTCGCTCAGGAAGTTTTCCCGTAATGCCTGATATTGCGAGAAATTCACACCACTTTGTAATGTCGTTTGAATATCTGCACCAAAACGCTGTGCAAGCTCAGGCGAACATAAACTTTCAGCCTGTCTAGCCAGATCTACCTTGGCATTAACAAAGGCCTGATTGTAATTAAAGTTGGTTTTTTCCGCCTTAATTCCTGAACTGACAATGGCGGCATACGTATACAAAGTCGCCGCAATTGGAACTGCTTGAGCTACATTACCATCAGCAGCCAGACCTTGAGCAAATAAAAGCCCTTCTTCCAAGGTATCATTAAGATAAGAAGCTGGGGCAATCGCAACTGCACCACGATAAGTATTATTTGGTAAAGCCTTATAAAACTCTGCAGCTGCTAAAGCTGCATGTCCGCCCTGTGACCACCCAATCACCCCCCAATCTTTGGCCAGTAGTCCACCATACTGTTTTTGAGCTTCACTAATCGCTGATAATATTGAATTGGCAGCACTTTCCAGATGCAGATAAGGATGTGGCTCATTATCATTACCCAGACCCTCATAATCTGGGGCAATCACCGCATAACCTCGTTGTACCAGCCCAATAACCAACGCCTTTTCAGGCCCATCCAGGGCAAGGCGTGAAGGTGCACACTTATCTGCTCCACCTGTAGTACCATGAGCCCAAACCACAATCGGCCAACCACCTGTAGGTGGAGTACCTTTGGGGGTAAATACCAGTGTAGTTGCACGAATCTCTCGATTCTGTACACCTTCCATTCGATAAGTAAAGATATCATGACGCCCAACAACCTCTTTAACCTGCTCATCAACTGTATAAGTTCGAACAGGATTAAATCCTACAAAATTATCGTTATCATCATCGCCACACGCAGATAAAAACAGTACTGAAGAACACAGTACGCCCAACATTAATTTCTTATAACCATTCTGCATAATTCTATCCTTTTATTGTTATTCCCTATCTCTTTTTATCGAGATCACTCAAAATTAAGCATAAAAAAAGCATCCTTATAGGACGCTTTTGTTATTAGCCGATAGACGGTTAGTACCAAAGAGCCAGAAAAATTCCAGCAAAGATTATCAATCCAATCCAGCGGTTATGACGGAATGCCCAGAAACAAAGCTGTGGATCTTTATCCCGTGTTTTTAACCATTGGTAAATAAAATCAAGAACGACAACAATTAATGCAGCCAGGCCAAATGGAAACAATAAATTTTCTAGCCAAAGTGCTGCAGCAATCAAAATAATACTGCTGGCCTGCAAAGCGCTAATGATCTGAATATCATGTCGACCAAATAAGATCGCGGTTGATTTTACTCCAATCTTTAAATCGTATTCACGATCTGCAATTGCATATTGAGTATCATAGGCTACGGTCCAGGTCAGATTACCGAAATATAAAAGCCAGCAGGTTAAATCCGGCGTTTGCCCAACTGCGGTATAGGCCATCGGGATCGACCAGGAAAATGCCGCCCCCAGAAAGACTTGAGGCAAATGGGTATAGCGCTTCATAAAAGGATAAATAAACGCTAAAAATAAAGCCCCAAATGACCAGTAAAAAGTTTCGATCGGCAGGAAAAATAACAAGCAGGCACTGGCAGCCACCAAAACTAGAAATACCATCACGGCTTCTTTGGCACTGATAATCCCGGTCGCTAGCGGACGGTTTTTGGTACGCTCCACATGTGCATCGACTTTACGGTCAGCAAAATCATTAATGGCACAACCTGCTGCCCGCATAAAAATCACACCCAAAATCATGGGAATCAAAATTTCAATGCGTGGCATCCCCTGAGCGGCAATCCACAGCGCCCACATGGTGGGCCAAAAGACCAGTTCAGTGCCAATCGGTTTATCAAAACGACAAAGATAACAATAGGCGCTAAGACGCTCACGCCAGGTGATTGCTTGTGCGGTTGCCATAAAAATCAAGCCCGTGAATTTTGTATAAAGTGTTCAAATGCCGGTAAAAATGTTTCTTGTACGATAAATTTACAGCCGTGCCAAGTATAGCAGCTCTGACGGGTCCAGCCCTCATCTAAAAGTACCACCCGACGCTGGCACACTGGATTGGTGCGCTGAAACAAAAACCAGCCGATCGGTTTGGTGCCAATATGCTGAAAAATTCGGGCTTTTTTTTGCAGGCTTAAAATCGGAAAGATGCTTTTGGCTTTCACCCAAGGAGATTGTTCCGAACCGTAGAGATAACTTTCACGTACCCAGGAAGTATGCTGAGGTGACATCTGCATCCACTTGGCATTGGCAAAGCTTAAACGCTGAAAATGCTCTTGAATTAGCTCGACATGGAATTGTCCCTGCGCCATATCGGTCAGTTGCTGCGTAAGCGAGCCTGAGGCATACAGCCACGGTTTTAACTCAGCAGGCAGAGTTGACAGCGGCATACGCTGATTTTGATTTCTAGAACGACTATTCATTGTTAACAGTTATCTGTTTTTGCAATGATTTCATATTTGCCTTGTGGGGTTTTAATTAAAATAAAACCTTCAGTACTCAAATAAAATGATTCTGGATAAGCATAATCCAGCGCCATTTCAGGATTTTTCAGCGCCACAAATTGAGCCTGCTTATAACCCTCAGGAGTCCGCCCCACCTCAAGATAAGTCACTTCAGAGAAGTTCAGTTTAAAACCTTTGTCATGATCTTTTGGATCGATCCATGGATAAAAGCTGGTGTGCTTTTTACGTTGTGCCATTTAAGCCCATCAATCATTTAAAATTATAAATAGATGATACAAAAAAACCCGCGACATGCGCGGGTTTTCTTCGCTTTAATTCGTGATGAATTACAAGCTGTAGTACATATCAAATTCAACTGGGTGAGTAGTCGTGTTCAGACGACGAACTTCTTCAGTTTTAAGCTCGATGTAGGCATCAAGCATTTCTTTCGTGAACACGCCACCTTTTAACAGGTAATCATGATCCGCTTGAAGTGCTTCAAGCGCCATATCCAGGCTATGCGCCACTGTAGGGATTTTCGCTTCTTCTTCCGGTGGAAGATCGTACAAGTTCTTGTCAGCAGCTTCACCCGGGTGGATCTTGTTTTGGATACCGTCAAGACCAGCCATCAACAATGCCGCGAAACCTAGGTACGGGTTCATCATTGGATCTGGGAAACGTGCTTCAATACGCTTGCCTTTCGGGCTAGACACGTAAGGAATACGGATAGATGCAGAACGGTTACGCGCTGAGTAAGCAAGCATAATCGGTGCTTCGAAATGTGGAACCAAACGCTTGTACGAGTTTGTAGAAGGGTTAGTAATCGCATTTAAAGAACGAGCATGTTTAATTACACCACCGATGAAGTACAACGCCATTTCTGAAAGGCCTGCATATTCATCACCTGCAAACAGGTTTTTGCCGTCTTTAGAGATCGACATATGCACGTGCATACCAGAACCATTATCGCCAACCATTGGTTTAGGCATAAAGGTTGCTGTTTTTGCATATTGATGCGCAACGTTCCAAACCGCATATTTGAACTGTTGAACTTCGTCTGCTTTACGCACCATAGTGTTGAAGCTCACACCAATTTCTAACTGGCAAGAAGCAACTTCGTGGTGATGTACTTCTACACGACCTGGACCCATGATGTCTTCGATACGCGCACACATGTCTGCACGCATGTCATGTGAAGAATCTACAGGAGGAACTGGGAAGTAACCGCCTTTTACGCGTGGACGGTGACCAGAGTTACCGCCTTCGTAGTCTTTGTTGGTAGACCAGGCAGCTTCTTCAGCGATCAATGTATGGCGCGCGCCAGACATGTCGATTTCCCATTTTACTTCGTCAAATACGAAGAATTCTGGTTCTGGGCCAAAAAATGCAGTGTCACCGATACCGGTAGATTTCAAATATTCTTCTGCACGGCGCGCAATCGAACGTGGGTCACGATCATAACCTTGACCAGTTGATGGCTCGATTACGTCACAAGTTACAACAACTGTTGGCTCTGCAAAGAACGGGTCGATAAAACCTGTTGCCGCATCCGGACGTAAAATCATGTCCGATGCTTCGATGCCTTTCCAACCTGCAATTGAAGAACCGTCAAACATTTTGCCGTCTTCAAATGTATCTTCATCAATACTGTCTGCTGGGTAAGTGACGTGTTGCTCTTTACCCTTGGTATCAGTAAAGCGAAAATCGACCCATTTTGCGCCACTTTCTTGTATGAGTTGAAGGACCTTGTTCGCCATGCTCATTTTGCTCCGATGTTTTTGTTGCACCCGTGAAGTGCGTGTTAGCAGTTGATAGTTATTAAGCAATTACCGTACCAACTTTTAAAAGTATAGATAAAATCTTGAAATCTTTATAAGAAATCATGAAGTGACAAAAATACTTTGCGGCTATTATACTAGCTGCAAAACTAAATGCACTATATTCAAGCATTCTTCATTTATTTTATTTCAGCTTTATTTTTTAGCGCACCTAAATAGTGCATGCGTCTATAGAAATGTATGAGAAACATAGCTTTTTATAGCAAATATGCTGCTTTTTCTTACTTTTGTTAAGTTTTTACTTGTTTTTAGCTAAAAATTGAGCGTTTTTTAGTAGATATCAGTAAAGAAAATTTTGCGATTCATTTGGGATTGTATGCCTATTATGAGGCATTTTCTTTAAATCTACTTTCAATAGAAAAGTTTATATAAAGCTTAATTATTCAAGTGATGTTTTTTTCATCAAGCATTTTACCTCTCTTTGACCTTAATTTTTTCATTTTTAAGTTTTACTCTAAAAAATAGCCTTTTAAATCTTTCTATGAGTAAGCCTATTACTTTAAATCATTATAAAATTTTATTTAATTTTCTACAGGTTTTTAAAGCCAATAAATTGAGCGAAATTGTTGCGCCGAATGGGGCTATTTTTTGCTATGATGAAGCGTGCTTTATTTTCACACAATGAAATCAATGATTTAGTTGTGTCAGGCAAGTGCTTGCAACACGTATAAATAAAGTACGATCTGGACAACATTAGCACAGTTAAGTGCATTAATTTCAATAGGTTAAGCTCATGCTTTTAATGATCGACAACTATGACTCCTTTACTTATAACATCGTCCAATATTTTGGCGAACTGAATCAAGAAGTAAAAGTAGTCCGTAATGATGCCGTGACATTGGAAGATATAGAGCGATGGCAACCTAAGTATTTAGTGATTGGCCCCGGCCCGTGCTCGCCAAGTGAGGCAGGAATTTCTATTCCTACCATTCAGCATTTTGCTGGCAAAATTCCTTTACTGGGCGTTTGTCTTGGTCATCAAAGTATTGGTCAGGCATTTGGCGGTGATATCGTGCGTGCCAAACGTGTCATGCATGGCCGTCTGTCTGATATGTACCACAGTGATACCGGGATTTTCAGCAATCTTCCTTCTCCATTTCCTGCAACGCGCTATCATTCACTGGTGATTGATCAAGCCACCTTGCCCGAATGTCTGGAAGTGACCTGCTGGACCAATGAAGCTGACGGCTCTATGGAAGAAATTATGGGTGTGAAACATAAGACATTGCCGGTCGAAGGCGTGCAGTTCCATCCCGAATCGATTCTGAGCCAGCATGGTCATCAAATCTTTAAAAACTTTCTCGAAATTTATGCCTAAGAACACCTTATGAATATTCAACAAGCTTTAAGCAATATTACTAAAAACATTCACCTGACTCAGGATCAAATGCAAGACGTGATGCGTGCCATCATGTCAGGTGAAGCGACCGATGCCCAGATTGGTGCCCTGCTGATGGGCCTACGTCTTAAAGGCGAAAGCATTGATGAGATTACCGCAGCTGCACGTGTCATGCGTGAACTTGCCACTAAAATTGATGTCAGTGACATTCCTTATCTGGTCGATATCGTCGGCACAGGCGGTGACGGTCAAAACCTGTTTAACGTTTCTACTGCCTCTGCATTCGTGATCGCAGCAGCCGGTGCAACTATAGCCAAACATGGTAACCGCGGCGTTTCGACCAAATCAGGTTCGTCAGATTTGCTGGAACAGGCCGGGATTAATCTGGACCTGAATATGCAGCAGACTGAACGCTGTATCCGTGATGTCGGTGTCGGCTTCCTGTTTGCACCGAATCATCATCAAGCCATGAAATATGCAATCGGCCCACGTAAAGAATTGGGGATTCGCAGTATTTTCAACCTGCTCGGTCCTTTAACCAATCCGGCTGGCGTACAACGTCTGGTCATTGGCGTATTTTCCAATGAACTCTGCCGTCCAATTGCCGAAGTTATGAAACAGCTCGGTGCTGAACATGTGATGGTAGTACATTCACGTGATGGTCTGGATGAAATCAGTATAGCCTCTTCAACTCATGTTGCTGAACTGAAAAATGGCGAAGTCACCGAATGGGACATTATTCCTGAATCGGTCGATATTGAGTCGCAAACTCTGACCGGACTGATTGTGGAAGATTCTGCGCAAAGTCTGGCTTTGATCAAAGATGCGCTCGGCAAGAAAAAATCAGACATCGGTGATAAAGCAGCGAACATGATCGCGCTGAATGCCGGCGCAGGTATTTATGTCTCCGGTTTAACCAGCAGCTATAAGCAAGGTGTTGCGCTGGCACATGACATTATTTACGGCGGTCAGGCACTTGAAAAAATGAGTGTGCTGTCTGAATTTACCAAAACCATTAAACATTACGAAGCTTAATTCGGTCAGGGATTTTGATCATGGTAGATATCGCAAATACAATTTTAGGCAAGATTGTTGACCGTAAAAAAGAAGAATTTGCCCTACGTTTAAAGCAGAAAAGCTATAAAGATCTCGAGGAGCTGGCTCAGGGTGCATCACCTGTACGTGGTTTTGCCCAGTCTTTAATGTCGAAACGTCCGGGTGTCATTGCTGAAATTAAGAAAGCGTCACCATCTAAGGGCATTATTCGCGAGAATTTTAACCCTGCAGAAATTGCGGCACAGTATCAGGATGCAGGCGCAGCCTGTTTATCGGTGCTGACCGATGTAGACTTTTTCCAGGGTCATGATGACAACATTCAGATTGCCCGTTCACATTGCGACCTGCCTGCACTGCGCAAAGACTTTCTGATCGACCCTTATGGGGTCATCGAAGCACGCGCCTTGCATGCAGACTGTATCTTGCTGATTGTGGCTTGCCTGTCTGACCAGCAGTTAGAAGAAATGTCCAAAACTGCATTTGAACATCATCTGGATGTACTGGTTGAAGTTCACGATGAAGAAGAACTATCACGTGCTTTAAATCTTTCTGATCGTTGTCTGCTTGGCGTGAATAACCGTAATTTAAAAACCTTTGATGTTGATTTAAACATATCGATTCGTTTGAAAAAATTACTGGATCCTTCACGCTTGCTAGTCACTGAAAGTGGCATTGCCACACCTGCCGATGTCGCCATGATGCAGGAAAATGATATTCACGCCTTCTTGGTCGGCGAAAGCTTCATGAAACAGCCACGTCCGGATCATGCTTTCCGTGATCTGTTTGGTGAGCCTGAAGCGGTTTAAAATGTAAATACTCACCTAAGCATTAAAAAAGCCTAATCTCAGAATTGGGCTTTTTTATTTTCAATATTAAAAAGTAGATCATAGAATCTCGAGCGTATTTAAAATCCTCAGCAATGTCATGAACGCAATTCAGTTCTCCTTTGTCTATTTTCAGACTATAATTCTTGTAAATTCCGCATCTCCCTTGTTTTTACATTATGAGTAAACACGATTCTTCATTATCTAAAGATCAGTACAACCTGCTGAAATCTTTTAAGAAGCAAATTACACAGCCACAAACGCCTGCGGTCGTTGCTGCACCTGTTAAAAAGACTGTCGAGCAAGAGACTTTAGAAGAACTGGAATTATTCCGCAAGCAAATGCAGGGCGTGCAAAAAATTGAATCGGGCAATACGGTTCAACTGGACAAACCACGCAAGAAAAAGCCGGATGCACAAATCTTGGCAAAGCGTGCAGCGGCTACTGGCCCGATGGAAACAGAGGCAATGGCTTTATCAGATACTCAGGCCATGCTCAATCCTGTCGGCAGTCAGGCCAACTTGAGCTACCGCATTGCCACCTTGCAGCATAAAGTGTTTGAAGACTTGAAAGCCGGTAACTTGCGCTGGTTTGAAGCTGTGGATCTGCATGGCTGTACTGTGGAAGAAGCGCGTCAAGCCGTGCTGCAAATTATCCAGATCGCCAAAGATGAAAACCAGAACGTGATTAAAATTGTACATGGCAAAGGCCCGGAAGCGATTTTAAAAACCTATGTGAACGGCTGGTTGCGTCAGCACCGTGATGTTTTGGCTTTTGTCAGTGCACCTGAAAAGCAAGGCGGTACCGGTGCAGTATTGGTTCTGCTCAAACGTGCAGAAAAGAATCCAAAGTTCAAACAGTAAACGGTTTTAGCCTCAAAACAAGGCATTGTAAAAGTTTTCTGCTACAATGCCGTCCTTGTTCATTCTCAGTTTAAGTGAATACGTCATATGACTATGCAGCAATCCTACGCAAACATTCTTACTGCCGTTGGCGAAGATCTAAATCGCCCTGGTCTCAAAGATACGCCTGTGCGCGCTGCGAAAGCATTTTCATATTTAACCTCGGGTTATAGCCAGACACTTGAAGAAGTGACCAACAAGGCGGTCTTCCCTTCCGATAACCGTGAAATGGTCTTGGTCAAAAATATCGAATTTTATTCGCTATGTGAGCATCATTTATTGCCATTTTATGGCCGTGTTCATATTGCCTATTTGCCGGAAGGTCATGTTTTAGGCCTGTCTAAATTTGCCCGCATTACTGAAATGTTTGCACGCCGTTTGCAGATTCAGGAAAATCTGACTCAGCAAATTGCAGAAGCAGTGGCCGAAGTCACCAAAGCACGTGGTGTTGCCGTAGTTATTGATTCTGCGCATATGTGCATGATGATGCGCGGTGTAGGCAAGCAGGAATCAACCACACGTACGGTGTCGTTTATTGGTGATTTTAAAACCGACAAAGAAACACGTCGTGAATTTTTAAGTGCGGTTCCAGAAAGCTATTAATTATTTAAGCTTAAAAATAAGTTACTCAAAGCCTCGATCATTCGAGGTTTTTGCGTTTGGAGGAAGATAACATCCATACTTAATTCAAAAGCTCACTTGCTCTAAATGACATCTGGTAACAGGGTTTAAAGATCTGTCCCAGAACTTGCCATGTTTTAGTCTGGAACTCGAACAATTCCTGCTTGTGTTTGCAACAAGCCTACACTTGGATACACGATAAAGTTTTAATCCTGCCGCTCTCCCCTTAAAGTAATTTGAAGTTGATATACAGCAAAGCGCTTTATATCTTTCTGATTGATTTTTAATGATAAGGAAAGTAACCATGGCGAATAGCAAAAATAACCAGGCGAAAGACAGCAAAAAATCAGCAAAAACTGCTAAAAAGACTCAAGATGAGAAACTGAAAAAGTCGAATAAGAGCAGTGACAAAGACAGTGATCGCAAAGTCACTAAAAAAGCGGCGAGCAGTAAATCTAAAGCGGCATCTTCTAAAAAAGACAATGCCAGCAAAGATGAAAAAGTGAAGGCGAAGAAAAATTCGAGCTCAAAAGCCAGTGATAAAGCGAAAGACCAAAAGACCTCTTCCGCGAAAAAACCGGCTAAAGCGAAAAGCAGCAACAAGAGTAAAGACGACACTAAAGTGAAAAAGTCTTCTTCAAAAAAATCGGCGCCTGCTAAAAAGCAGTCGAGTAGCTCCTCTAAGAGCAAGTCAACCAAGGCTAAAACCTCGAAGACCAGTTCAAAAAAATCGAAGTAAAATGAAAGCCCCTAGCTCTAAATGACAGGGGCTTTTCTGTATCCTGCCCCTTTATTTTTATAATTTGTATTAGCTGAAATATTGAGCAATTTTAAATTTCAGAAAAGGCCGAATATGAAGCCATCTGCCAAAGTAGCGCCACCAAAACGTCCGTCACGTGTAGTTTCGAATAGTTTTGATTATTCTCTGGACTTTGCAAAGGTTAATTTCCGCAAACGACCGGAGCTCTACCGGATTGGCCGTGGTGAACAAGGTGTATTACTGGTTGAGCCTTATAAATCAGAAATCCTGCCGCACTGGCGCTTTGCAGATGAAGAAAAAGCACAAGCCAGTAGCGAGAAAATCTATCAGCTTTTTCTAGACTATTTAAAGCAAGAAGATTTTATCGGTGCGGACATGGCACGCAAGTTTTTACAGATGGGTTTTACCCGTGCCCGGCGTTATGCCAATCATAAAGGTGGCAAAAAGTATGACGGTCCGGTTCCGGAAGACAAAAAAGGTTTAAGTGGCGCGCATGGCCGTTCCGAGCTGCCACGCAATCAGCAAGATCCTGTTAAAGCCGCTGCTGCCAAAATTTTTAAACAGAAATGGGATGAAGCTAAAAATCATCCCGCATATCTTCAGCAAAAACAAAAATTTCAGGAATTTATAGAGCAGCAGTCTGCAACTGGATAAAAACCTTTTATTTAAACCGAGAGCGGCTGTGCGGTTGGGTTCAAGGACTGATGAGCCATATAGACCCTGTTACGCCCGTTATTCTTCGCCATATACAAAGCAGAATCTGCCGCGTTCAGGAAGCGCTGATAATCCGGATGTCCATCATAAAGCACACAACCAATACTGACCGTAAATTTAAACTGCTGGCCTTGTGCCGAATTAATCATGCCATTTTCAATATATTTACGCACACTTTCGGCAATATTCAGGGCACGTTTTTCATCAGTATCCACCAGTAACAGCAAAAACTCTTCACCGCCGACCCGGAAAGCATAATCACTGCCCTGACTGTATTTTTGCAATGCTTCGGCCAGAAATTTCAAAGCCAGATCACCTGCTGCATGTCCGAATTTGTCATTAATACTTTTGAAATAATCAGCATCAATGGCAAGTAAAGACAAAGGCGTATGATTCTTACGGGAAAAAGTGATTTCACGTGAAATAATGGTATTCAAATAACGACGATTCAATAACTGGGTCAATGAATCATTACCTGATTCAATATATTCGGCCACCTGAAATAACTGATCTACCAACAACTGAATCTCACGGTTCAAGTCACGGATTCGCTGGATCAGTCCCAGCATATTGTTTTTGTCCGTACAGTCCATGATCTCTTGATTAAGTTCATCGACTTGATAAATTCGTTCAATGATTAAATCGACCTGGTCAGAACCGGTAAAAGCATAAGAGGCTTTATGGATAAACCATAAACCGAACTCAGACTTGGACAGCATCGGATGATTCAATTTCTCATGCTCAGAAAAGACCTTGAACATGAGCTCATTTTCCCAGTCCAGCAATGAGCTGCGCTGTTTATCTTTTTGTACGGCCACATCCTGCATCGCTGAAAAAACACGATAACTGTGTTTAATTTCCTGATTCATGGCTGTTTTGGCTTCATAAGATCGGCACATGACTTCTGTGGCAAATCCCATGATTTGGACAATATAACTGCAGGTGGTCAACATACTGTGGTGAGGATTCTCATCCAGCAGTTCAAACATTTTACGCTCAATTTCACGTACACCGCGCATGATCAGCCAGGACGGAATTCCGACACGCGCATGCACATGCCCCACCATCGCCTGTTTCTGCACGGCATCGGCATAGCGTTTATTAATTCCTACACTAAAGCTTTCAAGTAGCCAGGCATTTAAAGTGTCGCGCAAGCGCTGTTGAATCAAGTCATCAGAAAAGAATTCTGCAGATTCCTTTTCAATGAGCATGTTTTTATAGAATTCTTCCACCAGAATCAGGGAATGATCTTGAATAAAGTGAAAGGCATGCAATAAGTCATCAGATGAATAATTTTGACAGATCTGTTCCCATTGCTCGGCCAGTCTTGCCATGCATTCATTATTCATACTGTCTGTCCCCCAAAACCTTGCAATTTGCACTCACATTATGTGACAAATATAACAAATATCAGGTATTTTTCCTAAAATATCGACCAGATTATTTGCACCAAACCCAGCTAATCTTTTTATGCAAGGGAAAACCGAACGGTAGCCTCACAGATACACAGCACTTTATGAATAGTGTTGATCAGTTTTAACTAAATCTTAAAAATACCGGATCAAACCAAGACTCCATTGATCCCAGTCTTTGGACTGTTGTTGCTGATATTCCCAAGACAGCCGAAGTGCATGTTGTGGATTGAATGCATATTGGATTTCAGTATTCAGTTTCAGCTGCCAGCGATGCGAATCTTCCCAATAAGGCAGTTCCACCTGCACCAGACTGTTGATCTGATCGCTCCAGATATTCTGGCACCCCACAGTAGGGCCTGCACCTACGCGCCAGCCCTGATCCAGTGCCTTGCCTGCCTGTAGCTGAGTTTGCATTTGTGCATAACATAGATGTTCACGGCTGGCATTTGCCCAGCTATAACCACCCTGAGTTTTTAAGCTGGCAACGCCATGCTGCTCATCTTCACTAAACTGGCCATGCGCATTCAGTGCTTCCTGTTGCCAGCCCAGATTAAAACCCCAGGACAATGGCGTATTAAACGGATTGACGGGGTTATAGGAATTGACAGTCAATAGATCCAGATGCTCCAGTTTGAGTTCACTGTCACGATATTGCAAAGCCCCATCCAGAAACAGCAATTGTGTGCCGGTTCGAAAACCGCCTTGCGGGTCGATGAGATCATGATAAGCCTGCCGATGCCCTAGCTGGACAAAGGATTCACCCTGAACCTGTCCGGCCTGAAGACTGATATTCCGTGCATGATGGCTTTGTACCGGGTCTATTTTTGGACGTTCAGGCGCTTTACGCTGCTTCTCGATATTCAGCTGACTTCTTAAGCCTAATAACTTGCGAAAACGTGGCTGGGAAAATGATTTATCGACTGTTTGTCGGAGAAAGTCCAGATATAAATGATCATAGGCCATTTCCAGAATTTTGGCCTGATCTTCTGCCGGATAAGGCTGCAAAATTGAAGGCATTACACCTGTTTTTGCATAAGCCAGCTGATGCGCAGTTTTTGCCAGCGCTTTACCATGCTGTCTGGATTGAGCCAGCAATTGAGTTTCAAGCGCTGGACGGTAAACTTTCTGTTTGATCAAGCCCTGCTGTTCTACGACTTTCAGTGTTTCAATCGGAATCGCAGTCGAATTAAACTGTTTTTGTAGATTTAGCTCGGGACGTACCAGATCAAAAAGTCCCAGTAGGCGATAAGCGCAATTATCACTAATAAAATAATAAGGGAAACTTACATTTTGCATTTCCCAGAGATGCTGTACTAAAAACCTGGTTTCTTGCGGGCTTAAGTTTAATTCATATTCCCATAAATCCCGGCTTTCAAAGTCACCATACTCTTTAACCTTACGGTAATACGGCATCAGGGAATATTCACCCGGATATTGTCCAGTCAGCCCTTTCCAGGCAAAGGACCAGTTGTCATTGCCATCGACCGTCGCAGCATAGTTGACCGCATAAGAAATCAGATTGAGTTGTTGCTGGTCTTTAGGGTCCAGACGCAACAAGGTATGACCAAACATCGAGCTGGGATTACCCATAAAATCCGTGGCATAGATCAGGGTTGCCTGATAAGGCTTGACCTCGCCAATCCATTTATCCAAATCCGGGCAACTGACCGCAGGCAATTGTTGCTCGGAAATATTCAATTGCTGCATTAACCAGCTGCTGCGTGCAGGAAACTTACAGCGGACGGACTGATTCGGCTCTGCGCTCAGGAATAAAGCCTGAATGTTATGCTGCATTTCTTTTTTTAGAGCAGTTTTTCCCTGCTCTGCCAGGAAATAGCCCGAATAGTTAACCTCGCTATGACCTTGGGGATTGGCATACATGAGACGTTGCCAGGTAGTGCTCTGATCCAGATGCTGAGTTTCGGCCTGAGCGATATAATGCTGGATGTCTGGATTAATTTCGCTAGAAAAACTTAAAGGGCTGAATGTCAGGCCCAACATGAAGAACGCATATTTCATTCAGTTAACTTATTCTCATCAATTTCTTTTAGTCATAAGAAAACCCTGCCAGAACAGCAGGGTTTTTGAGGTGCGGATCAGATGTAGGATTTCAATACTTCATCTTTGGCCATCACAGTTTGTAAGGTGCTTAAAACTTGTAATGTATTCTGGTTTTCTTCGGAATAAATTTCAGAGAAATTCTGCTTGGAAACGCTAAAGAAACGAGCTTTATCTTCAGATTTAATATTCAAAAGTTCAGCCAGAACATTCAGGCTTTCACCCTCTCCAACTGCCATATCACGCGCCAATGCTTCAGCGTTTTCATTGGTAAAGGTCACCACTTGAGCGGTTACGGTACCGCCCTGGCTACAACCCAAGGTACCAAAAGTGATCCCGAGCCACTGATTCGTGAACAGAACGTTGGTCGTACCTGCAAAGAGTTTAGGAATAATACCAGACTGACCCGCCCACACCTGGCTTCCGATACCACAACCGACATCTCGGTCAGCCATCGCCATGCTTGAACCTGTCGCCAATACCGCCGCCAGCATAATTTTTTTCAACATAGTTATTCTCCAATTATTCTCATGCAATCTTTGTTATTACTCTAATAATGTAATTTAAATTACATACTCAGCAGAGTAGCGACAAGTCAAGTTTGGCGCAATTGAAAAAATGTATGCTTTACATAAACATAACCTGATTGATTTTACTGTTCTTTGAGCGCCCAATCGCCTTGTGAATTACGCTGTCCCAAAATTTTCAGCACCAACACCAGACTCAGCAATAACAACAAATACCAGGAGCCCAGTTTGCCCCATCCCACCATATGCCATTGCTCAATCTGGCTTGGATAGAGCCAGATTTGGTAAAAGGTACTGATATTCTCGGCAATCCAGATAATAAACGCCAGAATCAGCAGTACGGGTAACATCGGCAACTGAAAAGCATGCTGATTCAACTGAAAGCGGATTTTGGTTTTCCAGAACATCAGCACGCTCCAGACAAATAGAATCAGACGATAATCGGGAATAAAAAACTTGCTCATAAAGTTGATATAAGACAAGACAGCCAATGTCAGCATATGGCTAAAACGCGGCAATTTTTCAAATGAAACCTGATATAGACGTAAAGAGCGCGCAAAAAAACTGCCGACCGCAGAATACATAAAACCGGCAAATAAAGGCACGGTCAGGATTTTAAATATTGCGGGTTGAGGGTAATGCCAGGAAGCAATTGCCGGATGGGTCAGGAAGATTTCCATCACCATGGCCATGAGATGAAATAACGCAATCACTTTGGCTTCAGCCCAGGATTCCAGTTTGGTATAGAGCAATATCACCTGAATCAGCAAAGCAAAAAAAAGCAGATAGTCATACCGGTAAAAACCAAAGAAGAGATCGCTGCCCATAGAAGCAGTCAGCGCAAAAGCGAGCAGGAGTAAAATCCCAAATAAGGCAGCCGAAGCTGCCTTATAAGTAAATTCAAACCCTGATTTGAATAGATCGATCAAGGTTTACATCCTAAAGATATTTGGCACTATACTCATGTACGGTATCAATAAATGCTTTTGGATTCGCCGGATCAACCCACTGGGTAATACCATGACCTAAATTGGCAACATAACCGGTTTTCTCGCCATTGGCATAGGCATCATCCAGCATGGCTTTTGTCGCTTTAATGATGGTCTCTGATGAACCATATAAAGTTGCAGGATCCAGGTTACCCTGAAGTGCTGCACGACCAGCAACCGTTTGACGAGCGACATTCAATGGCGTGGTCCAGTCCAGACCAAATGCATCTGCGCCTGTCGTAATCATCGGTTCCAACCATTGACCGCCACCTTTGGTAAACAGAATTACCGGAATCTTGCGGCCGTCTTTCTCACGTTGCAAACCAGCGACAATCTTCTGCATATAGTTCAGCGAGAACTCGATATATTCACGATGTGCTAATGCCCCACCCCAACTATCAAAGATCTGTACCGCTTGTGCACCCGCATCGATCTGCGCATTCAAATATTCAGTCACTGCATCAGCCAGACGATCCAGTAAAGCATGCAAAACTTCAGGCTGCGCATACATCATCTGTTTGGTAAAACGGAAATCCTTGCTTGAACCGCCTTCGACCATATACGTCGCCAGAGTCCATGGACTGCCTGAGAAACCAATCAGAGGAACCTGACCGCCCAAGGCTGAACGAATGGTCGAAACGGCATTCATCACATAATCCAGATCCGACTTGGCATTAAATGCAGGCAGATTGGCGACATCCTGTTCGGTACGGATGGTCTTGTGAAATTTCGGGCCTTCACCGGCTTCAAAATACAGCCCCAGTCCCAAAGCATCCGGAACCGTCAAGATATCCGAGAATAAAATCGCGGCATCAAGATCATAACGGCGTAAAGGCTGCAAAGTTACTTCACAGGCCAGTTCAGTATTCTTGCAAAGCGAAAGGAAATCTCCTGCCTTGGTACGCGTTTCGCGGTACTCAGGCAAATAACGGCCAGCCTGACGCATCATCCATACTGGCGTAGCATCTACAGGCTCACGCAACAATGCGCGCAGAAAACGATCATTTTTTAAGGTCGTCATTCACATTCCCATCTTTCTTTGACATTGCCAACATCATAGCAAAAAGGCCGCAGTTTTAATAACTTCTGGCAACTTTAAAAACCGATCGGATTGAACGGCAACCTAGTGATTTACACAAAACAACTACTGCATCTCCACATTTTTTCTGTAATACTTATAGTGTTTTTTCACATAGTTAAAGAAATAATTCTTAAGGTTGAGTTACATGTTCGTTCGCACAATGCTCGCTGTGAGTCTAGGTTGCATTTTCGCAGGTCAAGTTTTTGCCGCGTCTACTGCTGAACAACCATTAAAACCCCAAGTGGTGACTGATGTTGCAGTGCAAGATCCGATTGATCCATTAGCAACTGAAGCTTCAGCGGCCCAAGCAGCACCTGCAGAAGCGCAAATTACCGCACAAGAACAACAAAACTTAAAACAGGCATCTGAAGCACTGAATGAGCTACAGGATACCGAAGATCAGACTGCTTCTATTGGCGCAGCACCAAATACCAAAGCACCGACTAACTCTGCGGCAACCAAAGCTTCGTGGACTTTAGATGGCTTAAACAATGCCCAATGGTATGAAAATATCGGTGCAGGTCAATTCCCCGTTTACGCACGTGCGCATGTCATGCTGAATAATGCCCATGCATCACCGGGCGCGATTGACGGAACCAGCGGTAAAAACACACTAAAAGCCATTGCGTCTTTCCAGCAAATGAATGGCATCAAACCGACAGGTGTTTTGACTCAGGAAACCTGGGATAAACTGGTGGCACGTCAGGGTTCTAAGCCAACCTTTATTGAATACACCATTACTGAAAAAGATCTGGCAGGCCCATTTGCCAAGTCTATTCCTTCAGATTATGCGTTACAGGCGAAAATGAAAGGCCTGTACTACACACGTGTCAGTGAAATGTTGAGTGAAAAATTCCATATGGATGAGAATTTCTTAAAGAAACTCAATCCAAATGCTAACTTTAATAAAGTTGGTGAAAAATTACTGGTCAGCAATGTACGTAATGACTTGCCTGAAGGTATTCACTTGATTGTTGCGCATAAAGGCGCGAAACAACTGTACTTATTTAACAGTAAAAATCAAATGATCGCTTCATTCCCTGCCACCATTGGTAGTGCGGATACACCATCTCCAACCGGAACCTATAAAGTCACAGGTGTTGCACCAAACCCTTGGTACAGCTACTCACCTTCTAACTTTGTACAAGGTAAAAACTTAAAACCACTATCTTTACCACCGGGTCCTAACGGTCCTGTCGGGAATATCTGGATTGGTTTAAGCAAGAAATCATTTGGTATTCACGGGACACCAAACCCGTCTACCATTTCGAAAACAGCGTCACATGGTTGTATTCGTTTAACTAACTGGGATGCCAATGATCTTGGCCGTAAAGTCAAATCTGGGGTAACGGTTCGTTTCTTAGAATGATGATCGGTCTGCCGATTTGAATAAAAATAGCCTGCTTTGAGCGGGCTTTTTTATTCCTTATGTTTACTTTCAGCTCTGTCGTTGCAAAAATGCAATGATCTGTCGCCTATTTGAGATTTTTTCAGTTATAAAACGACAGTATGATGATCTCAAGTTAAAAATAATGTCGAGATAAAATCATGAATGCTTTTCTACATCCTAGCGAAAATCGTGGTCATGTAAAAATGGGCTGGCTGGAGTCTAAACACAGTTTCTCATTTGGTAACTGGTATAACCCAAAGTATATGGGTGTCAGCGCTTTACGTGTCATTAATGATGACCTGATTGATGGACATCAGGGTTTTGGAACGCATCCACATGACAATATGGAAATCCTGACCTGTGTGCTGAAAGGAACCATTACCCATCAGGACAGCATGGGCAATCATGGCGGAATCGCTGCGGGTGAATGGCAACTGATGAGTGCAGGAACAGGTGTGCGGCACAGTGAAATGAACCAAGGCGACGAACAGGTCCATTTACTGCAAATCTGGATTATTCCAAATGAACGTGATGCCAAGCCGAACTATCAGCAAATCCGTCTTGACCCGCATGAGCAACCGAACCAGTGGCATTTGATTTGTGGTCCGAATGACAATGCACCGATGCATATTCGTCAGAATGCCGAAGTCAGAACTGCGGTGATTCAGCAAGGCCAAAGTCTGGAAGTGAAAGCGACCCAGCATATTAATTATGTACATGTTGTTTCTGGCACTGTCCAGATCGCTGAACATAAGGTTGAAGCTGGCGGCGCAATTGCTTTTCTAGATGATACAGAAATTAAAGCAAGCGAAGATGCGCAAGTGATCTGGTTTGATTTGCCGGAAGTACCTAACTAAGCTTTTAAAGCTCTCAGCTCTAATGGCTATTGATCCCAGTGATTAATAGCCATTTTTTATACGTATAATCATGAATAAAAAATAATAGTTCGCAAAATCATAATAAGGCTGCTTAACCAATAAAATTATGCCTACGACCTATACAAATCCAACCAATTCTCATCACATTTTTACCTAAGCAATGCATTATTTAGGTGAATATAAACTGATCCCTTTCCATGGAATCCAGTGCTGTATAGCTTTGATCATTCACGACTGGTTTGATATTGTCTTTTGCAGGCATAAAGTGAATTAATCTTTTCATGTAGGTTAAATAAATAGAAGAGCATATCCGTATGAACCAAATTTTAGAGATTCAAAGCAGCCCGCAGCAAGCTTTGCTTTATTTATTAGCCTTTTTAAAACAACAAGATTATCAGTTTACGACCATTACACCGCTTTCCCACCAGCGAATTCTGAATCGAAAAAAGAATGAAATTTATAAGCACAGAACCCATCAGGATATCTTTGGCTGGAATCTAAACTTTAAAAAAACTGATCTTGATTCTGCCCTTTTTACATTATTGCAAGAACATCAGCTTCTACAGGTTCAGGGAGATCAATACTTGAGTCAGGTTCGGGTTTCTTCACTCGATGGCGAACTCTTTATTCATTCAGCTTTTCCAACCACTCAGCAAGATGCGGTATTTTTCGGTCCGGATACGTATCGCTTTATCTATCATCTCAAGCAATATCTAGCTGCTCAGCCTCGCCCTTTTAAACGGGTCGTGGAAATGTGTTGTGGCACTTCAGCAGCCGCGATCAGCATTGCCAGACATTTTCCAGATGTGAATGAAATGATGGTTGCAGACCTGAATCCCAAAGCCTTGCTCTATAGCCAGATTAATATCAGTTTTGCCGGCTTAAACCATATTCATCCGGTTCAAAGTAATTTATTTTCCAATCTTGATGGAAAATTTGATCTGATTTTTGCTAATCCACCGTATTTAATTGATCCCGAACAACGTCAATATCGTCATGGCGGTAATGCGCTGGATGGCTGTGATTTATCATTCAGGATTATAAAAGAAGGTCTACAGCGCCTGAATTCTGGCGGACATTTATTTCTATATACCGGTGTGACCGTGACTGAACATGGCAATCTGTTTTTGCAGCATCTTAAAGATTTGATGAAACAGCATCAAAATATAATCTGGTCCTATGAAGAAATTGACCCGGATATTTTTGGTGAAGAACTGGAACAACCGGCTTACCAACATGTGGAAAGAATTGCGTTGGCATTAATCAAAATTGAAGTAGGCAATTAAAGAATATTTATTAATTATGGAATTTTAAAATTTTGACTTTGTTCGCTATCAGCTTATTTTAAATCGTTTTATTAAAATCATAGAAATAAAAAAACCCCAATCTTTCGACTGGGGTTTTTAAAATTTGGCGGAAGCGGTGAGATTCGAACTCACGGAGGACTCACACCCTCGTCGGTTTTCAAGACCGGTGCATTAAACCGCTCTGCCACGCTTCCATGGGCGCAATAATACGGAGCTTTTGTCCGGCTGACAAGTGAAAATTACAGTGAATGCAATCAACTGCATATAGTTTCATCAAATCCTTACAGTTTTGCTGCTAATTCCGCTCCCTCACGAATGGCGCGCTTGGCATCGAGTTCAGCAGCCAGTTTTGCACCGCCAATAATATGATACTGCGCCAAGGTATTTTCCCCAGCACTCGGCATCAGGTCTTTTACCGATTCCTGACCTGCACATACCACAATGCTATCCACACGCAATAATTGAGCATGGCCATCTACCTCAATCCATAAGCCTTCATCCGTGACAGATTTATATTGCACACCGCGCAACATCCGCACGGCATGTTTTTTTAATTGGGCACGATGTACCCAGCCTGAAGTCTTGCCTAGTCCTGCGCCAAGCGGTGTCTTTTTACGTTGTAATAGATAAATTTCCCGTACTGGAGGTTCTACTTCAGCACGCTGTAACCCGCCTTCAGTCACATAATCTGGATGAGAATCTACACCCCATTCACGCTTCCACTCATCCACAGGTTGCGGCTGTATTTGATGCGGTGGCTTTAATAAAAACTCGGACACATCAAAACCGATCCCGCCTGCGCCAATAACCGCAACACGATCACCGACAGGTGCGCCACGTAGCACTTCTGCATAAGATAATACTTGTGGTGCCTGACTGCCTTCGATATTCAAGGCACGCGGCACAACCCCTGTAGCCACAATCACCTCATCAAAACCCTCACGCTCCAACTGCTCGCGGTTGACTCGGGTATTGAGACGCAGATCAACTCCGGTTTTTTCTAGCTGCACTTTAAAATAACGAATCGTTTCGTGAAATTCTTCTTTCCCCGGAATCACTTTAGCCAGATTGAACTGCCCGCCTACTTCATGACTGGCCTCAAACAAAGTGACATCATGCCCGCGACTGGCTGCGACAGTAGCCGCTGACAGACCTGCAACACCACCACCAATCACTGCAATACTTTTCGGTTTTTTGGTTTTGACATAGACCAGTTCGGTCTCATAAGCGGCACGCGGATTGACCAGACAGGTTGCGCGCTGGTTTTTAAAGGTATGATCCAAGCAAGCCTGATTACAGGCGATACAGGTATTGATTTCATCAACACGATTGGTTGCGGTTTTGTTGACCCAGAAAGCATCGGCCAAAAGTGGACGTGCCATCTGTACCATATCTGCCTGACCAGAGGCCAGAATCGCCTCGGCAGTGTCTGGCATATTGATCCGGTTAGAGGCAATCACCGGCACCGAAACATGTTTCTTAACTTCAGAAGTGTAATCGACAAAAGCAGCTCGAGGCACGGAAGTCACAATAGTTGGAATACGTGCTTCATGCCAGCCAATCCCGGTATTGAGCAAAGTAATTCCTGCCTTTTCCAAAGCTTTAGCTACGGTAATCACTTCCTGCATGGTATTGCCATCATGTACCAAATCGAGAAGTGACAAACGGAAACAGATAATAAATTTCTCACCAATTTCAGCGCGAATCGCTTTAACAATTTCTACGGCAAAACGCATCCGGTTTTCGATCGGGCCACCCCAACGGTCGGCACGTTGATTAACATGACGGCTTAAAAACTGATTCAGCAAATAGCCTTCCGAACCCATGATTTCCACGCCATCATAGCCGGCTTTTTTGGCAATGCTGGCAGTTTTCACATAATCCTGAATGGTATTCAGAATCTGTTTATCTGACATTTCACGCGGCTTAAAAGGAGAAATCGGCGATTTGATCGGGCTGGCTGAAACCACGAAAGGCTGATAGCCATAGCGTCCGGCATGCAGAATTTGCAAAAGAATTTTGGCGCCATGCTTATGCACTGCATGCGTTACCAGACGATGCGGTGCAATGTCCCTCAAGGTATTCATGGTACCACCCGCCGGCAACAACCAGCCTTGACGGTTTGGCGATATTCCCCCTGTAATCAGCAGACCTACGCCACCCTTTGCTCGTTCACCAAAATACGCAGCCAGTTTAGGATAGTTATAGAAGCGGTCTTCCAGACCAGTATGCATCGACCCCATCACCACCCGGTTTTTAATGGTGGTAAAACCCAAATGCAGTGGCTTTAAAATGTTGGCATAGCGCGTCGTGGTCATAACAAATCCCTGATTATATTTGGCTGAGCAAGTCATTCCCTTACTTTAACTGATTTTCAGAGGCTTTTTATGACCCGGAGTTCAGCATTTTCAGGCACAAACATCAATCTTCAACACCAGCTCGCTCTATACATGACGAATTAGTTCTGCCATTGTCGTGCGCTGGATTTCCATAATGCAATCGCACCCAATACTGTCCCAATCGGAAAACTGAACAGCATGAGGATTGCCATCACTCTGGATAATGTCCGCCCTGATCCATTACCCTGCTTCACCTTAATACTGGCCTGTATATTAAAAAACATCAGCAAGCCTAAAAGTAGCAACACCACACCTAAACTCAGCATGGAAATACTGGATTGCTGATATTCAAGATATAAAAACAGCACTGTACTAAAACCAATCAGGCCGGCATAAATCCCATGCAACAGTGCCAGCGTTTCATTCTTGGTTTTAGGATTTAAATTAGGTAAAGGTGGGATGCGAGTCGCCATGCTTTTATTCCTGTTTTATCTGATTTTTAACTTTATTCGGCTGAATATAACCAATTTTCTTTGTTTTCAGCAGGATTCTGGTGAAAATCGTGCGATTTATGATTATTTAAGCCTATTGAATAGAGATTTTAAAACGAGTTTTTCTTTTCTAAAGCAAACCTAAATAAATTAATGATACAATTGAGGCAATATGTATTTTTTCAGGCCACCAATTCTGGCGTGCCTATTTCATATCATTAGGATGAACAATGTCTGATAATGCAACTATCTTGCAGAATGTCCCAGTAGGTAAAAAAGTTGGTATTGCCTTCTCTGGTGGTCTAGATACTTCTGCTGCTCTTTTGTGGATGAAACAAAAAGGCGCTGAACCTTATGCTTACACAGCTAACTTGGGTCAGCCAGACGAAGACGATTACGATGCGATTCCAAAAAAAGCTGAAGCTTATGGCGCAGTAAAAGCACGTTTAATCGACTGCCGTTTACAGCTTGCATTAGAAGGTATTGCTGCAATTCAATGTGGCGCGTTCCATATTTCTACAGGTGGTATGCCTTATTTCAACACGACACCATTGGGTCGTGCAGTAACTGGCACCATGCTGGTAACTGCCATGAAAGAAGATGACGTTAACATCTGGGGTGACGGTTCGACTTATAAAGGCAACGACATTGAACGTTTCTACCGTTATGGTTTATTGACCAATCCTGCGCTTAAAATCTACAAGCCTTGGTTAGACCAAACTTTCATTGACGAGCTGGGCGGACGTGCAGAAATGTCACAGTTCCTGATCGACAATGGTTTTGACTATAAAATGTCAAAAGAAAAAGCTTATTCAACTGACTCAAACATGCTGGGTGCGACGCACGAAGCTAAAGATCTTGAATACCTGAATGCAGGCATCAAAATCGTTGAGCCAATCATGGGCGTTGCGTTCTGGAAAGATGACGTAGAAGTAAAAGCTGAAGAAGTATCGATTACTTTTGAAGAAGGCTTCCCGGTTGCTATCAACGGTCAACGCATTGAAGATCCAGTTGAATTTATTCTTGAAGCGAACCGCATCGGTGGCCGTCACGGTCTAGGTATGTCGGATCAAATCGAAAACCGGATCATCGAAGCGAAATCTCGCGGTATCTATGAAGCTCCGGGTATGGCGCTGCTTCACATCGCTTATGAGCGTCTGGTAACGGGTATTCATAACGAAGATACGATTGAACAATACCGTATTAACGGTCTACGTTTAGGTCGTTTGCTTTACCAAGGTCGCTGGTTCGATTCTCAAGCGCTTATGCTGCGTGAAACTGCACAGCGTTGGGTTGCTAAAGCAGTTACCGGTACTGTAACGATCGAATTGCGTCGTGGTAATGACTACACCATTATGAATACTGAATCTCCGAACCTCACTTATGAAGCTGAGCGTTTGACTATGGAGAAAGGTGATTCTATGTTCTCGCCGATGGATCGTATTGGTCAGTTGACCATGCGTAACCTGGATATCACGGATACTCGTGCGAAACTGGGCATCTATACAGAGACTGGTTTATTGGCAGTTGGTTCAGCATCTGCAGTGCCACAACTAAAAGACAAAAACTAAGTTTTAGTCCTTTTTAATTTCATAAAAAACCGCTCCTGATGAGCGGTTTTTTATTGAGGGTTCGTTTATTGATTGTAATAATCTCTAACCATTTGCGATATCTGAATTGACTGAACGAATGGACTGATAATAAATCTGGTTGCGTCCAAGCTGTTTGGCACGATATAGCGCCTGATCCGCGATTCCCAATAAGGCGTCTTTATCAATATCATCTTCACCACGATAGACGGTAATGCCTAAACTGATGGTGATATGTTTCGCAACCGAGGATTTTTCATGTGGAATTTCCAGACGATCAATCGCCTTAAAAATATTTGAAGCCACTGCATAAGCACCATGTGCATTCGTTTCTGGCAAGAGCACCACAAACTCTTCCCCGCCATAACGCGCGACAAAGTCCATATGACGGATCGCATTTTTGATGGTTTTGGCAATAGTCGAAATGACATCATCACCTTTCTGATGCCCATAAAAATCGTTGTAATTTTTAAAGAAATCTACATCGATAAACAGAATTGCCAATGCCGTTTCTTCACGATGTGCACGTTCGAAATGGACTTGCAGCGTCTCATCAAAAGTCCGTCGATTGGAAATCTTGGTCAGCTCATCGTACTGACTCAAATGTAATAATTCGTTGGTATGGATACGCTGGATCTGCTCACTGATTCTGGCGCGAATGCTATAGAGAAATATCACACGCTCACGGGCAAAAATCATATGGCTAATCACATAACCCAGCAAGCAACTTCCAATTAAAATCCGGCCAAAAACCATAGGATTAAATTCAACTGACAGACCGAACAATACAATAATGGTGGTTGCGGCGGCGAGCAGTCCGGTGACCAGCATCTGAATCGGCTTAATACCGGTCAGAACATAACCCAGGATATATACGATCGTGACTATGGCCATGGACTGATGCTGCAAGGCATCAGTTTTAATCGACATGGTAATGCATGAAATTGACAACTGTACCCAGAACACCAACAGCATCGAAGCCTGCGGAAAAAAGCGCTTGATCTTGGGTAAACAGGAGAACATATAAAAAATGATTAATGACACGCCGCCGTTGAGCAAGCCCAACATACACAGAACAAAATCATGCACGAAATATTCTTTGCTGATGCTCCAGTAATCTGTAGGAATCATTACCACTAAAAAAAGGAAATAGGCCAATACCCCAGCCCACACATATTTTTCGACATGTTTGCGGGCGCGTTCCAGATTTTTGGTCCAGAATTCTTGTTCCAGATTTTGAGGGAAGACCGGGCCTACACGCTGGCTTTGCCGTGTAATCAGTTGTTCTATATCTTCTTTATCATCTTGCAATTTCGCTAGATTGTACTTGTATTCCATTGCCAAGTATTTATGTAATTTTTTTATTAATTTTAAAATAACATACTTTTTAAAATTAATTTATACATATCCCTTATTTTGTAGCGCTTTCTCGTTACCATTTTTACTATAGATGGATTATCATTTGTTTTATTTGTTCGACTGAATTTGCCTTGAATACGATTACGATTCTCCAGCCAGATGATTGGCACGTTCACCTGCGTGATGGTTTAGCACTTCAACGTACCGTTCCCGATTTAGCCAAGCAGTTTTCTCGCGCCATTTGCATGCCAAATCTGGTGCCACCCGTTAAAACTGTCGAAGAAGCCAATGCCTACCGTGAACGTATCATGGCACATGTGCCTGAAGGGGTAAATTTCGACCCGCGTATGGTGCTGTATTTCACTGACAACACCCCGGCAAGCGAAGTTAAGAAGATCAAAGAATCTGCGCATGTCAATGCCATCAAGCTCTATCCTGCGGGTGCGACCACCAACTCCGATAGTGGTGTGAGCGATATGAGCAAAGTCTACGGCGTAATTGAACAGCTTGAAGAACACCAAGTGCCTTTATTGCTACATGGTGAAGTGACGCATAATCATGTCGATATTTTTGACCGTGAAAAGCGTTTCCTGGATGAAGTGCTGGCTCCCTTACTCAGACAATTTCCCAAGCTGAAACTGGTGCTCGAACACATCACCACCAGCGAAGCAGCAAACTTTGTACTTGAGCAAGACCGTAATGTCGCTGCAACCATTACGCCGCAACATTTATTGTTTAACCGCAATGACATGCTGGTTGGTGGGATCAAGCCGCATTTCTACTGCTTGCCGATTTTAAAGCGTCAAACGCATCAGCAAACTTTGCTGGAAGTCGCAACCAGCGGTAATCCTAAATTTTTCTTGGGAACAGACAGCGCGCCGCATTCAAAAAATGCAAAAGAAAATGCGTGTGGCTGTGCAGGATGTTATAGTGCGCCGACTGCCATTGAGCTGTATGCTCAGGCATTTGATCAGGTGGGTAAAATTGAACGCCTGGAAGGTTTTGCCAGCCATTTTGGTGCAGACTTCTATGGCCTGCCACGTAATACCAATACCATTACCCTGGTTAAAGAAGATCAAGTAATCCCTGAAAGTTTAGACTATCTGGATGGTGAACAGATTATCCCACTGTATGCGGGTAAAACCATTCAATGGAGAAAAGTGTGACAAATGAAACGCTCCCAATCATTGGTCAACGTTTTCGTGGATTCTTACCTGTAGTTGTCGATGTCGAGACTGCAGGTTTTAATGCGCAGACTGATGCATTGCTGGAAATTGCGGCCATTCCGATTGTTTATAATGAGGATGGTCAATTTGTGCCGGGTCAAGCTTACCATGCACATATCAATCCTTTCGAAGGGGCCAACCTCGACCGACGTTCGCTGGAGTTTATTGGGATCGATCCTTCTAATCCAATGCGAATCGCCATGGCCGAAGATGAGAAAACTGCGCTTAAGCGTATTTTTAAATCTGTGAATGAAGTGCGTCGCCAGCAAAATTGTACCCATGCAGTTTTAGTCGGACACAATGCACATTTCGATTTAGGTTTTCTTCAGGCCGCGATTGCCCGTACCGGGACCAAAAACCAGAATCCGTTTCATAGTTTTTCTGTCTTCGATACAGTGACTTTAAGTGCGGTGATGTTTGGTCAGACTGTACTGGCGAAGTCCTGTATCCAAGCTGGAATCGAGTTTGATGGTAAAGAAGCCCATTCTGCATTATATGATACGCAGAAGACCGCTGAACTGTTTTGCTATATTTTAAACAAACTCGCACCTCACCTGCTTGACACTCTGGTGGCGGATCAATAAGATACCGCCATCTTCTAAACGTCCCTATCGTCTAGAGGCCTAGGACATCGCCCTTTCACGGCGGTAACCGGGGTTCGAATCCCCGTAGGGACGCCATCTATTTTTCTCTTCTTTATATTTCTTTGATCAGCATCTTAAGCTGCTCAAGTCTTACACTTTCACCAATTAATCAATGAAAATAATTCTCATTTTCATTGATTACCACACCATAGTTAATGATAATTACTTACATTATCTTTCTCATAATCAAGCTCTCTCATGCGTTTTGCTTATTCCCCACTTTCTATTGCGGTTTTAACTGCATTGAGTTCAACTGTTTTTGCTGAAAAATCCGATCAATCAGAACAAGTCAAATCACAAGCTTCTGTTAAGTTTTCCACCATTGTGATTAAAGCTAAAACAGAAAATGAGGTGGGGAAAACGGTTTACAATAAAGAGGACATACAGCAAATACCAAATGGCTCTAAGACCATCACTGAATTATTAAAAGTTAATCCGAATGTACAATTTGATTCAAACGCACGTAGTGGATTGCAGCAAGGCGAACTCAACGCGACGGATATCAGTATTAATGGCAGCCTACCCTACGATAATAAGTTTTTGATCAATGGCCTCAGCATTAATAACAACATTAATCCAGGTAGTGATGCAAAAAGTAATACCCTGAATGAAATGATGGAAAGCTCACAAGTAGTGACGATTAATACTAATCTGCTGTGTAAAATCACCCTACTTGATAGCAATGTGGGTGCCGAATTTGGTGAGTTCACAGGTGGCGTAGTCAGTGCAGAAACCTGTGCTCCCCAAACCGAAATTGGTAAAATTCATGGCAGCCTGAGCTATGACTATACTTCTGATCATTGGTCAGACATCAATTTCCCTAGTAAAGAAGCAACTGAAGAATTTGAAAATTCAACCAGTGAAAGCAAACAACCTTTCTTTACACGTCAAGGGATCAGTACAACGTCTTATGGCAAACTTGCTGAAAGTTTGGGTTTCAATGCATTTGGTTCATATCGCCGTGCAGATATTCCTTTAAAAACAAGTATTGCTAAACCAGATTCTTATGAACAAAAACGAGGTTCAAACAATGCAGGTATAGAGTTTTTCTATACTCCCAGTGACAATACGGTTTTAAAGATTGGCACACAATTCATGGAATCGAGTGGTGACTATTTTCTTTCATCGACTCATAACTCCCAAAGCTCACATATATCAGACAGCCAAAGTCTCTATATCAACTTAAAAAATAAATTGAATTCAGTTGAACTTGAGCAACAAGTCAATTATCAAATGCAGACTGCAAACCGTAAAAGTGCGACAGATAATATTTCCTGGTTGAAATCATCAACCAAAAACTGGAAGTCCTCGGGTATACAAATTGAAGGCAGCTTCGGAAGCACTCAGCAGCAGGAAGAAAAACTGGAATATAGTCTTAAGGCATTATTTGAACCCATTCAAACCCAGCACACGACCCACACGTTCAAAATGGGCGGAGGATATGGACACTACAATGCTCATTGGGAACGTCCTGTCACAACAAGCATTTATTCTAGTGCGACTGGAAATATTGCCAATCTCAGCTGTTATTCAAATACTGGTAATAAATATGATGCATGTGATGAAGGAAATGGCCAAGACGGACAGTTTCTAAAAAATCGCACCTCTTATTTGGCAGGTAAAACTGAGGTACAGCAAGACCGTTGGCATGCATTTTTACAGGATCAGATTCAATGGGACAGATACTTCACAGCAACACTTGGCTTTCGTGCAGACTATGACAGCTTAACTAAAAATAATAATGTTGCACCACGTAGCTCATTTGTTTTTAAACCTTTTGCTAATGAACAATTATCCTTTACCACTGGCTGGAACCGCTACTATGGTTTAAATGCCTTTTATAATGAATTACAAGATCAAAAAGGTTTATTGATCATTCGCCAAACACGTGACAACCTATCAGCTGACTGGAAAGAAAAAGCATATGCCGGTTCTTTTACTTATCGTTCGCAGCTTGATACCCCTTATGCAGATGAAACCATGTTCGGAATCAATGCTGAATATGCAAATAGCCGTATTGGTCTAAAATGGGTTAATCGTCAAAATAAGGACCAGATCCGCCGCACAGAATCAGTTAAAGATCCAGTCATTTCAACGAATCGCTTTAGCTATACTTATGATAATGAAGGTAAATCTGAATCTAATATTTATACCTTAAGTGTGATTAACATTAGCCCATTGAAGTTATTTGGCACACAGCATTTATTCAGCCTAAATGCAGATTATACTGAAACCCAGCGTAACTTCGACTCATACAGCACAGCGTATTATACCGGCACACCCATCATCTACTACGATGGTAAATTGATCAATGCTGAAGATAAGCCATCTGAAATCTTTAATACTCCCTGGACAACACGTTTAGGTTGGAATATTAAATTTGACCGGATTCCTTTAAGCATTAATAACTTCATCAATTACCAAGGCAAAGTGGATGCCATGAAGAAAATATCAAAAGGTTATTCTGATAAAAATAATGAACAATATGATATGTATATCCCATACACCACCAAAAATACCTTCTACTGGGATGTACGGACGACCTATGATATTTCTTTAAATAAGGGCCTTAAAGCCATTTTAGGTTTGACGATTAACAATGTGACGAATCGTGATAATTTTTATCTGGATTCGGGTATTGTCTATCCACAAATCGGCCGCCAATTTATTGCGGATGTTACTTTTAAATTCTAGAGCCTGAATAGGTACATGCTGCTGCTCTTTTAGATTTGCTTAGGCTATAATCAGACTAATTTTAAGATTTGAAATTTTTCCATGCTCAAGAAATTCCTGCTTGTTTTACTTATTTTGGCACCTTCGGCACTGTATCTCTATATCGTCAACCGTGATGACAATAAAACTACGCAGACTGAGGCAGTGACAACGCCTGCTGAAAATCCCCAGCCTAAACAATATCAAACTCCAGATCACTAAGTTTTAGTGATCTTTTCAAATAATTATTTTTTATAGTCTTGAAATTTGTTCAGAAAATAACATCTTAATAAAATAAAGTTTTTGTTTTGCCTAATGTTTAAACTGTTAAATGAATTTTAGCAAAAACCCTTTTGACAAACCCCGGCTTAATCCTTAATATACGCATCACCTCGCAACGTCCCTATCGTCTAGAGGCCTAGGACATCGCCCTTTCACGGCGGTAACCGGGGTTCGAATCCCCGTAGGGACGCCATATATTGATCTCATACGATCAGACCTTATTCGAAATCACCATTATTCGATTGCAGATTTGTAGTTTTTCACTACAATAGCTCGCTTCATTCCTTTGAAGTATTTCTTATTTCCTATGCACTCATCTCCGAATGATGCTACGCATCAGGGCAATTCTGCGCCTTTAAAACGCGCTATGAGTACTCGACATCTGGTCATGATTTCGCTTGGTGGCGCAATCGGAACAGGCCTATTCTTAGGGTCGGGTGAAGTCATTGCACAAACGGGGCCTGTAGGTGCCATTCTCGCTTATCTCCTGGGCGGTATTATCGCGTACATGGTGATGCTATGTTTGGGCGAACTTGCCGTTCATATGCCAGAATCTGGTTCATTTGGTGCTTATGCCAAACGTTATATTGGACCAGGCACAGGCTATACCATCACCTGGTTATACTGGCTGACGTGGTCGGTCACTCTCGGAACTGAATTTACTGCAGCGGCCTTGCTGATGCAGGAATGGTTCCCGGATATTTCCATGTGGTTATGGACCATTATCTTTGGTGTATTCGTATTTAGTCTCAATATGATTTCGACCCGCTGGTTTGCCGAATCCGAATTCTGGCTGGCACTGGTGAAAGTGGTCACGGTTGTTGCTTTTATTCTTTTAGGTCTATTGGCCATCTTTGGTGTTCTGGGCTATCAGGGCTATGAAGCTGCACCTTTATTTACCAATCTGACGGCACAGGGCTGGTTCCCTGAAGGTCTGTTCCCGATTTTTGCCACAATGCTGATCGTGAACTTCGCCTTCTCTGGTACCGAGCTGATTGGTGTGGCTGCCGGTGAAACTGAAGATCCTGCGAAAAATGTTCCTAAAGCGATTAACACTGCGATTTTCCGCTTATTAATTTTCTTTGTAGGTACGATCATTGTGGTAACAGCCTTACTTCCGCATCAGGAAGCAGGCTTAGCTGCTGAAGGTGTAAGCAGCAGTCCATTCGTAACCGTATTCCAGCATATTGGTATTCCTTATGCTGAAGACATCATCCGTTTTGTGATTATCACTGCGTTGTTGTCTGCTGCTAACTCGGGCCTGTTTGCTGCTTCACGCATGATGTGGTCATTATCATATAGCAAACAGTTACCTGCCGTATTCTCAAGACTGAATGCTCGCGGTGTACCGTATATTGCAGTCATGGTGACCATGCTAGGTGCATTGCCAGGTTTATTGTCTGAACAGTTTGCGCCAGAGACGATCTTTACCAACTTGCTGGGCGTTGCGGCATTTACCATGGTGGTGGTCTGGATGAGTATCTGCTTAAGCCAGTTCAACTTCCGTCGTCAATGGTATAAACAGGGTCATACGGCCAAAGAACTCGGCTTTGCTGCACCATTGTTCCCGATTGTGCCAATCCTGGGCTTTGTGTTCTGTTTTATTACCTGTATCAGTATGGTCTTTGATCCATCAATGCGTATCAGCTTCATAGGCTGTCTGCTATTTATTGCAGCGTGTTATGCAAGTTATTATGCCTTTTATCACAACAAGTCTTAATCATCAGTTTTAAAAGAGCGGCTCCGGTCGCTCTTTTTTATCTATACTATAACCATAGTGGGCAGCCTTAAGGGTGCGTCGATGAAAATTGTGTTTATTCACGGCATGAACAAGCAACAATATACGGCTACTTCATTACGTCAACATTGGCTGCATCTCTTCAAAACAGGCCTTCGGAAAAACCCACAACAGCAAGCCCGTTTTACTTATTTAAAACGGCATATCCGTATCCCTTTTTATGGCGATTTACTTTCTCGGCATCATTTTCATAACGTCTTGAATGCCAGCACCCTGATGCCGCAACAGTGGCCGCATTTCCCTTTTTTACATCCCGCACAGCTGCAACCAGCACCGCCACCAGATCAGTGCACCTATCAAATTTGTGACGTCCCGCAGTTAAATCTTGATGATGCCCTGAATTTCAATCAGAAACTGAAATTCATTACAGCATTAAGCAAAGATATTGCCTTGCGGGATTTTGCAGTATTCATCAATTATTTTCCCAGCTTACATGCCAGCTTTTTGCATAAATTTTTGCTGGAAACTTATCTTTATTTGGCCAACCCGCATTTTATGCAGGAAGTTCACTGCCGCATTCATAATCAACTCTATAGTAGCAGGCCACAGATTCTGGTGGCTCACTCACTCGGCAGCGTGATTGCCTATAATTATTTGATTCAGCATCCGGAGCTGAATATCAAGCGTTTTATTACTCTCGGATCACCGTTGTTGGCATTTCGGGTCATCCAGGCTCATCTGCCGCAACCGATTGTACGACCTGCTGCAATTTCAGGCGATTGGATAAATTTCTATTCTAGCGATGATTTTCTGACTACCTTTCCATTATCAGAACCACCCTTCGAGTTTCAGCCGGCGATTATTAATCAGGAGATTCGTACCTCCATCTATCATCCGCATGATATTGATGGTTATATTCAGCATCCGGACGTCATTAAAGCGCTACTGGAATTGCTATAAAACTCACGCCAAACTCTAAATTCAACTTTTACCGTTCCATTCATATTCTTTTTCTATTCAATAAAATCTTTCATCCGAACCTACCAGCTTACTGCTTTTTCTACCTTTTTTATAAATATACAGATGTCTGTTAATGATTGTTTTATCAAAGATAATTTACACATTAACGCCACAAAAAGTGCAGCTTGGCTTGCCGCAATTTTCTCTATACTGTGAATATATAGATCGACCTCCGTGAGGTATCGATGAAAATTATTTTTATTCATGGAATGAATCAGCAACATCATAGCACTGCTTCGATTCGCCAGCGCTGGCTGCATATACTTCAAAAAGGCATTCGCAAACACCGTCATGATGCCAGATTCAGTTATTTACGACGTCACATTCACATTCCATTTTATGGAGACTTACTTTCACACTATAACGTTCGCAACATCCTGAATGCTGGCACCTTAATGCCCCAGCAATGGCCCAGCTTTCGTTTCCGTCAACCTGTCCATCCTCAGCTTCCTGCACCCGTTCCACGTCCTGGCTGGCGCAAGCCCGTGATTTCCGATCTTCCCCAGCTTCATTTGAATGACACGATGGATTTTAAACAGAAATTCAAATTTATTACCACGCTAAGCAAAAATGTTGCACTGCGAGACTTTGTATTATTGCTGAATTATTTTCCCAGTCTGCATCGGAGCCTGCTTCAGAAATTTCTGATTGAAACCTATCTGTATCTCGACAATCCTGCTTTCATGAAGGAAGTTCATGAGCGGATTGCCCGGCAATTGAATGGTCGCAAACCTTGTATTGTGATTGCTCATTCTCTGGGCAGTGTGATTGCCTATAATTATCTTATTCAGCATCCTGAACTGAACGTACAGCGTTTTATTACTTTAGGATCGCCATTAGCCTTTCAGGTGATCCAGTCACATTTACCGCAACCCATTGTACGACCTGCAGCAATTACAGGCGACTGGATAAATTTTTTATTCAACTGATGATTTTCTTACCGCCTTTCCTCTTACACAACCGCCATTTCAGTTTCAACCCGCAATTATTAACCACGGCATTCGTACCCATATTCACCGCCCGCATGATATTACCGGCTATTTACTCCATCCGCAGGTAGTAGAAGCAATTCTGGAATTGCTTAAAAATCCAGCTTAAACCATGTAATTTTCCAGTATTTTCTCTAGATTGTTTTAAATTTATGCACTCAACCCAGAAAATCATTTTTTTTATGGAAATGCGTTTGACACCCCCCTGTTTTCACCCTATTATACGCCCACCTCTGAAACGTCCCTATCGTCTAGAGGCCTAGGACATCGCCCTTTCACGGCGGTAACCGGGGTTCGAATCCCCGTAGGGACGCCAATTTTCAGAAGTACATTTTATTAAGTCCCTATCGTCTAGAGGCCTAGGACATCGCCCTTTCACGGCGGTAACCGGGGTTCGAATCCCCGTAGGGACGCCATTACTTCAAGCTAAAAGTAAGGGTTTTAAAATTTATCTTCTGTACTGTCCCTATCGTCTAGAGGCCTAGGACATCGCCCTTTCACGGCGGTAACCGGGGTTCGAATCCCCGTAGGGACGCCATATTCGAGATGGCAACATCTCAACAAAAAGCCCGAGCATTGCGACTCGGGCTTTTTTTATCTTGAAAATTTTATTTCTCGAATCTTTAAACCCAGTTTTTATCATTTGTTCAAATTACTCCCTCACTCTTTCGGCTGCCATCCCATTCTTAATTTTACAATTTGTATTGTTTTAACATTTCTATTCATAGAAATATCCGTTCATTTTCATTTAAAGCAATACACCAATAAATTAGAACAAAAATTCAACACCCTGCTTTTAGAGGGCACGTTAAGGTAAATCAAGAGAAATCTGCAAGGATCAGATTATGTTCGTCAGCACAGAGCTAAGTTTACCTTTATCGCCAAATAAAAATCATAATTATCAAATTAAAAGCTTTAAGGATTGGGTCGACTTTTTTCAAGATACTGAAATTTCGACATATACCAAAACCGAAAAAGCCGACTCTTATTTGAGCGATCTGATTAAAAATTTAAATATTGATACTCTTGGATGGTTAGATCAGCCTACACAGGTTGAACAGCATCTTTTAGAACAACATCATCAAATCTGTGCCACTTTTCAGGCCTATGTCAATCGCCGGAAACAGCAGCAGCCTCGGGAATATTTTCCGACGGTTTCTCATGCTTTCGAATTCCTGGCGAAAGTTGCACCGGTCAAACTGGTGGATGGTGCCTGGTTATATTCGACCGTGCCAAACTGTAATCAGCCCGAGCTAAAAGATTTGATTTACATCTATCTCGAAGAGCTTGGTTTAGGGCATCCGCGTGCAAATCATGTCACCATGTATCAGGACCTGTTGAGTCATTATGAGCTGAACAGTTATGCCGAGCATCTGGATGACAGTTACTATGAACAGGCTGCCGTACAGTTGGCACTGGCTTATGCCCCGGCCAAATATTTACCTCTGGTCATTGGCTTCAATCTCGGTTATGAACAGTTACCGCTGCATTTGTTAATCACCAATTATGAACTGGCTGAACTGGGTATTGATCCGCATTATTTCAATGTGCACATTACTATTGATAATGCTCACAATGGTCATGCGCAGAAATCCCTGCAAGCGTTTATCCAGCATTTTAATCATGCAGAAAATCCGCACACTTATTTAGATTTGATTAAGAAAGGTTATGTACTAAATGACATCGGCAAAAGTTCCTCCCAGATCATTAAGGAATTGGATATTGGGCAGATGGCTTTAAAAGTTTTCCAGAATAAAGCGCTGATCGGTCAATATATTCATAATCAGAAATGCCAGTTTAGTGGCAAGACCATCAATGACTGGTTATCCGATCCTGCCCAGATTGCCGAGTTTTTGCAGATCATGATTGACAAAGGCTGGATTGTAAAAGATGCGCCAGTAGAACAAAGCCGCTTCTGGAAAATGATAGATCATCCGGAAGGTAAAATGTTTGGGGTCTTTAATGCGACCGAAAAACAGATTATTAAAGACTGGATTCAGGGCGCAGGCTTAGCAACTCGCCTGTCGTCACGTAGTGCAACTCCTTCACAGGCAAAAATTGAACCCGCAATGAGCCGTATGGACCAGCAGTGCTTGAATCAGTTAAAAAGCCGCTTCATGCGCTGTGAAGGTGCTGAACAGAAAATTGATTTACTGATTCCTTATACTGCGCCGCATATGCATCACACCGACATAGGCTTATGGGCGACCCGTCAGTTAAGCCAGTTATTATTTCCTTTCCAGACCCAGGCGATGCATTATTCCTAAAGCACTCCTAAGTGCCAGAAATTAAAAAAACCGGACATTTGCAGTGTCCGGTTTTTTTAATCGGCGGATTCAAGCGGCAAGTGCAACAGTATAAAAACCAGCCATAACTTCACTAGGCGTATACCAACCTAGTGTTTTTCTAGGACGATGGTTGAGTGCAAATTCTATCTGCTCTATTTGTTCGTTTGACACGTCATCAAACGATGATGATTTTGGCAGATATTGCCGGATTAAACCATTCGTATTTTCATTCCTTGCTCGTTGAATAGACTTGTAAGGATCAGCAAAATACGTATCTATGCCGGCATCAGTGATTCTTTTGTGTTCGGCAAATTCCTTACCATTATCAAAAGTAACACTATAAGCATGGCTCATCCGTAAACGATCTAATGCACAAGTAATCGTTTGAGAGGATGCTCTCGTTGGCCCTAAATGAACAATATGTACGTACAGGCTCTTTCGATCAACGAGAGTTAATAAAGCACCTTTATGATGTTTACCAATTACAGTGTCACCTTCGAAATCTCCTAAACGTTGTCGTTGATCAATGACCTGGTCTCGGCAATGAATACTTGTTTTATCAATGATTTGCCCCCTACGATCCGTGTTTTTGTAACCTCGTTTTCGATATTTCTTCTGATGCCTTAAATGTAGGTGGAGTTTACCGCCTTTTGATTTATCTTCATAAATGTACTGGTAAATCCACTCATGTGAAGGTACATCCAGCCAACCGCGTTGTGTTAAAGCACCTAAAATTTGTTCTGGTGACCAGTCCAAGCCAATCAAGTAATCAATATAAGCGAAGGCAAATGCTGTCATGGGTGATGAAGGACGGTACCGTCTTTGACTTGCAAATTTCGCTGCCTGTTGAGCTCTATATCCACGTTGCCCAGTATTTCTTTTTAATTCACGGTAGATGGTTGATCGTGAACGCCCTAACTCCCGAGCAAGGCTAGCGATTGAACTTTTACTTTTCAAAGTAGCATAAATTTCGTATCTTTCATCTTGAGAAAGTTGGGTGTATTTCTTCATTGTGTGCTTTCCAATTGCGAGTTGAAAAAGTCCAATGATTCTACGAATACACCTAACTTTTTCAACTAACTACAAATGTGTCGCACTTGAGATTTGAATCTGCGATCAAAATTAAGCCGATTTTCGCGAGTTTAATTGTCCCTTGATCACCGCTTTGACATTGCCTTTCAGATACTGCAAAAAGACTTTTAGTGGTGAGAGTTTCGGATTAGGCTGCTTGCCTTTGGCAATTTCCTTAAACTGCGCGGCATACCAGATGATTTCCATAATCGCCATCTTGTCGACCATTGGAATACCGGTTTTAATTTTCTCAACCGCATAACGTACATCCTGCCCTGCAACCAGACGATTGCCCAAGTCAGGTTCTACTGCAAAGGGACGTGCAATCCCGACAAAATCACAAGCACCACTGTCGAGCGCAGCATTCATGCCTTCAACAGTTCGGAATCCACCAGTGACCATGATATGACACTTCACTTCCTGCCGGATTTTTTCGGCAAAATCGAGGAAATAGGCTTCACGGGCAATGGTCGAGGCCTTGCGCTTGTCTGCTTTCACGCCGGCCATCGCAGGTGCTTCATAGCTACCACCTGACACTTCAATGATATCAATGCCTGCAGCGTCCATCGCCTTAAAGACATAGATGACATCTTCTTCGCTAATACCACCGCGCTGGAAATCAGCTGAATTCAGCTTGACTGAAATAATAAAATTTTCCGAAGTCGCAGCACGTACGGCCTGATAGGTTTGCAGCAAGAAACGGGTACGATTCTCAATACTACCACCCCATTGATCCTGCCGCTTATTGGTCAGCGGTGACAGAAACTGACTGATCAGATAACCATGTGCACCATGTAACTGCACCCCCTCAAATCCTGCTTTTTCACAGATGGCAGCCGAAGTGGCAAAGCGCTGGATAATATCCAGGATTTCATCTTCACGCAGTTCCCGTGGGGTTCCGAAGCTCATTGCCAAAGCCGGACTAAAGGGTACTGCGGACGGTGCAACTGTTTCTTTATTCAGGCCCTTGGGACACTGGCGGCCCGGATGCGACAACTGGACCAGTTGTACCATACCATGTTGTTTGCCTACGTCGGCCCAGACTTTGAGCTGCGCCAGATCGCGTTCTGTTTCTACCACTACGACGCCCGGTTCATTCTTGGCACGATAATCCACCATGACATTACCCGTAATAGCACAACCCAAGCCACCTTCGGCCCATGCTTCATACAACTTGAAATGCGCCTGATTGGGCTGGCCGGCATCATTGGCCAGTGCTTCACTCATGGCACCTTTAATGATGCGATTTTTAAAAGTGGTATTACGAATTTGAATGGAATCGGCCAATTGAGTCATGATCTGTCCTGATACGTTACTTTTATTTTGTACTCGTTTATAACGTAAGCCAGAACAATTGACAATCAGTCTTGTCAAATTTACACAATTTTTATCTGCTTATTTTTTCATGATTAAAGATTTTTGTGATTTAGTTTCTTGGATCAAAAACATCCCGTACCGCTTCTCCCATATAGATTAGCAAACTCAGTACAATTGCCAAACTAAAGAATCCCGACAATGCCAGCCACGGTGCATTTAAGTTGTTTTTGACCTGAAGCAAGAGTTCCCCTAGGGATGCCGACTCGGGTGGCAAACCATACCCTAAAAAATCCAGCGCTGTCAGTGCAGTAATATTGGCGGTTAGCATAAAAGGTAACTGTGACAGGCTAGAACCTATCACATTGGGGAGAATATGTTTGAACATGATCCGTCCATCCCCGGCCCCAATACTTCTTGCTGCCCAGACGTATTCCAGATTTCTGGCGCGCAAAAACTCAGCGCGCACCATACTCACCAGTGTGGTCCAGCCAAATAACAGCATGATCAGAAATAGCCAGTAAATACTCGGGGTAAACAGACTGACCAGTACCATCACCATAAACAGCATCGGCAAACCGCTCCAGACTTCGAGTATGCGTTGCCCGATCAGGTCAATCCATCCACCATAATAACCCTGAATTGCCCCTGCTAAAATTCCCAGCACCGCAGACAATAAAGTCAGAGCAAAACCAAACAGTAATGAAATCCTTAAACCATATAGAATCCGTGCCAGAACATCACGGCCCTGATCATCTGTTCCCAGCCAGTTTTGCGCACTCGGGGGCGATGGCACCGGTTCAGCCAGTTCAAAATTTGGCGTTTGATAGGAAAACGGAATGATGGGCCAGATCGCCCAGCCTTTTTCTGCAATCAGTTGCTGTACGGCAGGATCTTTATATTCTGCTTCTGTCTCAAATACCCCACCAAAAGTGGTTTCCGGATAGGATTTCAGGATGGGCAGATAAAAAGCATGATCATATTTCACCAGCAAGGGTTTATCGTTAGCAATCAGTTCTGCACCCAAGGAAATGATGAAAATAGCACTGAAAATAATGAAGCAGCTAAAGCCCAGCGTATGCTGCTTAAAACGTTGCCAGCGTACTTGCATCAAGGAAGACATTATTGTGATCCTCGACGTGAACTGAAATGAATTCTTGGATCAATCAGTTGATAGAGCAAATCGCTGAGTAAACGCAGTATCAGACCGAGCAAGGTGAAAATAAACAAAGTACCAAAAATCACCGGATAGTCACGCTGGATAATTGCCTCAAACCCTAAAACACCTAACCCATCCAGATTAAAAATAATCTCGATAAACAGGTTGCCCACGAAAAACACCCCGATCAGAACTTCGGGCAAACCTGCGATGAGCACTAAAATGGCATTCCGGAATACATGCCGATATAGCACTGCATATTCAGTTAAACCTTTTGCCCGTGCAGCCAGGACATATTGCTTGCTCAGCTCTTCAACAAAGGAAAATTTGACCAGATAGGTCAAACTGGCAAATCCGCCGAGCACCATGGCCAACAGCGGCAAGGCCATATGCCAGAAATAATCCTGAATTTTCGCAAAGAATGAGAGTTCAGCAAAATTTTCAGAGCGAATTCCCTGCAAGGGAAACCATTGCAGATAAGACCCGCCAGCAAAAAAGACGATGAGTAAAATGGCAAAAATAAAGGCTGGAATGGCATAGCCCACGGCCAAAACTAGAGAGGTGGTCTGATCAAATAGACTGCCATGTTTTCGGGCTTTTCTGATTCCTAAAGGAATGGAGACCAGATAAATCAGCAAGGTACTCCATAGGCCTAAAGAAAGCGATACGGGCAATTTTTCCCAGATGAGTTCAGTCACAGGCTTGTCTTTGAAAAAACTCTGTCCCAGATCAAACTGCGCATAACGCGTTACCATTTCCCAAAAGCGGATATGCAGCGGCTGGTCAAAGCCGTACTGGATATTGATCTTCTCAAGCATCTCCGGTGTGAGGCCTTGCTTTCCCTGATACTGCAATCCGGTATGCGCCAAACTATTAACCTGTTGCGCCTGATAAATCGCCTGCTCCACCGGACCACCGGGTGCCAGCTGGATCACCATGAAATTGATCAGCAAAATGATCAGCAAGGTTGGAATCATCAGCAACAGACGTTTGAGAATATAAGTGCTCATGGCACTCCCTGATAGGCTTGGAGCTTAATGCTGTTTGAAATAATCAGCCACATGTCTGGCCTTTGCCGCATCGACCCACCAGTAATCAATCCCGGCGGAGAGTTTAGGTTTTCGTTGCGGCTGCTGATACATATTCCAGTAAGCATACCAGTATTCGCCCGTACCATAAGTCAGAATATGATAATAGCCTGCACGCAGTAAACGGTCTAATGCTCGGGTACTATTCACCAGCTGTTCACGGTTTTGAGCCTGAGTCACCTGCTGAATGACAGCATCAATGGCCGGATTTCGAATGCCGGCATAATTATAATTACCTGGCTGCGTGGCGGCCTGACTGCCCCAGAACTGTTTCTGCTCCTGCCCCGGTGTCAGGGATTGCGGCATGGTATCAACAATCATATCAAACTGATAATTCCGCAGCCGTTCATAATATTGCGCGGTTTCTACCATACGAATGCTGGCCTGAATGCCCAAGCGTTTTAAATGACGCAGATATGGCATCAGATCACGCTGTTGCTCCGCCTGATGCAACAGGAACTCAACTTGTACCGGTTGACCCGAAGCATTAATCAACTTCCCCTGTTGATAACGATAGCCTGCCTTTAATAGCAATTGACGGGCTTTTAACAGATTGTTCCGGTTAAAACCGGAGGCATCTGACTGAGGATATTTCCAGTCCTGCAGTACAGCCTGACGTTGAACCGGATCAAGCTGCTTTAAATGGGGTTTTAAAATGTGCAGTTCTTGAATGCCTGGCCGTCCATAAGATGCAAGCTCGCTATTGGAAAAAAAGCTGTTCAGGCGCTGATATTCACCATAGAACATGGCTTTATTCAGCCATTCAAAGTCATAGGCAAAACTCAAGGCTTGCCGGAAACGGATATCGGCAAAAGGCTGACGGCGGGTATTGAATATCAGACTCTGGGTCGGAATCGGGTTGTGATGCTGAAAGCGGTAACGCTGCACCTGTCCTTGCTGAACGGCAGGAAACTGGTAGTCTTTCACCCAACGGTTGACCTGTTTTTCCTCATGCAAGGTAAATTGGCCCGACTTGAAAGCTTCGAACTTGATTTCAGGGCTACGATAATAACGATACTTGATCCGGTCAAAATTATAACGCCCGCGGTTGACCATCAAGTCTTTACCCCAATATCGGGGATTGCGTTTGTAGCTAATACTACGTCCAGCATCTATGTGTTCAATGACATAGGGCCCTGAACCCAGCATCGGTTTCAGCGTCAATTCTTTAAAATTACGCTTTTGCCATTCCTGTTTAGAATAAATGGGCATCTGTGCGACAATCATCGCCATTTCCGGATTATGTCCGGATTTGAAATGCATTTTGACCTGTAAAGGTGACAGGACTTCCAGCCGGTTTAAATCAGCCAGATACATCTGCAGGCCAAAATTGGACTGGGTCTGAAACAACTCAAAACTGTATTTGACATCTTGTGCAGTCACCGGCTGGCCATTGCTAAACCGTGCTTTGGGATTTAAATGAAAAATAATAAAGGCGGTTTTCTTGGGGTCAAAACTGACTTTTTCCGCCAGCAAGGGATAGTACACACCGGGCTCATCTAGTGACTTGGACAGCAAACTGTCAAAAATATAGTTGCCCCCTTCAGTGACATTGCCCTTGCCATTCATGCTGTTCAAATTATCGAAACTGCCATCAGCTGCCAGAATCAGCGTACCGCCTTTCGGTGCTTGCGGATTGGCATAAGGCAGGGATTTGGCCTGGGCATATTTCGGCTGGTTATATAGCGCGATATATGGGGTGGTAATAAGGGCTGCCCAACTGCTACTCACGAGCAGCGGGGCTAGCCAGATCAACCTGAAAGTTTTAAATAAATGAGCGAATCTCATGATCCATTCATTAATTCGGTACTTTAATCACATCGCCAATACGCAATTGCGTATTCGGTTTGAGATCATTCATTTCCGCCAGTTCATTGCTGTTCATACCATAGCGTGAAGCCAGACCGATTAAGGTATCACCGCGTTTGACTTTATAATCAGTCACCAGTTTTGGAATCTGAATGGTTTGACTGACCCTTAATCCTGCGCGTGGACTTAGATTATTTAATTGAGCCAAGTCGGTCACGCTTATGCCTAAACGGCTGGCGATTGCATTCAGGGATTCGCCTGATTTTACTGTATAGGATTCAGTTGCCTTAGAAGCTACAGGCTTAGCTGCCACTTTCACATCTTCAACTTTTTTATCTACCGGAAAGTCACCCTCAATTTTTAAACGCTGACCAATACGCACTGTGCTATTAGTATTCAGGCCGTTTAAATCTGCCAGATATTTCAGTTGTAAATGATACTGACGCGCAATAGAGCTTAAGGTTTCACCTGATTTCACCACATGCGAATCCGATTTTGCATTCTTCGTCGCAGTTTCCGCGACCACTTCACGTACCGGTTCTGTGACTTCACCACTCAGTTTCAGACGCTGCCCCACTCGTAAACCTGCATTACGTGACATGCCATTCAGGCTCGCCACTTGGTCCATTGACAGATTGTATCTTGCGGCAATGCCGGTCAGCGTATCACCCGATTGAACCGTATAGGTTTCAGGGATCTGACTGCCGGCTGGAATCTTGATGGTCTGACCTATACGTAAACCACTATTGGCAGACAACCCATTCAGTGCAGCCAATTCAGAGACACTCAGCTTGCTTTGACTGGCAATGCTATACAGTGTTTCACCGCGTTTGACTTGATAGTTTTCAGTTGCAGTCTGATCGACTTTAACATTTTCAAACTTCTGTTCAGTTTTCTGGTTAGATGTTGTTAGCTCTTCAACTTCCTGAAGTGGCACATTGATTTTTTGTCCCACCATCAAACTGCTACCGGCAGTAAGACCTGACGTCAAAGATGCCAGTTCAGCATTTGAAAGCCCGTAACGATCGGCAATCAGTTTCAGATACTCACCGCGTTTCACTGTATAGGATTTAGTCTGAACCTTGGCAGTTTCAGCTTTTTTAATCTCTTCAGCTTTTGCTTTGGACAGCCCTGTATCTTTCAATGACAGCTTTTGCCCAACGAATAGACCGCTATTGGTACTCAAGCCATTGAAATCAGCCAGTTGTTTCACACTGAAACCAAACTGATTCGCTACACTGGTCAGAGAGTCATTGGCCTGAACGACATAAGTTTCCGGCTTTTCTTTGGCTTTGCTGGCTTCCTGTACCGGTTTGGCATCATACAGATAAATGGTGGTGCCCACATACAGCGGAGAATTTGGATCAATCTGGTTCCATTTCGCTACATCACGCCAATTCACGCCATTTTTGGCCGCAATCATTGCCAGATTATCACCTGGTAATACCTTATAGGTACTGCGTTTGCCTTTTGGAGCGACCACCACCACTTCAGAATCCGTCTTGACGTAATTTTTGCCCTGATTTAGCTTGGCTTCAACCGAGTTCGCAGTGGTATTGTCAGCAACTTCTTTTGGATAAGAGAAGCCTTTGGTGAGTTCCTTGCCTTGCTGCTCAGCCACAGACAGGCTGGTTTGAATGGCAGTCAGCTTGATTTTGCCGTCATAAGGATCAACAATTTCTGTGCCTGCCGGCGCCAATGCTTTTAGTTCTTCAACCACCTGGGCCTGTTCTGCCGGTGTGGCGACAGGCTGCAGAATTTCATCCACTGTTTTCTGAATATCTTGTGCGATGACCGCCTGCTCAACTTGCTGACGCTCAGCTGCCGAAATCGGTGGTTCGACCTGAATCTGTTTCGCTGGCGCCGCAGGTGTCACAGCTACCGGAATACGCGGCGCACTTGGAATTGGCAAATCACTTTGTGCCGCAAAACTGGCCAAGGCAGATGAGCCTTTAGGCGTCGAAATCTTTTTCGTAGTCTTCGTTACAGTATTGGCCGTTGTCGCCGTACTTACCGCTGCTGTGACGACAGATGGCGTACTTACAGCTTTCGCCGGAGTCGTTGTTTTAGCAACGGTCGTTACAGGCTGATTACTAACAACCGCTGGCGGAGTCTGTTTAGAAGGCGTAATCGTTTTCGTATTTAATTCTGGCGGTGTAGCTCTGGTTGGCACCACTGTTGTGGTATTTCGCGGCAGGCTGCTCGTGTTACTCGCCCATAAACCACCTGAACCGGATAATTTTTTCAGCTTCTCATCCACTGAAGGACTTAAGTCAGCAGGAATCAGAATACGGCGCGGACTTGCAGGGTCAATATGATCACCACGATGACCCGGGTTCAATTGATACAGTTCTGCACGGCTCAAACCGGTAATCGCTGCAATTTCATTTAAACTGGCAACACCCACTGGCACTTCACGGAAATGCGGACGGTTGGCAATCGGTGGCAAGCTCACCCCATAGCTGCCGGGATTTTTAATAATTTGTGCAACCGCCAAGAAACGTGGCACGTAACTCATGGTTTCTTGTGGCAGTTTCAATGACCAATAATCGGTAGGCAGACCTGCGGCTTTATTACGGTTAATTGCCTGCTGGATACGTCCTGGGCCTGCATTATAAGAAGCAAGCGCCAATTCCCAGGAACCAAACTGGTTATACAGACTGCCCAAAAACTCATAGGCTGCACGGGTCGATTCCACCACATCACGGCGACCATCGTATAATGAGGTCTGCTTTAAACCATAAATACGGCCGGTACTTGGAATAAATTGCCATAAACCTGCCGCCGCCGCACTACTGGTCGCAGCCGGATCATAAGAACTTTCGATAATCGGTAACAGCGCCAACTCGGTCGGCATACCACGGCGTTCTGCTTCTTTTACCGTGTAATATAAATAACGTGATGCACGCGCACTTAAGCGATCCAGATAAGGCTGACGTGAAATAAACCAGCCACGCTGAGCATCAATCCGCGGATTCCAGACACTTAAGTCCATCTTGAAACCCACGGTCATGCGTTTCCAGACATCACCATGTTTCAGAATCTGTAAACGGTCACCTTCGACTGCACGCATATCCGTTGCAGAAAGTAAATCTTCGAGTCCATCCAGACTGCTGGCATCCAGATATTGTGATCCAACCTGCTTGCTTGATGCTGTTTGGGTCGCACTTTGTGTAGATGAACAGCCCGTCAGTCCTAGAGAAGCAAGCGCAGTTCCCAGTACAGAATATTTTAAAAATGTAGGTAATGTCGGCTGCCACAAAATTGCGGTTGGTTTATACATAAAGAAATCCAAACAACTCGTATATAAATTTATTTTTTAGATATGCCATTGTAGTGAAGCATGTCGAAGACTCAAGCCAATAATTTACCGCGATTTCACGTTAAATGTTACAAGAAATTAAAAAATCCTGGACATATAGATTGATCGACTGCATTTGCACTATACAATAAGCCTTCCAGCTTGTTCTATTTTGATCGGATTTAATCTATGTCACACACTATCACACTTTATGTTGATGGCGCCTGTCGCGGCAACCCGGGTTTAGGCGGTTGGGGTGCGTACATTGTTAATGGCCAACAAGAACACAAAATCTGTGGTGGTGAAGATCATACTACTAACAACCGTATGGAGCTGACGGCTGCCATTGAAGGGATTCTGTTTTGTGACAAGCAAGACAAACTGGTGATCTATACCGATTCCAAGTATGTCAAACAAGGCATTACCGAATGGATTCACGGCTGGAAAAAGAAAAACTGGAAAGACGTCAAAAATCCGGATCTGTGGCAAAAACTTGATGAAGTCTGTCAGGGACGTGACATCGAATGGCACTGGGTCAAAGGTCATGCTGGACATCCGGGCAATGAAATGGCCGATCAGCTGGCCAATCTGGGGGCTGATGAAACCCTGAAAAAATCCAAGCAAAGCCCTTCAATGTCTGAAGATAAAAAAAAATCTGAACCCGACTGGTTGCTAGACGATCCTTTCGGTCTTGATCTGGCCGAGAGCGAAGAAGAAGAGCTGGAAGAAATCATCGAAGTGACTGTTGAAGAAATTGTACAGACTGAAGTTTTAGCAACAGACAGCAATGAAGATGCTTCATCTTTAGACGCATCTGCCTCGACTGAGCTACATCCGCAAATTGTCATTACACCAGCAAAGCTACAGCTGCATGGCCCACGACAACTGATTCTGGATACTGAAACCACCGGTTTTTATTATCAGGATGGTGACCGGATTATTGAAGTCGGCGCGCTGGAAATGATCAACCGCAAACTGACCGGCAGCTCGATTCATATCTATATCAACCCAAAAACACCGGTTGGCGATTCTGTGAATGTCCACGGGATCACCGATGAATTCCTGCAAGACAAACCGCTGTTTGAAGAAATTTCTCAAGTGCTGTTTGACTATTTACACGGCGCGGAAATTATTGCGCATAACGCGACCTTCGATATGAACTTCCTGGATATGGAATTCAAACGTGCAGGTTTTAAGGCGCTCTCCGAGGTTTGTGACGTCACCGATACCTTGGCACTGGCCAAGTCCAAGCATCCCGGGCAGAAAAACTCGCTGGATGCCTTAGTGCGCCGTTACGAGATTCCACAACGCGACCGTACCTTCCACGGTGCCTTGCTCGATGCGGAAATCCTGTCCGATGTTTATCTGGCGATGACCGGTGGACAGGTGTCTTTTGATATCGATGCCCTGTCTCAGTCTGAAGACCAGAACAGCCGCTCAGGAATGGCCAGAGTTGAAATTGAATTGCCGGTGATTCTTCCGTCAGAACAGGAATTACAGGAACATGAGAATTGGGTCAAACAATTCGAAGAAAAACATGGAACTGCTTGCCTTTTCGCGAAATAAAATCTACATTTCCGGGGATACTTTAGGTTTAAAACTATCGTTCTTCAGTTATAGTAAATACAAAGAGGCCCCGTAGTTTAAAGCGGGGGCTCATATATAGATAATACTCCAGGAAAGGTGCAGATCATGTCTTACCAAACCTCTATACATTTTGATCCAACAGCTTTACTGATAATAAAAAATGAGGTTGATAACTCGATCAAGTTAGTCGAATCAGCAGTAAGCACCTTGGTAGAAGACCAGACTTTACCTTTTGGTATTGATGATGCATTAAATCAGTTCGAACAATGCGCCCAGGTTCTGGCACTCATCGACATGTCCAGTCTGGCAAAAGTCGCTCAATATTCAGCAGAATTAATGCGCAAGATTATGGGGAATCCGGCGCAGGTCAATACTCAAGAAGTGATCGCCTTGAGTGAAGGCACCACTATGCTGAAACGCTATATCGAATTTATCTGTTTGCGTGAAGTAAAAATTCCACAGTTTTTGCTGGATACCCTGAACCGCTTGGAACTGGCTTTGGGTAAACCACTGACGACTGAAGGCCAGCATGTAGAATCGCTATTAGATTGCGTCACTCCTGATTTTGCGCTGCCACAGGCACCAAGTCTGGAAAAATCCCAATATGTACACCGTCTGTATAAGCTGTCACTCAACAAGCTGATCAATCAGGAAGAAAGTGAACTGGATTTGCAAGCCATCAAACTGGTGGGGGCTTATCTGGCCGGACTTGCAGAACAACATGACAGCAAGCAGTACTGGAATCTGGTATATGTCGCGTTAAACAATATTGAGCACCTGCTGATTAATGAGCCACGTCTACGCACCTTGGTGAGCATTGAGCGCAACATGGCACAGTATTTTAGCTCGGCAGACAGCTTCAAGGCTTCGCTGGCTGATCTGGCCAATGTGCTCAGCCTATGTATCAGTCAGGAAGATGAAACTGCGCAATCTATCCGTAGCCAGCTCAATGTTGGCGATGACCTACTGACCGATATGCAATTACAGGTCTTCAGTCGCCACCTGTATGGTCCTGACTTTGAAACCATGCATACCATCAGCGAGTTGGTGACCACGGAAATGGCACAGATTCGTAATGACATCGAGTTCAACTATCAGAATATGACGCCTGAAAAGACTCAGGAATTACAGGCTCAACTGAATAGTTTGGCCAATATCTTCAAGGTGTTGAACCTGAATGAAGCCTATCATGACCTGACCCGTCAGGCTGCTTCACTGAGCCAGCCCGAGATTATGCAGGATGCCAGCTTTGCCCAGCAGTTGATGAATGTCATTCTGTCTGCCATGAACTCGATTGGCGTACTGGAACGTCATCACACTTCGAGCCGCTTGCAGCTGCGCGTCAACAACATGAATATTTCTCTGGACCGTCTGGATGAAGCACACGCTGCTTTACTCACAGAAACCAAGGCCCTGATCGAGCTTTCTAGCCAGATTCTCAGCAATTACCTGCAAGATCATGACTTGACTGCCCTCGAACCTGTTCCTGTACAGTTTTGCGAGATTGGCGGCGCGATGCTGTTCCTGAATGCAGAACATGTTCGTACTGCATTCACCACCACTGCAGAATTCATCAAGAACCGTATTGATCTGTCGATTGCATTAAGTCCGGAAGAAATTCATCGTGCTTTAGACACCCTGGCCAGTGCCGACATGATGATTGATAACTTAAAGAACAAACAGCCTGTATTACAGGCGATGTTTCAGGTAGCATTGGACAGTAGTGAGAAACTCAAAATAGTTGCCTAATGTCCAAATTATCACTTGCTTATATTTTTCAACAACAGCAACTGCTGGTCGATCAACACTTTCAACTTCCACGGGTTGAAGCCTTAGCAAGTGATTTGCTACTCCACACGGGTGATCAGGTGATTGCCCGTGATCTTCTTCCCGATGAGCCGATTCCTGCAGGCTTGCAACTGGTTCCCATCCGTCAGCTGTTACAGTTCTGGAATACCCAGCAATTCGAACAGGCCAGCCGCGCAGTACAACTTTTAGAATGGCGTCGTAACCATAAGTTCTGTAGTCATTGCGGTACAGTGACTGAAGCGCATGCTGTTGAATATGCCATGCTCTGCCCATCCTGCAACTACCGGCAATATCCACGGGTACAGCCTTGCGTTATTACCGTCATTACCCGAGGCAAAGACGAGATTCTGCTGGCCAAAAATGCACGTAATACTAAAAGCCAGATGTATGGACTGATTGCCGGTTTCGTTGAAGTGGGTGAAACGCTGGAAGATGCAGTACGTCGTGAAACGCTGGAAGAAGTCGGTTTAAAGCTCAAGAATATTCAGTATCTGGCCAGCCAGCCCTGGCCTTTCCCAAGTAACCTGATGATTGCTTTCAAGGCAGAATATGCTGGCGGTGAGCTACAGCTGCAGGAAGAAGAAATTAGCGATGCGCAATTCTTTAAATTCGATCAGCTGCCGGAAATTCCATTCAAAGGTAGTATTGCCCATGCCATGATCATGCATGTGACTCAAGGTACGGCAGTCTCAGACGACACCAAGACCTGGCTATAAATCTGCACTCGAAAGATTTAGCTCAACGGCTTAAAAAAGAATCCAGGGGAGATCATCCACTGGATTCTTTTTTATCTATTGCTTAGTTAAACCAAATATTAGTATCAGGATTTAAATGCATCCTCGAGCGCCCAAAGCACCTGTGCCTTGGTCTGGAAAAACCGGCTAAACAAACTGGAGAGTGAACCCACAATCGTAATATGACCAAGTTTCGGAATTTGAATCAGATGGCTATGATTGCCCTTCTCTTTCAGTACACGGTCCAAATCCTGGCTATTGAAATGCCCGACAATCTTGTCTTTTTCGGCAATAAACAGATAATGCCGGGTTGAGCTATTTCTAACAAAATAATAAGGCATCACCTGCTGATAAGGCACCGCCTGATCAAATGCACCTGCACAGATCGGATCATCTTTATAATCAAAATGATAAGGACCTGCCAGACCAATAATCGCCCGAACTTGACTATGATCAATACTGGCAGATTGCGGATGATATAAGGCAGACATCACATTGAATGCCCCGGCAGAATGTCCCATCAGGACCAGATTTTCTGCACAGATCTGCAACTGTCCAGCTGACTGCTGCAAATGATTCAGCAACAGATGCAGATCATGAATATAGGTCGGGAAAATATGCTGTGGCGCCAGATGGTAATTCATCACCACCACATCATAGCCTTCTCTAGCAAAGGACTCGCCAATAAACTGGTAATCCTTTTTATCGCCATGCAACCAGGCGCCGCCATGCACAAAAACAATGAGTGGGCGATGTAGCAAAGGCTGCTGACTCCGAAACAAGTCAAAGCGTTGCCGGGATTTCAGGCCATAGGCCAATTGGGTTTCGACCGTGTAACCTTGTTTCGGGGTTAAACGATTTAGGGCATAACTGCCAAAATCGTATAACCGGAAATCTTGATAATGTTGCTGAAACTGCAGAATACGCTGTGAGAGTTGGGTTTTAAACTGGCCGACCTTATGGTTCATAGGTCGGTTCAACCGTATCAGGATCAATGGCAACCGGCGTCTGTTCAATACCCTGCTGCGCATATGCCGGTGCAGCAAAGTTTTGATTAGCCAGACTTGAATATTGCTCCACGTTATCGATCAAAGTCACAATTTTGGTGACATTACCCACTTGTTGTAGCACCTGATTCAGGTCAGCAATCTCGGCACCATTTAAACGCCCCATTACATACAGAACGCCATCTTCAGTATGCACATGTACTTTACTATCCGCAACCACAGTCGCCTTCATGATCAAGCCACGAGTATTTGCAGTCACTGCAGTATCCTGCATAATGGTGCTATAGCTGATCTGATTACCGACAGTAATAAAATTATGTACCGCTTTGACATCACTCATGGATTTGACATTGTCTTCAGCCAATTGCTTTAAATGGGCATCCGGCACCTGACCGGTCAGCAAGACATTGCCATGAAAACTTTCAATATTGACCCGGGCCTGCTTAAAGCGCGAATCCAGTTTATAAAGATTAATTTTTGCAGTACGGACAATTGAGGAATCAATAAATACCTGCCCTAAGGTACGCGCCCCACTTTCAGTTCCGACAGGAGCCGTACCTGTGCCGCTGGAAATAAAACTGGCACAACCTGATAAACTTGCGACACACAGCATTGTTATTGCAATACGCTTAACCACTCAGCAAGACTCCTTCATTTTATTACGTCTTTTTCAATCTAATAATCTGTTTTCAAGCTCAGATCATGTCAATTCTGCTTGAACTTTACAATGATCGTGAAGCAAATATAAGCATCTTTAGACCTTATTTTGTTCAAAGGTTAATAAACTCTTGATCAAAAGTAAAAGCATTTTCAATCCATTCCAGATCATAAGGGTATTGCGAAAAGTCATGCTGTATGGTTTTTGCAAATTGCTGTTTAAAATCAAAACAAATCACGTCAAAACGATAGTAATAGTGTGCAAATTGTGGATTTTTCTGAATAAAGCACATCGCCGTCTTGAGCATCTTTCCCTGTTTCGCTTTGGAAACCGATTCAATGGCTTGTGCATATCGGGTTTGTGCACGCGCTTTGACTTCCACAAAGACCAGTTCCTGATCACGCACCAGAATCAGATCCAGCTCGCCATAGCGACTGTGATAATTAGCTGCCAGGAATTGAAATCCATGGTTTTGCATCAGTTGGGCCGCTTGCTGCTCTGCCCATGTACCTAATTGCTGTCGCATCACTCATCCCCCGTTCAAAGTAGCTTGACACCTGTGCCACTGTACTGGAAACATTGTGGACTGCGCTGAATGCTGTGTTCAGTGATCTGTATCCGGCCGGTTCTGCCCTGAAATTCAATATGCTGCGAACGCGGTTGCGACAAGTATTGCTGGGTGATCTGCCAGGCATCGCCACCGAAGGCAATCAGCCGCTGATAGGACATATTGACCGGTTCCTGGGCATAAGCCTGTAGAACATCCGGCCAGTCAGCCAGATAAAGTACTGGAACATCACAGAACTTGATCCCTTTCGGGGGTGTATGCTGCTCGCTGATCGCATTGGCCACGGTATACATCCGTTTATGGCTTAATTCAGGTATGGCAGCCAGCCCTTCTGCATTGCCGAGGAATAAAAGCCCCTGTTTTGGCATTAAAAAAATGGGCGCTTTGTTCACGATTTTAAAATTTAGATCACTCTGGCTGAACAAAGACATCAGCAACAGTTCATGCTCGGCTTCACTGCCAGGCTGGCGCAAAATCAGCAATTGCTGAATCCCATCTTTAAACAAGAGTGTTTTCAAGGCAACAGCATCTTCTTTTTTGGACAGGCTGAATTGCCAGACTTGGGGTGATGACCCTGCTACATCATTCAGGCTGAGGGTACGTACTTTAGGTTTGCTCTTGAGTAGTTGTTCCACATCGCTACGTGCCAATGGACCCACCACCATTTTGGTCTTTTTATTGACATGCTGTTTCAGCAGCTGGGAGATATTTTTCTGATTGGAATTGACCCATTTCAATGGAACTTTCTGCCCGGAAGTAGCATAGGCGCTGAGAAATCCCTGTTTGATACTCGATGCAGCTCGCGCCAAAGGTCCGGATTCGGGTAGAATAATCAACACTTCTGCTTGTACGCTGCTGATGTAGCTGACTAAACACAAGCCCAATATTTTATTTTTAATCTTCCATTTTTTATTATTCAATTTATTCCACATGGAGAAACCTATGAGTGCTCAGTTATTTGTTGTTGCGACTCCAATCGGGCACTTAGATGATATTAGTTATCGTGCAATTCAGGTGTTGAAGTCGGTGAGTCTTATTGCTGCTGAGGATACACGAACTTCAGCACAGTTGCTTAAACACTTTAATATTCAAACACCTCTGACCGCTTGCCATGAACATAATGAAAGCAACAAGATTGATCAGCTGATCCAGCGCCTACTCAATGGCGAAGATATGGCCCTGATCAGTGATGCTGGTACTCCCCTGATCAGCGACCCTGGTTTTAAATTTGTCCGTGCTGCACAAGCGCATAATATTCGCGTGATTCCTGTACCTGGTGCTTGTGCTGCGATTGCAGCTTTAAGTGCAGTCGGCTTGCCGAGTGACCGTTTCAGTTTTGAAGGTTTTCTGCCATCCAGACAAAGTCAGCGTCTGCTGAATCTAGAAAAACTGAAAAATGAAACCCAGACTTTAATTTTCTATGAAGCACCGCACCGGATTCTGGAGTCCGTTAAAGATATGGCCAGCGTATTCGGTGCAGATCGCCCGGTCGGTTTTGCGCGTGAGATTACCAAGACTTTTGAAACTATCAAGAAAATGACCTTGGGTGAGCTGGTCGAATTCATTGTCAATGATCACAATCAGCAAAAAGGCGAAATTGTTTTGGTGATTGGCGGTGCCATCGAAGAAAAAGATCTGGATCAGGAAAAACTGGATAAATTATTAAATCGCTTATTACAGGATCTATCCGTTAAAGCAGCATCACAGTTGGCAGCAGATTTAACAGGTATCAAAAAGAAAGTCGCTTATCAACGTGCTTTAGAACTGACTTCGGCAAACGACTAATTGCTCTAGATATTTCTATCACGTTTTGATTTACAAAAAAAACACCACAATTGATGTGGTGTTTTTTTATAAGAGGCAAGTCAATCAATAACTTATTCTTTGGCTACTGATTCATCTGCTGGGACTTCAACAATACGACCACCATTGGCAAGGAAAGCCGCAATTTCATCTTCAAGTGCCTGACGTTTCTTTAGCTTTGCAGTGACGGTCAAGGTTTCAGCTTCTGCAAGATCGGTATCATTCACGACCTCTGTGCTATCTGCTGCGCCTTTTTCAGCTGCTTTTGCTTCATCATCGTCAACGATTGAATCTTCAACGTCGTCATCATAATCATTCATGTCTGTCATTTGCATCTCCCCAAAAATGGCGCTTGCTTGGTATTCCAAGCCAGGTGTCGAATTAAGTGAAATTTAGCAATCTCTTTGGGCTTCGCCTAGTACCAAACATCAAAAAATCGTATCTTTTTTAAACAAAATCGTTACTCTTTATTGGTGTTTGTTTAAAAAATTTACATTTCTGTCTTAAGCTGCGTAGCGTGTGTCTTTAAGTAAACCCAAACCGTTCGCCTGCGCCATAAATGCATCTTTCAACATGGGCTGATTTTCTACCTGTTTCAGGCCGAAATTGCGTGCCCAAACCATCGGAAAGAATAATGTGGTTTCCATCCAGCCAATCGCAGACATGCTGTGCATCATGGCATCGTTCTGACCTTTACGGCGATGTTCATAGCGCTTGAGGGTCTGCTCATGTGCCCATACGCCACGCGCCTGATCATGTAGCAAAACATCACAGAGCACCGCAGCATCCAGACAGCCAATATTCACACCTTGACCTGCCAGCGGATGAATCACATGTGCGGCATCTCCAATCAGGGCTAAACCGTCTTGAACATATTGCTGGGCGGCACGGGCTTTTAAGGGGAAAGTAGCACGTGGTGTCGCCTCTAAGACTTCACCCAGCATATGCTGGCTTTCACGAGTCAAGAGTTGAGTAAATTCAACATCTGAAAGTGCAGCATATTCTTCGGCATAATCCTCTGGCAAGGTCCAGACAATCGATTGCCAATGTCCCTGCTCTTCTGGATTAAGGCTGGCCATAGGTAAAAAAGCCAAGGGACCGGTTTCAAGAAAAATCTGACGCGCCATGTGCTGATGTGGCTGAGCCGTTTTAATCGCACAACTGATTCCGGCCTGTTTATAGTCCAGTACATCAATATCGATGAAAGCTTGCTCACGTACAAAGGAGTTTGCACCATCTGCGCCAATGACCAGCTTGGTTTTCAGCTGACTACCATCGGCCAGATGGATGATCCACACACCGACGCCACGTTCAACACGGCTGACTTTGACTTGTGTTCTATAATCTTGAACATTTTCCAGCATCTTTTGCTGAATGGCCAAATTCAGAATGCTGGGCTCCACCATCGAGCCTAAAGCCTGCTCTACCGATGGTGTTTTTTCTGAAGGCTGGCCAAAATTAATTTCACCATAGCCATTTTTATTCCACACCTGCATACCAGTATAAGGCTGCTGGCGTACTAAATTTTCCCAGACACCCACCGTTTTTAACAGGTGAATGGTTGCCTGACTTAAAGCCAAAACACGCGGATTGGCTACACGCAAAGTTTTATCTGCATCCAGAATTGGCGCTGCATCCAGAACTGTAGGCTGCACACCACCTTGAGCTAACAGAAGCGCTGTAAGTCCACCAACCAACCCACCGCCAATAATGACAACGTCTAATATTTCGTTAGTTTGATTTAAGCTCATGCTTTTAACCCCATGGCATAATTTGCAACGAGTGGCTTGATGCCTGGAATCGTATCAAAAGCGATTAAACCCGTATTACGCATCAGCTTTAAAAATGGATTCTGGTTACTAAAGCCACGCACCACTGAATCACAGAATTTGATCACTCGCTGCTGGTCACTGAGACGGGATTTCTCATAGTCTAGCAATATTGCAGCATCGCCCAAGTCTGCGCCTTGTGCCTGCTGCTCTTTCAGGTAACGCACTAATACATGCGCATCACGCATACACAGGTTAAAACCCTGACCAGCGACCGGATGAATCGTATGCGCAGCATTGCCCATCAACACGACACGGCCAACAGCCTGTTTTTCGGCTAACACTTGAGACAATGGAAAACTGAACCGCTTACCGGTTTTCTGGAACTTTCCGGCACGATCGCCATACGTTTCCTGCAAGGCATCCAGAAAATGCTGGTCATTTTCATCTCCCATCCATTCTCCTTCAGTACCTTTTTTCACAGGCCAGACCACTGAACGGCGATACTCACCCGGTAAGGGCAAAAGTGCCAAAGGTCCTAAATGACTGAAACGCTCAAAACCAACATGACCATGTGGCTTCGACGTTTGCACTGTGGTTACAATCGCAACCTGATCATAATCATGTTCTGACGCACCAATACCCAAAGCCTTACGACAGAAAGAATCGCGTCCATCGGCGGCAATAACCAGTTTGGACTGTAATTTCAGTAGAGATTCGCCACGTTGAGCTTCGATATAAGCAAAGTCTGTATCTTGGATAAGGGATGTCACCTGCACACCATCAATCAGTTCAATCAATGACTCTTTTTTGACTTGGGTCAGGAGTACACGACCAAGCCAGGCATTCTCAATGACCTGACCAAAGCTTTCGACTTTTTCCTGCTCGGCTTTCAGTCGGGCCTTACCAAAACTGCCCTGTTCGGTAATATTCACTTCCAGAATTGGGGTAGCATGTTCTTGCAAGGCATTCCAAAGTCCAAGCTCCTGATAGATTTGTACGCTACGACGTGACAAGGCGCTATTACGTGCATCAAAGCTGGAATGATATGGCGCAAGATTTTCATCATCATAATCTGGATATTTGATGGCTTCCAAAAGTTTGACTGCAATATTAGTTTTCGCCAACATTAATGCGAGGCTTAAGCCCACCATCCCACCACCGACAATGATGACTTCTTGTTGCATGCTGTAATCCTTTCAATGTCGTATCTATGCAGATAGATACTTATAATCATGATGGATTTTATATTACATCATGACTCGAGATTTTGACATTGTGATGCATGCTGTTGTTGTAGCTTGTTTTGACCTCAATGTCCTGCTATCTGACAGACCAGACAAAGGCTGAAATGCATCACTACTAAAAATACCTGATCAATCAGGTTAGTTCTTATTTAAAAGAAAAAACTAGGATCCTTTTAAAATCTGTAGAAAAAATTAAAACAAATATATTGAATAAAATCTACCCAAAATAATATTATGGTTTTAATCTTAGTAATTAATAGATCATTTTTCTAAGATATCTTTTTATAAAATTGAAGATTTTAAAAAGGATTAATAAAATTTCAGCTTCCATTTTTTCCAACAAGCTCTCTGAGCTAATAATTGGTTTAGTTTGTCTTGAATAGTGACTACGGTCCAATCTTCTAGGTGAAGTGTGATCTCTATAAATAATTCCATTTTGACAACTGCTTCCTAGACAACGCAGTCCATGCTTATCAGTAACTTCATCTATGGCATTGGTATAGGGAATAGGACCAGTAGTTTTCAGTACACCACTCCAGCCATATCCAAATTTAATATAGGAATAGTTTTCTAAATTTTCTGTAATTTTTTCAACTACATTAGCCAAATATTTATTTCCCGGCGAAGATATAATGTTCCATTGTTGGTATTCTTTACCTCTTTTAATCTGTTTATGCTTTCCGAACTCTTCGTATTCAACTGCTCCTCCTTGCCATTCAAAGACCAGCAGTCCATCATCTTCTAAAAGAATGTCATTTAAACTACAGATGGTAAAACTTTTTAAATCAAAATATGCTCCACCTAATTTATAAAGTAACAAATATCGAAAATAATCAGTTTGTACAGCGCCATATAATGGATCAATTTTAAGAAATGCATTTAAATATCTGGAAGAATAATGATTTTAATAAAATCCACCATGGCATTATAATCATAAAAACGGTATTCCCAATCAGGATTATTTCTCAGGAGAACTGTCCTTGCAGTTCTATCTTCTTCTGATAGAAAATTTATTCCTTTTGTATGAATTTGATGAATTTGATGAATTTGATGAATTATTTTAGGTATTTTCATTTTAGATACACTCTTATTTTTATAAATTTTAATATTATTAGACCTCTTGCGTTAGTCAAAATTTAATCAGTGATAAACGTTGATTTTTAAATAAATATCAAAGTCTAAAATAGTCAAAAATAATACTTTCGCAAGAGGTCTATTGTATTTTGCATTTATTATCTATAAATTTTTATATCACCTAATTAAGATAATAGAAGTTTCAATAAATTTATTATTTAAAGATTCCAAATAAAAATATAAAATAATGTTTTCATCAGACTAAAAAATTAAAATTTCTAAAACTCTATAATATCCTAAATACATTGAATATATTTCCACACAAGAATCTAAACTCTCCTCAAGTATAAATTACGTATGAGAAATCTCGATATTAATGAATAACAGATTTTTAAAATAAATAATCTGACATGAAAGTAAATTATTTAATTCTCCAAACTAACTTCATGTAAAACATATCTAAATATTAAACAATCACGCTTTTCATTACCTAACTTCGGCAATAGAGTATAAGCATTGATCCGTTCAACGATTTCAAACCCTGTCTTTAACAGCACTTGGTGTGCCTGTATATGTTCTGCATCGCAGAAAGTATCCAGTGATTTAAGTGTAAGATATTGTTTAAAATACTGAATCACCGCTTTCATCGCCTCAAGCATATAGCCCTGACCCTGAAATCGAGGACCAAGTCCGAAATGAACTTCAAGGCTGTTATTTTGCTGTTGAATGATCGTTAGTAACCCGATTGCCAGATGACTTTTTCGCTCAGCAATCACCCATGAAAATCCGTCACTCGGTTGCTGCCAATAGCTTAACGCCCATTTCTGTAACATCTGCTGAGTTTGACCGACTGTTGTATGCATCTGTCGTTGTAAATATTTTGATGCTTCAACGTCGCCACAATACTCTTAGAATAATGAAAATTCATCTCCAACTTTATATGCTCTTAACTCCAACCGAGTTGTCTTTAATTCAGCAACTAAAATATTTATACTCACGTATCAGCTCGGCCTTAAAAAAAGGAATGTTGTGATTTCATTTGGCACTTATACGATTCGATCGCAAACCTAGTCAAATTGGTATAACTCGATCTACTCGCTTAGCACAATTTTTAATACATACTGATGCTGGTAAATCCTGAATGATAAAATTATGAATCAAGCCATTTATATATGAGCGGATATTCACTTTCAGCAGCAGGAGGCCCATTTACAATCACTATTATTTTCTTATTTTAAGATAATTGTATAAATATAACTCGATCTTTGAACTAACAGATATTTTAAAAAAATTATCCAACCATGCACAACCTAGTCTTATTTGTATGATAGTGATCATTAATCTTTAGCTAGGTATTGTTGTAGATCTGAGGATTATTCTATCAATAACGTATAAACACCTATATAAAAAACCCCGGAAATCTACCGAGGTTTCTTTATCTTCCACACTATTTTATCCTTTCGGCAAGTTACTCGAAGACATTATCCTATCTTGCGAGAAACTCACAAAGGAGGATTAGCTTAACGGACAATATTAGTATGATGATCTGTGTGGTGTACTGTTTTACCCAACTTTGTTCCTGTATAAATTAGGTACAATGCCGACAAACCAACCAATACATAAATAATTCGAGATAAGGCGCTCATATCACCAAAGATCGCAGCGACCAAATTAAAATCGAATGCACCAATTAAGCCCCAATTGATGCCACCAATGATTGTTAAAGCATAAGCAATCCAGTCAATCGTATTTAATCTCATAAGTGTTCTCCTGCTCTTATTTAAGTTTATTTAAGGATCAGAGAAAGTATGAGAATCTCAGCCCATTTAATATGTAGCTTTGATGCTAAAAACGGATTTTTTGTGTTGACTTCCTGTCAATTTTTAAGCTGTAAATTTTACTTAGGTGAGTTTTATTTGACTTGTTCGATATAAACGTAAGCTAAGTCACTTTTTGATCGATTCGATATAGCTAGGAATTCTTGTTTAAAACGGCATAGAAATGTCATAAAAAAAGCCGATTTCGCGACCGGCTTTCTGTATTTTTCTTGGATTAGGCAGCGCGGGCTTTCGCCATTAATGCCTCAATCTCTTCTACCGTTTTGACGACTTTCGCGGTTAAAACTAGCGGGCCATTTGCAGTGGCCACCACATCATCTTCAATCCTAATGCCAATTCCACGCCATTTAGCATCTACTGTTTCATCATCAGGCGCGATATAAAGACCCGGCTCAACGGTCACGACCATACCCTCTTCATACGAGCGCCATTCACCGTCCACCTTATAAGCACCGACATCATGCACATCCATACCGAGCCAATGTCCCGTACCATGCATGTAGAACTGACGAAAAGCTTCTTTTTCTATAATCTCGTCGATATTACCCTGCATCAAGCCAAGATCGAGCAAACCCTGCACCAAAATACGCACTGCAACATTGTGAGGTTCTTTATACGAGTTACCAATTTGCACGGCATTGATCGCAGCGATTTGAGCATCCAGTACTACGTTATATAAGGCTTTCTGTTCCGGACTGAATTTACCATTTACCGGAAAGGTACGGGTAATGTCTGAAGCATAAAGCTGATATTCAGCTGCAGCATCAATCAGGACTAAATCGCCATCTTTCAGTTCTTTGTCATTTTCTACATAGTGCAGGATGCAGGCATTCTCACCACCACCGACAATACTGTTGTAGGCCGGAACACCGCCATTTTTGCCAAAGATATAATTCAGCTCGGCTTCCAGCGCATATTCCATCATGCCCGGACGTACTGCTAGCATCGCTTGAGTATGTGCATCAGCAGAAATATCCGAAGCAATCTGCATCAATTCAATTTCATTTGCATCTTTATGTAGACGCATTTCATCGACAATACGATCCAGCTGAATTACTTGCGCTGGCGCAGAAGTCCCACGACGGCTTTCACCGCTTGCAGTCGCAATCCATTTGGCGACACGCGCATCAAACTCTGCATGCTGTCCAATGCGATAAAATAACTGATCCTTATTTTGTAACTTTTCTAGAATTTCTTCATCTAGCAGATCAATTGCATAGGCTTCATCTGCATCATAATCCTGAATAGCCCCATCAATACCTGCACGGTAGCCATTCCATATTTCCATTTCACGGTTACATTCCCGACAGAACAAACTGTAGCTATAGCCTTCTTCTTCAGTGTCAAAGGTTTCAATCACAGCCACAGCTTCAGGTTCTGCAAATCCGGTTAAATAGAAGAAACTACTGTCTGCACGGTATTTATAATCTGCATCACGGTTACGCATGGCTACCGGACTGGTCGCGATAATGGCGATACTGCGTAAACCGATTTCCCCTGCGAGGATTGCGCGACGTTCCTCAAAAACTGCCTGTGTCAATTTCTTCATTACACCTTACTTCTTATCGATCAATACTTGTATTTAGAATATAGCCTTGAAACCAGACTATAGATTTTACTGTAAACAGCAAAATATATGCCTGATTTCAAGCAGGTGATGACTCACCTCAGCATTTCATCAGCTTAGACGTTTAGGCGAGAAAATCTCGACCACACTTTGCGCTTCTGTAGTAGCGACTTTAGGCTGATTTTTTTGACTAAATTGCTGTAAGAGTGGCGTTTCTTCAACTTCGACCTTTTTACGCCCTAAAGACAGACTGACAGGAATCAGACGCACAAATTCGTACAATTCCTGATAGCTTTCTTCACCTTCAGCATCATCGTCTGAGTCTTCAAATTCAACTGCGGCTACATCTTGTAAATGTTCAATCAGCTCAACTTCATCCTGACGGATATGTCCTGAAGCCAGTCCGAAACCTAAGACCACGCCTGCACACCAGTCCGCCAGAGCCTGTACGCGTTCTGAAAGCACATGCTCATCATCAGGCAGCAAAGGTAAATAATCCAGCTCATCTTCAGACAATGCATGGAACACATCTTCAGCTTCGCCCGCCAACAACTCTAATGCTTCGGCATCCAGTTCAGGTACATCCAGTGTTTCTAAAATCTGTAACCACTCTTCACTGCTTGGCGCCTGGGTGACACAAACAATGCCAGTCAGCAAACCATGTAGTTCGCTAGGGCTAGAAATTTCCTCAATTGAAGAAAAATTGCGGTGCCATTCGGTCCAACCTGAAATATCGTCTTGCATTCGTTTATCCAATCTTTATACTGCTTATATATTACCTTTGTTTGCAACACTGTGCGACCTCGATATGTTAGAAGAATTACAGCGTCTACAAGTGCAGATCGGCGTGTTAAAAACGCGACTTGCACGGCTTGAAAGTGAAAATTCCAGTTTGCGCGAAGAGCAAGACTCTTCAATGATGCAACATCAACAGCAAATTGAACAAAAAAACAGCGCGATTGCGCAAAAACAACAAGAAAATGAAAATCTGACAGAACAATTGATGGATTCTCGTGCCCAATTTCAACTGCTCAATAATGATGCAACTGCACTGGCAGACCGTTATGGCCGTCTGGAAAAAAGCTGTACCGATCTGAAAAACCGTTTTCAGGAAATTCTGGCTGAACGAAATGAACTGCGCGTGGTTAAGGAAAAGATGATCATTGAACAGCGTCATGCCCAGCAGGAAATTCAGCGTCTGACTCAGGAATCTGAACGTTTAACCCAGAAAAATGAAAATGCCAAAGCCAAGGTTGAAGCGATTATTCAACGTCTGGCGATTCTCGGTACTGCGCAGGATCATCACGCACAGGAAATTCAACAACTGGCCCATCCGACTGAAGCGACTGAGGAAGCCTCATCATGAGTGAACAAATTGCAATCGATCTCAGAGTATTGGGGCATAGTTTTCGTTTGGCCTCTACTCCTGACAAGCAGGAAGAATTAGAGCGCGCGGCACAGTTATTGAATGACAAATACGATGAATTTCGTCGTAAAGCACCACGTATGGAACCTAGCAAGCTGATTATTATGGTAGCACTTGAGCTGATGCAGGAGGTCTTGAATATGAACAGATCACTGCAACAATATGCGCATTGCGAGCGTTTGTTACAAACTATTTTAGAAGAAGTTGAAGAACTGACTGAATAATCTCGAATTCTGTTTTAAACTTCGGACATTCGACCGAACTGTTTACAGTTCATGAACAGCTTAGAGTTGCTACACCGGGATTATTGTTTATAATTAACTTAACTCTGAGGTGTTCGCCAGCGGGTCTATTCCCCTGCCGATACTAACACTTATGGGTGTGTTCTGTATATTTAGAGTGTATGCCCATCTCCGTATGGGAAACCCAGCAAGTATACGTCGCATCCTCCTTGAACTCATCGGGTTCAGGGTAACGACACATGCAGCGGCATCTTCGGAGTACTTCAATTTCGTTTTCAAAATATAATTATAATTTTTCCTGAATTTCCTCTTATTTTAATTTTGTAGTATTTCTCTCGAACATTCCTCTAGATTCATTTTATTGATGTATTCATCATCTGGAATGAAAAAAAATCTTTAGCTATAAAAAAGATAGGGCTTTTACTTCCGTCAAAATCAAAAACTCTTTCAGTAACTTATTTTCCTATTTTTAGGCTATTTTGTCCCGATATAAAGTATGCATCGCCCAGATTGCAGCAGGAATCCAGCCTAAAATCGAAATCTGAAGCACTAAGCATACTGTCGCTTCGGCTGGTCGATGAAGGGTCATAAATAATGACCAAGGGAAGATAAATGCAATAATTGATTTCATTCTTAAAACCCTCTTTTTTTTGCAACGTTCTAACTTTTATATCCAGTTTTTATGGGCACTTAAAACTGGCACTTAGATTGAGATATTTTTAATGGGATCAGCATAATCTCTGTACATGCTGTATTACGCTTAAAAATATCCTGAAAGCCTAATTCAGCCAGCTTAAATGAAGCTTAAAAATTATTTTAAACCCGCTAGCTTTTGCACATTTTCAATCAAAATATTGATGTTTTAATGAAATAACTTTTACTTCAACCTTGCTACCCCACAGATCTAGATCTGAATAAAACCCTGAATCCCTAAACCTTTATTTACTTACTGCAGCTGGTGTACTCAAGGGTGATACTCGCCAAATCACATCACCGACATCATCAGCAACCAAAATGGCACCTGAAGAATCTACCGCCACACCGACCGGTCGCCCATATGCATCGCCCTGATCGCTTAAGAATCCAGTCAAGATATCTTGAGGTGGGCCCATCGGTTGTCCATTTTGAAAGGGAATAAAAATCACTTTATAGCCACTGTGCGGTTTGCGGTTCCATGAACCATGCTGGCCAATCAGCGCACCGTTTCGATATTGAGGCATCAGATCTGCCCTATAGAAGGCCAAGCCCAATGATGCAGTATGATTGCCCAATGCATAATCTGGTGGAATGGCCCGCGCAACTTGCGCAGGATTTTGCGGTTTGACCCGGGTATCTACATGTTGGCCATAATAACTATAGGGCCAGCCATAAAAAGCGCCTTCTTTGACAGAGGTCAGATAATCAGGAACCAGATCATTGCCGAGTTCATCACGTTCATTTACCACCGTCCAGAGTGTGCCACTCTGGGGTTGCCAGTCCATACCATTCGGATTACGCAGTCCGGTAGCAAAAGGTCGCGCTTGAGCACTGGCTATGTCAAATTCCATGATTAGTGCCCGGCCCTGCTCCTGCTCTAGGCCATTTTCAGCGACATTGCTGTTGGAACCCACTGTAATATAGAGTTTGCTGCCGGCAGGATTGGCAATGACATTTTTGGTCCAGTGATGGTTTAAACGGCCTGCCGGTAAATCCAGCACCTTGGTACCGGCTGCTGTAATTTGAGTCGCACCGTTCTGATAAGGAAAGCGCATTAGGGCATCAGTATTCGCCACATACAACATATTGCCGACCAGTGCCATGCCAAATGGAGAATTGAGATTCTGTAAAAATACGATTTTTTGTTCAGCCACCCCATCTCCATTGCTATCGCGAAGCAAAGTAATGCGGTTGGCACTGGGATGCGATGAGCCGGCACGCTGCATTACCCATTTCATGATTTTGCCTTTAATCCCTTTGCTATCATCTGGCTTGGGCGGTGCATCTGTTTCGGCCACCAGCACATCACCATTCGGCAATACATACAACCAGCGCGGATGCTGTAACCCTTTGGCAAATGCCTGAACTTTTAAACCTGTCGCTGGTGTCGGCATTTTACCTTCAGGCCACCCTTTGGCGGGCGCAATATTGACTGTAGGCAGCAAGCTTGAGTGTGGTTTGGGTAAATGTGGCTGGGAACCATAACTGTCATTGATAGGTGACTTGGAAGGCATGGTACATCCAGTCATGGTTAGGAGAAGTGCACAGCTGGCACCTGTAAGTAAAAATTGAATAGGCTGATGAAGCATTTTTATCTCTTGTTATTATCATCCTCAACTTACTTTAAAAAACAATTTGAGATGCCACTAGCGGGTTCTTGTTTTTTCTGGTTATGAATTGGTTATCAATTTTGAGTTAGGTCTGATGTTTTTCTTTTTGTAAAAATCAGTTTATATCTTTAAATGAAATAATGCCTAGCTATCCAGTCTGTTCTTAGCGTAATTTCTAAAGTTAGTTCCATATTTTGATCTAGTCTGTATTTCTTAAAGCTTATACATCATGAGTAGCTTATGCAGGACAACACGACAACATTTCTAACGTGATTTTTTTCACCTCATTACGACTATGCCGGATATGAGCATCTAATATAGAGAGACAGAACGCTGCATCTTGGGCAAGCAGCGCCTTTAAAATCTGTTGATGTTCGGCATAGGTGGCCTCAATCCGATAATCTTTGGAAAAATCCAGACGGCGTATGATGCGAATTTTCTCGCTGATCTCACTGTGAATTTTCGCTATTTCTGCATTGCCGGCTGCAAATACCAAATGACAATGAAATGCTTCATCTCGTGCAGATAACTGCCTGAGGTCATAGACATACTGTTCTGGTTTGATACACCAGGTTTGAATCAAAATTTCTAGAGCAGCTTTCAACTGGTCTTTGGGCATCTGACACAGTTGTTCGACTGCATAACATTCCAGCAAAATTCGCAGATCATACAGTTCTTCATAAGCTTTAAAGTTTAGTGGCCTGACCTGCCAGCCACTTCTAAACTGCACCTCGACATAACCTTCCTGCTGCAAGCGATACAAAGCTTGCCGGATGGGTGTACGGCTTACGGCATAGCTTTCAGCAATTTCCGATTCGGTAAAGCGCTCTCCCGGCATCAGCTTAAAGTCAAAAATGTCATTTTTAATTTTCTGGAAAACCAGCTCAGACAGATTGTCTGAGCTTTTTCCTGTCGCTTTAGTACTTGGATTGCGAACAATAGTCATGGCTCAATCCATTACTCCATATAGACCAGTGGCTCACCACTATGCACGGTCTGACCAGAACGGCAGATAATGGCTTTGACAATGCCATCATCGTCAGCATAGACCGGCAGCTCCATTTTCATGGCCTCGATGATGGCCACCGTGTCGCCTTTTTTCACAATCTGCCCGGCTTCTACAAAAATCTTCCAGATATTGCCGGTCATAGAGGCGTTGAGAGGGACATACTGGCTGTAATCGGTATCATCCTGCAGCACTTCTATTTCTACAGGTGCATCAAACTCGTCTTTCCAGCGCTCTACCTCGGCACTAAAAGCAGCCTGCTGCTGCGCTTTAAAAGCAGCAATACTGTCCTGTTCTGCAGCAAGGAAATCCTGATACGCTGCAAAGTCAAACTCGCATTCCTCAATTTTGATTTCTGCCAGACCATGGGCGAAATCAGCACGGAACTGATCCAGTTCGGCCTCAGTGACCTCATAATATTTAATCTGGTCAAAAAAGCGTAAGAACCATTGCTGATCGCCAAACTGCTTGTTCTTTTTAAACTTGTTCCAGATCGGCACGGTACGGCCAATCAACTGATAGCCACCCGGTGAGTCCATGCCATAAATACACATATACATGCCACCAATCCCGACAGTCCCTTCAGCGGTAAAAGTACGGGCCGGATTATATTTGGAACTCAGTAAACGGTGGCGCGGATCAATGGGCACTGCACAAGGTGCAGTCAGATATACATCACCTAGCCCCAAAACCAGATAGTTGGCATCAAAAATGATGTCCTTGACCTGTTGGAGGTGACTTAAACCATTAATCCGCTGAATAAAATCGACATTATTCGGAAGCCATGGCGCTTTGGCACAGACACTTTCCTGATAACGCTCAACAGCACCCAGAGTCGCTGAGTCCTCAAAGGCCATGGGTAAATGGATAATTCTTGAAGGGATTTTAATGTCACGTAAATCGCCCATCTGTTCTTCAAGACCAAGTAGGAAGTGAATCAGTTGCTGCTGTCTACACCGCAGACCATCATATTTAATCTGCAAGGACCGCACACCAGGTGACAATTCCAGGATACCGTCAAGATCAGCCTCACGGATCAGTTGCATCAAGCGGTGTACGCGCAGGCGTAGGGCCAAATCCAGTACGTTGTCACCATATTCCAGCAAGATATAACTGTCACCTGCCTGACGATATACAGCTTTTGGTGCATCTGGCGTAGCTTCACGCAATGCCAGGATACTTTCTGCCTGAACTGCCACGATTTCAGCCTCATGGGTCATCTCTGCCTTGGCAAAGTTTTGGAGGGTTTGAATTTGCTGCCGCTCCAGCGCATTGGCCTGTTCTACCGAGATTGGATAGAAGCTAATCGTGTCATCGGCTTTTAGTTGACCAATTTTCCAGAGTTCAGCTTTGGCAATGGTCACCGGACAAACGAAACCGCCCAGGCTCGGACCATCTTTGGCAAGAATTACGGGGAAATCACCGGTAAAGTTGATTGCACCAATGGCATATTCACAGTCATGTACATTGGATGGATGCAGACCCGCTTCACCGCCATTTTCACGCGCCCAGCTTGGCGTCGGTCCGGTTAAACGGATACCCAACCGGTTCGAGTTAAAATGCACTTTCCAGCTTGATGTAAAAAACTCCTCAATATATTCAGCTTTAAAGAAATCAGGTGCGCCATGCGGACCATAGAGCACACCAATTTTCCATTCCTTGCCATAACCTGGAATCAGAGCTGTTGCCAAAGCTTCAGGCTCTGCAATCGCCAAAGGTAGACCATCGGCCGGCAGCTCAGGATTCACCATCTTAATCATGTCGCCAGCACGTAATACTCGGCCGGCATGTCCACCGAAATTACCTAACACAAAGGTAGAACGGCTACCCAGATATTCCGGCACATTCAGACCATTTCGTACGGCCAGATAAGTCCGGCATCCAGATTCAACCTGTCCAATTTTTAAGGTTTGGCCTGCTTTTACCTGAATAGGCTGCCAGAAATTTACTGCTTCATCATCCAGATTTACCTGACAAGGTGCGCCAGTTAAAGCAATGATATTGTCTGCATGAAATTTGAGGGTTGGACCTTGCAGGGTAAATTCGAACCCGGCGGCTACCTCGGCATTCCCGACAATTTTATTGGCCAGCCGGAAGGCATAATCATCCATTGGACCTGAAGGTGGTACACCAATATCCCAATACCCGACACGACCCGGATAATCCTGAATCGAACTTTGTGTACCCGGCTGAATCACCTCAATCACATTCGGCACATATTTAAAATCATCCAGCATACGTGTCCAGATCTGCATCTGTTCAAAACGCGGATCTGAAATGACGGTATGGACATAATCCAGATTGGTACTAATACCATTCAGGCGAGTTTCAGCTAGTGCCGCTTTAAGAGTCGTAATCGCAGTTTCACGATCTTCAGCATGCACAATAATCTTGGCAATCATCGGGTCAAAGTATTGGGAAATTTCAGTTCCGGTACTCACCCAGGTATCAACCCGGACATTTTCCGGAAAAAAGACATCGGTCAAAATCCCTGGACTCGGCTGGAAATTCTTAACTGGATCTTCGGCATAGATGCGTACTTCAATCGCTGCACCTTGAGGCTGAATACTGCTTAGATGCTTCCAATCCAGAGTATCACCTGCTGCAACTTTCAACATGCATTCAATCAGGTCTAAACCGGTCACCATTTCAGTCACCGGATGCTCCACCTGCAAACGGGTATTCACTTCAAGGAAATAAAACTCGTCATGCACTGCATCATAAATAAACTCAACCGTACCGGCACTGCGATATTTCACCGATTTGCCCAGTTCAACTGCCGCCTGATGCAGTTTTTGACGGGTTGCTTCAGGTAAATGAGCCGCTGGGGTTTCTTCCACGACTTTCTGATTACGGCGCTGCAATGAGCAGTCGCGTTCGCCCAAAGCCACCACCTGTCCCTGTCCATCTCCAAAAATCTGAACTTCGACATGACGGGCTTTATCGATAAAGCATTCCAGAAATACTCCGGCATCTTTAAAGAACTGCTCACCCAGACGTTTTACACTTTCATAAGCCTCCTGAAGTGCATCTGCATCATCACAACGGGTCAAGCCAATTCCGCCACCGCCTGCTGTACTTTTCAGCATAATCGGATAGCCAATTTTTTCAGCTTCTGCCAAAGCTTCGTCCAGACTATTTAGCAGCCCTGTACCGGGAGTCATGGGTACATTGGCAGCTGCAGCAAGTTCACGCGCCCTGTGTTTTAAGCCGAATTCCAGAATCTGCTCCGGTGTTGGCCCCATGAAAGCAATATTATTTGCTTCGCAGGCACGGGCAAAGTCAGCACTTTCTGACAGAAACCCATAACCCGGGAAAATTGCTTCGGCTCCGGTATTTTTGGCTGCAGCAATCAATTTTTCGATACTCAAATAGGTATCGCCAGGTTTGGTCCCTTCTAAGGACACTGCAATATCTGCATCAATCACATGCTGTGCATAACGATCTGTTTCTGAATAAACGGCGACACTGGTTACACCCATTTTTTTTAATGTGCGAATGGCGCGAACAGCAATTTCGCCGCGGTTTGCAATCAATACAGTCTTAAACATATGAATCCTCTGTTATTTTATCTATTTTCTGAATCTGCCGAATTGATCTATTTTTTTTGATTAAGCTGCTGCATATAAGCCTACCGCCGTCACTGATCTCTGGCAGCCTCTGATACATACAGTCCGAAATACAGTTTTTTGAATACATCAATTTCTGTTTGAATAAGATATGCAGCAGTCCTAACCGAAATCCAGGCAGGTTCATTCCCCTCAAGTCGGGCAATGAATTGAGCCAAGTTATTCAGTGGAAGCATTTTTTGCTGATCGGCATCGCGGCATGCTGGGACTGTCCAGCCGATCATTTTCTGATGAAGCATTCTGTATCCAATCTTGTATCCAAGTTTGAATACAGTTATGCAGAACTTATGCCAGTTTAATTTTTATTTTATTTTCAATGTCTTAATAAAATTTAAGATGTATAAATTAGGGAGAATTTCATTGGATGGTTGTTTTTGGTTCAGCCTGTTTTCAATTCAGTGCAAAAATTATTCTGGAACTCATATTGCATGATCTGCATCATTTCAGCTTTTGCAATGCTCATATAAAAGCCCATCTTTCGATGAGCTTCTAAGTAAACTATTCTATTTATAGCTTAGGACAGTCATAAAAATTGAGTGTATTAAATACCTGAATTGAAAGGTTGAATCAGCGTGCATTTGTCATTGCGGTAATTCATTACTTCACAGGAATCATTAAGTGCTGATAAGGCGTCCCAGACCACATGACATAAGGCACAGCGGTATCCGGTTGCGTATGTTTAGGATACATATCATAGAAACGAGCTTCAGCACCGACGATCATGACATGGGGACCCGTTTTGACCCAATGATTGCCCGCACTAGGCTTCTTGGCATAGGGATCGACATTACTGGCATCCGTACCGCCTGCTAGCATATACATAAAGCCTACTTTCCCGACTATGGGGGGTTATGTCCCATCCAGGCCTCTGCCCATTCTAGAGCGGCCTGATCCATGCACATCGGATCTGGACCTGGCGTGGTCGGATTATCCGGCATACAGGTAAAACCATTATTGCCCTTGCGCAAGGTACGCATTTTGCCATCTGTCCCGACAGCGACAATCTTGGCCGCAGCGGCTACTTTCTTAGGTGCAGCAGTCATGGCACTCGCGATGGCTTTCTTATCGGCGGCAGAGGAAGCTGCACCTGAGCTAGCTTTGCCCGACATGGGCGGTTCAACGGCTAAAGCGGCAGGTGCAGACAGGGCGACCCATCCCGCCATAAACAGTAATTGAGGAAAATTCATGGCACATTCTCCTTGAATCATCATGAAGAAATTGGATTTAGGTTCAAATCAAGTTGGATTGATCTGAAATTTTTGTAACGGATCCTTTTAGAGTTGAGGGATAATTTGAGTTGATCAAAACAAAGGAGAAGATTTAACTATTGCAGTGAAATTGCGCTACACAGCAATATCAACTGCAATGAAAGACAATATCTTTGGCGCTTAACCACGAAATGCTGCTTCGATCACGGAGATGTCAATTTTCTTCATGGTCATCATCGCATTAAATGCGCGCTTGGCCGCAGCACGGTCAGGACTGTTACAGGCGTTGATCAGGACCATTGGCGTAATCTGCCAGGAAATACCCCACTTGTCTTTACACCATCCACACTCGCTTTCCTGACCGCCATTGCCAACAATGGCATTCCAGTATCGGTCTGTTTCTTCTTGGTCTTCAGTCGCCACCTGAAATGAAAATGCTTCATTGTGTTGAAAGTCAGGGCCACCATTCAGTCCAATGCAGGCAACGCCCATCACCGTAAATTCGACGGTGATAACATCGCCTTCTTTTCCGGAGGGATAATCTCCGGGTGCAAGATTGATCGCGCCAACTGAGGAGTTTGGAAAGGTTTCTGTATAAAATCGTGCTGCACCTTCGGCATCGTCATCGTACCAAAGGCAGATGGTGTTCTTCGCAATATTCATCATGTTCAATCTCCATTGATTTAGGTCTTACACGCTCTGCCTAAGCACAATGTGTTTCATATATCAGTCGAGAATAGTCATATGATCCCTTGTCTATCTTTCACCAAAAAACAGAATAAACCTACTTTAGAATTGTATTTTTATTGATCGAAAGCTGTTTCAAAGTGCTTAAACTGATGCGTTTCCAGAGTTTGTCACTGAACGATAGATTGCTTGGAAAATCGTGAATCAAAGAAAATGAATTGACCGTTTCGAGATATTAAAAAAATTAGTGATATAAATACTTTTTTAGTTTTTTAACTTTGAGACTGCTGGCAAAATTAGCCGAATTTAAATAACCAGATATGGAATCATATGAAATTTCAGCTCATAATTATTTTTTACTTTTCCAGAATTCCCACTTAGACTAGAGCACAATTTTGTTGCATATGCTTTTTGCCCTATGACCATTCAGGAATTAAGAAGATACCTTCGTAAAACGCGTCGTCATCTCTCTAAATTTGAGCAAAGGCAGTCCGCACAAAAAGTCTTAAACCGCCTGATCCGCAGTCCAGAATTTATTCATGCCCAACGTATTGGCCTGTATTTGCATGCTTTTGGGGAGATTCAGACCCAATCGATTATTGAACGCTGTTTTAAACTGGGCAAACAGGTGTATCTACCAGCGATTTGCGACATGAATCAGCAGCTGGTCTGGATTCGAATCAGTCAGCATCAATATCATAACAAGCGCTTTGCCCATCATCGGCTGGGTATGCGCGAGCCCATGAGCACTCGTGGTGTGCATGTTTCCAAACTGGATCTATTGCTCATGCCACTGCTGGCCTGTGACACTTCAGGCACCCGGATTGGGATGGGCGGCGGTTTTTATGATCGAACCTTGGCTTCTGCGCCCGGGCGTCCATTTCGTCTGGGGCTGGCACATGACTTTCAACTGCTGGCACAGCCGTTAAAACGTGAAACATGGGATCAGCCCCTTGATGCTTTAATCACCCCGACAATTTTTATAAAGTTCAAACGATAATTTTGTAATTTTACCCTTGCTAACTACTTTAAAATCACATAATTAGTCATTTTTCATACAATTTAATCTTAACTGCCCTTGTATTTTTAAAATTACCCATCACTATTAAAAGCATGGCAACACCGTTGTCACTCATTAGGAGTGCTCATGTCTGAAATTATTATGAATCAAGAAACCTTAGAGCCTCAGGTTCCAAGTGTACTACCCCTTTTGGCGTTGCGTGATGTGGTGGTTTATCCGCATATGCAAATTGCGCTGTTTGTCGGTCGTGAAAAATCGATCAATGCAGTTGATGTGGCTCGTAACAGTGACAATCTAGTATTTGTAGTTGCGCAAAAAGATTCGCTTACAGAAGAAATTGATCACGACAATTTATATCAATACGGTACTGTCGCGAAGATTGTGCAAGTTGTGAATCACGAAAATGATGAAAACTGTATTAAAGTCCTGATCGAAGGCCTACACCGTGCCAAGCTGAAAACCATCATTGACGAAACTGAGTATCTGACAGCAGAGCATGAACTCAGCCCAATGACGGTGAGCGTCGATGCAGACACCCAAGCTGTGCGCTTGCAGGAATTACGTGCGCTTTTCGCTCAATATGCAGAAGCGAAACTTCGTAATGCGCGTGAACTGATCACCGCAGCCAACAAAATTGAAGATCTATTACAGTTATTGTTCTTCGTCGCAACCCGTGTTCCATTGAATATTGATGTCAAACAGAAATTCCTGGAACATGACGAATTCGAAGCGCATTTGACTGAGTTGATGACTTATCTATTGCAACAGTCTGAAGAACAACAGATTGAGCAAACCCTGCATGACTCTGTTAAACGTCAGATGGAAAAGAACCAGCGCGAATACTTCCTGAATGAAAAAATGAAAGTCATTCAGCGCGAGCTTTCTGATATGAACGGCGGCGCGGAAGATGATGTCGCTGAAATTGAAAAACGTCTTGCTGAAGCAGATTTGCCTGAGCATGTACGCAAGAAAGCTGAAAACGAGTTCCGCAAGCTGAAAGCGATGCAGCCTGCTTCGAGTGAAGCTGCTGTGGTACGCAACTATCTGGAAGTGATTCTAGATACACCGTGGAATAAAGCCAGCAAAGTCAGCATTAACCTGAACAAAGCACAGGAAATTCTGGATGCAGACCACTATGGTCTGGACGATGTCAAAGATCGCATTGTGGAATATCTGGCAGTTCAGTCTCGTGTGAAAAAATTGCGTGGTCCGATTCTGTGTTTGGTTGGTCCTCCAGGTGTCGGTAAAACTTCACTCGGTGAATCAATTGCTAAAGCAACTGGTCGTGAGTTCGTGCGTATGGCGCTGGGCGGCGTTCGTGACGAAGCTGAAATTCGCGGTCACCGTCGTACCTATATCGGTGCGATGCCAGGTAAAATTGTGCAGTCATTGACTAAAGTGGGCGTAAAAAACCCGTTATTCTTGCTCGATGAAATCGACAAGATGGCGCAAGACTACCGTGGCGATCCGGCTTCTGCGATGCTTGAAGTACTTGATCCATCACAGAACAACAAGTTCAGCGATCACTATCTGGATCTTGATCTGGACCTGTCTGAAGTGATGTTTATCTGTACCGCAAACAGCATGAACATTCCTGAGGCCCTACTGGACCGTATGGAAGTGATTCGTCTTCCGGGTTATACCGAAGAAGAGAAAGTCAATATTGCGGATCGTTACCTTGTTCCTAAAGCCATCAAGAACAATGGCCTACGTGCCAAAGAATTGACCGTGCATGAAGAAGCGATTCGTGACATCGTGCGCCGCTATACGCGTGAAGCCGGTGTTCGTAACCTTGAACGTGAAGTGTCAAAAATTGCACGTAAAGTGGTAAAAGAAGCGGTTAGCAAGAAAGCCAAAAACCTTCAGGTTGAAGTGACCGCAGCGAATCTTCCAGAATACTTAGGTCCGCATAAATTTGACTACGGTATGGCGGAAGAAGAAGCGCAAATCGGCCGTGTAAATGGTCTGGCTTGGACTTCTGTTGGTGGTGAATTACTGACTATTGAAGTTGCAGCAGTCCCAGGTAAAGGCAAGTTCATTACCACCGGTTCTCTTGGCGATGTCATGAAAGAATCGATTACCGCTGCAATGACTGTAGTGCGTACCCGTGCGGATGAACTCGGCATCGAAGCCTCGCGCTTTGAAGAAACCGACGTGCATGTGCATTTACCTGAAGGCGCAACACCGAAAGATGGCCCATCAGCAGGTTTGGCTTTGACTACAGCATTGGTATCTGCTTTCACGGGTATCCCGATTCGTCCGGATATCGCGATGACAGGTGAAACCAGTCTGGGCGGTCGTGCGCTGCGTATCGGTGGCTTGAAAGAAAAACTGCTTGCAGCCCATCGTGGTGGCATCAAGTTGGTGTTCATTCCACAGGAAAACGTACGTGACCTGGCGGAAATTCCAGAAAATGTCAAAGAAGGTCTAGAAATTAAAGCCGTAAAATCGATTGATGAGATTTTACCGCTGGCACTGACCTCTTTGCCAAAAGCCTTGGTTAAAGCACCAATTGTGAAAACCAAAGAAGAAGCGAAAGCAGCGCGTCATTAAGACTTGATGTTTCGTATAAAAAACCCTGCTTCGGCAGGGTTTTTTATTGAGTTATTGAATAAAACAACTGAATTATGGCTGTAGTGCCATCGTAACCAATCCATCAATCACATGAGTCATCTTGTTCAGATCAAGCTTGTCGAGGGTATCCAATTCGGTATTGTAATAAGGATTACGATAACTCGCAGTATCGGTAATCAGCATGGTCGAATAGTTGAATTTGGCATAATTCAGATAGCCCGAGAAATTCATATCCTGAGCAAAACTTGGGCTGACAAAGCGTTGACATTCCAGACGGTTAAAACGCTGCATGGCATCACAATAATCTCCAGTCAGGCCAGTTGAGGCTAAATGCCCAATGGCTGCAATGAAATTGCCATGTCGTGGATAAATCCATTTTAATCCCACCGGATAGCTCTGCACCTGATGTTCATCAAAATAACCAATCGAATCCAGAATCACCACGCCCTCAATTTTCTGCTTCTGCTTTTTTAAAGACTTGGCATGCATATAACTGCCCATATGTTCTGTCTTGAAAAAAGGCGGCTCTTCAAGCGTATAGAAAGCAAATTCGACATCATGTTTGAGCTTGGATTTTTGCAGGGCCAGTAATCTTGCAGTTTCCAGTAAACCCGCTACCCCTGAGGCATTATTATCAGCACCGTTTCGGGCACTAAAGACATCATAATGTGCCCCCATCACCATCTTGGTTTTGGCTTGAGTATCCAAGCTACAGATGACATTTCGGTAACTCAGGTTATTGACCACATAAACCTGAAACTGGCATGGAATACCAAAGCGCTGCATCTGCCCTTTAATCCAGGCAGATACCCGATTCAGCTCTTTCAGATTTTTATAATTTCGGTATTCATCAACACTCATGATCTGGCTAAAAAATAATTCCAGATGAGAGACCTGAGCATTTTTGCTCGAATTGGCTGCACAGAGACTAGGCCCCATGAGGCCTATCAGTAACAGCAGCACAGTACAACATCCTTTTATCATGACACTGTTCCGCATTTATTATTATTCCATTCCTTTATCAAGCGGATACTTGAACTACGGACATTAAAGCAACACTAAATCTCTCATTTCAATTTCAATTTGTTTCCCTGCTCAACTTCATGTTGTTTGATCGTTATAATGAGGTATCCAATTATTGATCTGTCTGTATGAAAATCCGTATCCTGACCATTGGTCAAAAAATGCCAGCGTGGGTGCTGACTGGTTTTGAAGATTATTTCAAACGTATTCAGCCTTTTGTACAGACCCAGATTATTGAACTGCCGATGGCCAAGCGCGGGAAAAATGATTCTGAAGCGGATATTCTGAAATACCGTAATATTGAGGGCGACAGTATTTTAAATGCGCTCAAGCAGAATGAAACCCTGATTGCGCTTGAAGTGGGCGGACGTGAATTCAGTACCGAAAAACTGGCTGAAACCATGAAAGGCTGGATGCTGGAAGGCAATGATGTAGCACTTGCGATTGGCGGGCCGGATGGTCACTCAGAAGCCGTGCGTAAAGCTGCTGCATGGCACTGGTCACTTTCCAAGTTAACCCTGCCGCATCCACTGGTACGTGTCATGCTGATCGAGCAGCTTTATCGTGCCATGAGCATCAATAACAACCATCCTTATCATCGGGCAGGCTAATGATTTTGCTGAAGCGTTCTTTATATGCAACGTTTTGTTGAATAATATCTCCTGCTCTTATTTCTATTTTTCATGCATTATTGAGGCATCTTTCCAGATGTGGTTTGAATTATGAACTTACAAACGTTGCCCGGCTTATTTATTTCTCATGGCTCTCCTATGCTGGCGCTAAATCCTGAGCAAGTGGGTCCTGCCTTGCATCGTTTGAGCGAAAATCTACCATGCCCGGAAGCGATTATTGTGATGTCTGCGCATTGGGAAAGTGATGCGCTGGAAGTGAGTAGCGCAATTCGCCCAGAAACCTGGCATGATTTTCGTGGTTTCCCGCCTGAACTGTATCAATTGCGCTATCCTGCACCGGGAAATTCTGAATTGGCCGAAAAAGTCTTAGGCTTGCTGGCTAATGCCGGTTTTTCTGCACATGCCAACAGTACCCGTCCGCGTGATCATGGGGTATGGATGCCGCTGCTACATATGTATCCAGATGCCAACATTCCCGTGGTAGAAATTTCCTTACCCATGTCGATGAGTGCGGATGAAATTTATCAGATTGGTCAAAGCCTGGCACCTTTACGTGAACAGCAAATCCTGCTGATTGGTTCAGGCAGTATTACCCATAATTTACGTGAACTGTCTTGGGATGGATCGGCTGCTGATGTACCCGAATGGGCCTCAGGCTTCCGTAATTTTGTGGTGCATAAACTGACGCATAGCGATTATGACGCGGTCCTGGACTGGTCCAATATTCCGCATATGGCACGGAATCATCCAACGTTAGAACATTTTGCTCCAATTTTCTTTGCGATGGGCACAGGTCAGCGTTTTAGTCTGGTACATAGCAGTTTCACCATGGGTTCACTCGGTATGGATATTTACCGCTTCGATTAGGGTCTGTTGACATTTTCTGTTCAAAAAAATAGCGAGAAAGTAAAATTTAATCGCCAAACTAAATTTACTTCTCGCTATGCCTCGTACAATGCTGAATGATCAACACTGGTCTAAGTTACTTTCTATTTTCCGAAATTTTGATATCTATTCCAAATCTAATTTGAGAAATTTTGTCGAAGCAATACTTTATAGAATAAGAACAGGCTGCCCATGGCGTGATTTGCCTAAAGAATTTGGTTCGTATAACTCAATCTTTAAAAAATATAATCGTTGGTGTAAAAATGATAAGTTAATGAAAATATTTAAATTAATTTCTTCAAATGCTGATATGGAATGGGTTTTTATTGATGCTAGTCATGTTCGGGCACACCAACATTCTGCTGGAATAAAAGATCAGGATATTTCTAAAAGCATTGGTGGAAATAGTTCTAAAATACACTTAGCTGTTGATGCGGATGGCAATCCAATCGAAATTATTATCTCCGATGGAACGATACATGATGTCAAGATTGCTCCCAAAATGATTGAAAAACTTGATTTGGGTGAAACGGAAGTATGTTGTGCAGACAAAGGATATGACTCTGAATCATTAAGAGAACAAATATCTGCGAAAAAAACTAAAGCGAATATTCCAAGAAAATCAAATACTCAGTCAAATAATGATCATATGGATTGGTATTTATATAAAATCAGACACTTAGTTGAGAATGCATTTTGTAGGTTAAAGCAGTTCAGAGGAATAGCAACACGATATGATAAGCTAAAGTGTAGCTATGAGGGGGCAGTTGCATTAGCTTGTATATTTATTTGGCTACCTTTATCGGGTAAATTCTATACTTGAAATGTCAACAGACCCTAATCTTACTTCAGCGCTAAAACCTTAATGATGGATACATTTTTCAACTCAAAGCTGCGAAATGTATCCATATTTTTTTGCAATACATGCATTATTATTGTTTGAACTTTATATACTTCATTATAAGTCCATGAAATTAAAGTTTATTGTGCTGGCATTATTGCCTTTAACTTTTGCAGCCTGTCAGTCCAGTGATATTCAACGAGCTGGAGATAGTGCGGTGGCCACCATCCAACAAAAAAATGCAGATCAGATTCTTCCAGCCTATCACTGGGAACTGAATCGTGGACTAGAACGACCAATCGTACTTAGTTTCAACGCTCAAGGCCGGCTGAGCGCCATGACGGGCTGTAATGGACTTGGGACGACCTGGTCAGTCAAAAACAATATCATCACCACCAGCGAAGTTGTAGGCACTGAAATGGCCTGTGATGCAGCCTTGATGGAGCAGGAACGTTTTGTCAGCCAGCTTTTACAGAAGCGTGACATTCCTTTTACGCTCAATGCCACACATCCTAACAAGCCGACCCTGACGTTGATGGCCGCAAATGGTCAAGCATATGAATTTACCGGGAAAATGACTCCGGAAACCAAATACCAAGGTCAGGCTGAAACAATTTTTCTGGAAATTTCCCCTGATACTAAACAATGTACCGGCTTGGCCCAACAAAGCTGCTTGCAAGTCAAAGAAGTGAAATATGATCAGAATGGCCTGAAAACTCAGGTGGATAAGGACTGGACTTTATTCTATGATCAGATTGAAGGTTTTCAGCATTCACCGAATGAACGGCAGATTATTCGGGTCAAACGTTTTGAAATTAAGCATCCGGCAGCTGATCAATCGAAATATGCCTATATTTTTGATATGGCGGTTGAGCGTGAAATAGTTAAGGGTGCTCTCTAAAACTAAAAATACCAGATATAAAAAAACCGGGGCAATAGCCCCGGTTTTTTTCAGCTTAGACTAAGTCAGACTTAGAATACGCCTTGAGCAAGCATTGCATCAGCAACTTTTACGAAGCCCGCAATGTTTGCACCGTCAACATAGTTCACAGTACCGTCTTCTTTAGTACCGAATTTTACGCAGTTGCGGTGAATTTCTTTCATGATCGCGTGTAAGCGCTCGTCAACTTCTTCGAAAGTCCAGCCTAAACGCAATGCGTTTTGAGACATTTCCAGACCAGAAGTTGCCACACCACCTGCATTTGACGCTTTACCTGGAGCATAAAGAATTTTCGCTTCAACGAATTTCTCAACCGCTTCAAGTGTAGAAGGCATGTTCGCGCCTTCAGCCACACAGATTACACCGTTTGCAAGAAGCTGAGCAGCGTCGTCTGCATCCAGTTCGTTTTGAGTCGCACATGGCAATGCGATATCACACTTGATACCCCAAGGACGTTGTCCTTCAAGATACTCGAAACCGTGTTTAGACGCGAATTCTGAAATACGGCCACGTTTTACATTTTTAAGCTCCATGACTTCAGCAAGAAGCGCCTCAGTGAAACCGTCTTTAACGTGAACTGTACCGGCAGAGTCAGAAAGTGAAACCACTTTCGCACCGAGGTACATTGCTTTTTCAGCAGCATATTGCGCAACGTTACCAGAACCTGAAATCGCAACGACTTTATCTTTGAAGCTTTCGCCACGAGACTTGAGCATTTCCTCAGCGAAATACACAGTACCGTAACCCGTTGCTTCCGGACGTGCCAATGAACCACCGAAAGTTAAACCTTTACCAGTGAATACACATGCCGTGTCGTTACTTAATTTTTTCATCATGCCGGCCATGTAGCCCACTTCACGACCGCCTACACCAATATCACCTGCAGGGATATCTGTGTTCGCACCAAGGTGACGATACAGCTCGATCATTAAAGCCTGGCAGAAACGCATGATTTCGCCTTCTGATTTGCCTTTAGGGTCAAAATCAGAACCGCCTTTACCGCCACCCATAGGAAGTGTGGTTAAAGCATTTTTAAATGTTTGCTCAAAGCCTAAGAATTTTAGGATTGAAAGATTCACTGAAGGGTGGAAACGCATACCACCTTTAAATGGACCGATCGCTGAGTTGTACTGTACGCGGAACGCACGGTTTACTTGAGTCTGACCTTGGTCATCTACCCAAGAAACTCGGAACTGGATCGCACGTTCTGGCTCAACTAGACGTTCTAGTAAACCATGTGCTGCGTATTGTGGGTTCTTTTCAATGAACGGCCACAAACTGGTCATCACTTCTTCTACAGCTTGAAGAAATTCTGGTTGATGTGCATCACGTGATTTTACGTAATCTAGGAACTCATTAAGTGTGTTGTATTTCAACGCTTAATCCTCAGCAGAAAATGGATCAAAATTGGTCAAATTTACAATCAATGTTAAATTTTGGCGCAAAATATTAAATATCTTTTGTAACTAATCTACAATACTTTTTTTGAAAATACTTTAAAATTAATTTGATAACAAATATTTATATTGATTATGAAAATTTTTTCTATGTCAGGAAATGCCAATCGAATCAAGGCTTAGATTCAGATTTATGCCTAATAATAAGGCACAAGTTGACCCTTAATTGCGCACGACTTAGGAGTTTAAAAATATGTTAAAATTGATGAATCGACATATTTTGTTTCACTTACTCTCTCATGCTTGCCATGAGTAACGCTGGTTATACATGAATTCGCCCATTTCTCTGGTCCAATCGATTGACGCTTTACTCCCTCAAACCCAATGTGGACTCTGCGGTCACCGTGACGGATGTTTACCTTATGCCCAGTCGATTACTGAGGGGGAAAATGCCAATAAATGTGTGCCGGGCGGACAGCCTGTTGCCGATGCTTTGGCTAGATTATTAAATCGCCCTAAACTTGTGGCAGAAGAAAGTGTCTGGCCAGTTCAAGCCGATGGTCGTCCTCAGCGCATCAAAGCCGTAATTCGTGAAGATGAATGTATTGGCTGTACCAAATGTATTAGCGCCTGCCCAGTCGATGCAATTATTGGTTCCGGTAAACTGATGCACACCATTCTGACCGACCTATGTACCGGCTGTGAGTTATGTATTCCCCCTTGTCCGGTAGACTGCATCGATCTGGTTGAAGATCAACAACCCTTGCCGACTGAAGCTCAGCGTCTTGCTGAACAGGATGATCTGCGTCAACGCTACTATGCGCACATCCAGCGTGAAGAAAAACGGCGTACCCATCGTAAGGGGCCTGTGGTCCGTGCAGAAATTGATACTGCCCTGTTTGCCCGTTTCTCTGCTTTAAATGAGCAACTTCCTGTGATTGAAGTCGCGAGCAAGCCAGAGAATGCACCTGTAGCTTTCGATTCCAAGACCACGATTGAACTGGCAAAACTACGTACCCAAATTAAAAAACTGGAAAAACAGCTTTCGGTTCGTGAAGATGCCCGAAAACGCACCCAACTGGAAGAACTGACACAGCAATTACAGGCTTTACAGGGATAGAACATGACCACAGCAAAGGCCAAGCCCGTTAAAAACATGACCAAAAAGCAGATTCAGACCTTTTTTGAACGCCTGCGTGAACAGCGGCCTAACCCAAAAACTGAGCTGAATTATTCCAATCCCTTTGAATTACTGGTCGCGGTCACGCTCTCTGCTCAAGCTACCGATGTCAGCGTCAACAAAGCCACAGACAAACTCTTTCCAGTCGCCAATACACCGGAAGCCATTTATGCGCTAGGTGTGGACGGCTTGAAGGAATATATCAAGACCATTGGTTTATATAACTCGAAAGCGGTCAACGTGATTAAAGCCTGCGAGATGCTGATTCAGAAGCACAACAGCATCGTACCGGACAATCGTGCAGACTTAGAAGCCCTGCCGGGTGTAGGTCGTAAAACGGCGAATGTGGTACTGAATACGGCCTTTGGTCAGCCGACCATGGCGGTTGATACCCATATTTTCCGGGTAGGTAACCGTACCGGACTAGCGGTTGGCAAAAATGTGTTGGAAGTTGAACACCGTCTGGTCAAAGTCATTCCCAAGGAATTTATCATTGATTCACATCACTGGCTGATTTTACACGGTCGTTATACGTGTATTGCGCGCAAACCGAAATGTCATGAATGTGTAGTATCCGATGTGTGTAACTGGCCGGATCGGTTTGAATTTGGTGCAGCCCGCCAAATTGCAGTGAAAAATATTGAGCTTGCTGAATAGAACGGCGTGATCAAGCTGGGATAAAAATAGGTGACCAATGTGTCACCTTTTTATCGACTATGAGAAGAGTGCTTTTCGTTCAAACCAAATTCTTAGCTGAGCTGAACTATTATGGATTATTTATCCTGATCTTGTTCAGCCTTTTCCTGCTGCTTGCGCTGTTCAAGTTCGGCTTGTAATTTTGGATGGAGCTGGCGCTCAGGTCGCTTTGCTGCATTTTCAGCACGTTCTTCCTGACGTACTTTGTTGAGCATTTTAAAACTGAAATAGAACAGACCTACCAATACTGCCAGAAAGACTACCATCAACACCAATACGCCAAATTTCATAGCAACAAGTACCCTGTTCAAATACGCAATAAAAAAGAGCCCTAATATGACTTAGGGCTCTCCGATTGTCAAAATCATCGTCAGCCGATTATTTTGCCTGATCCAGAATCGCGAAAAGATCAGTTTGAACTTCATCGATTGGACGTAAACCATTTAGCTTGTCATAAGTTGGTGCATTTTCACCAGACGCTGCACGGCCTTGGTAGAAACCAACCAGTTGCTCGGTTTCAGTATGGTAAGAACCTAGACGCTTACGAATGGTTGCTTCCTGGTCATCAGGACGTTGAACCAGATCTTCACCCGTTTCGTCATCTTTACCTTCCACTTTTGGCGGGTTGTAAACGATGTGATAGACACGGCCAGATGCAGGATGCTGACGACGGCCAGAAAGACGTTGTACGATTTCTTCATCTGGTACATCAATTTCAATCACGTGATCAATAGTGATGCCTTCATTTTCCAAAGCTTCTGCTTGAGGAATAGTACGCGGGAAACCATCAAAAATGCAGCCATTTACACAGTCAGGTTGCGCAATACGCTCTTTTACCAGACCAATGATCAACTCATCAGAAACCAAACCGCCATTGTCCATGACACTTTTAGCTTGTAGACCTAATTCAGTTCCTTCACGAATTGCAGCACGGAGCATATCACCGGTTGAAATTTGTGGGATATTGTAGCGCTTACAGATCAACTGAGCTTGTGTACCTTTACCTGCTCCAGGTGGTCCGAGTAAGATAATGCGCATATATAAACATCCTCATTTAAACAATATGTATGACGCCACGACCACAATCACCCGATTGTGTCCCCCGGCATCTCATTATAAGAAAGCCACAAACAAATGGATTAAACCCGCGACAAAACCGGTTACCCCACCCAATAAAATCAGAATCCATTCATCTTCCTGAAATGCAGGACGTAAAAGATTCTGAAACTCCTTCGGAGTCAACTCACGTATGCGGTCTCTAAACATTTGATAGATTTTCTGTGCACGGCTCGCATTAAATGCTGGGTCGCATACAGGTACCATCGTAATTTCAATCGAGCGATCGATCAAGTCCGTCTTGAGTTTTGCATACTCTTTTGGTCCTAAAGACAGCTGTAAAGAGGTCCGAACCAGGGGTGTTTCCATAATTTCATTAATATGACGTTTGATAATGCGGCGGGTTTTGTCTTTTCTGCCACCATACATCATCTCGGTCATGATCGATTTTAACGTAATCAGGTCTTCTGTGACTACACTTGCGAAGACGTCAGAGACTTCATCCTGACGTTTCATAAATGCGCCTTGTATGTTATAGGTGCCGATACGAGGAATCACCGGCTTAATCCACGGAAACTTGCGATTTGTGGTACGGGCAAAGAATTGCGGGTACTTTACTGGGTGTGGATAGAGTGGGTTGAATACCATCCAGATCGCGATCCAGTTGGTCAAAAAGCCCCAGATCGCAGCCCAGAACGGTACAGTCCAGTGCCACGGCACTACAAACCAGACAATCATCTGGAAAATCCCAAAGAACATCCCGATGAGGGCACTGATATGCCAGATAAAATTGATCTCTTTTTGACCCACCTTCAGGAACATACGCACCATCAAGCGACGGTCGCCTTCCATCTGGCTCACTACCATTTCACGCATATCTACAAGTGACTCGACGTTCATGGTCAGCTCAGTCACTAATTCACGCAAAATTGCCGGCATTTGTTTTTGTGCTTGTGCATAAATTCTGCGCTTAATAGCAAAAGGTAGGTTTTCCCAGAGCACCGCATTGCGATCCATCATCACTTCATCAATCAGATGTTCCAGTTCGAAACCGACCTGCTCGCCAATGATCTGTGCCATATCATCCGGATCCATCGCCTGTAAAAATTCGCGGATAGAGCCTAATTTTGACAGTGTGTTATCGGTAATAATGCCTGAAATACGTCCAGCTTTGCGTGGCACAATCCCTTGCCAGCCCACAGGTAAAGGCCCGAGATGGAAACCCCAAAAATTGATCGGATAAAAGACCATTTTCAGCGCCATCCAGACGTGAGCCCAGGTTACAAATGCAGTCACTGGAATAATGCTGAGCACGGCCCAAAAATCCGGGCGGTTTACAAAGGTTTGCCACAACTCGTTGACGTACTCAAGCATGCATAACTTCCATATTTAATTTTTTGTTCACAGAATACACATATTAATAAGGTCGAATATTTTGTCTATAAACCGATACTTAAAGTATAGGAAAATTGTAGCCGGGGTTCTGTTTCAGCCACAGCACGACCATTTCGGTCTTCGAGTTTCTCTCCGGCACCGATCCCGATACTAAAACTGCTGATCCGTTCTGAACTAAGCAAAACATAGGCCAAATCAACGCCAGCACCTAAACGGCCTTCATACTCGCCATCAACCTGTTTGCTGTCGATATGACCGGCATAAACCCCGACATAATAACCATTTTTGTCTTTGCCGGTGAGATGTGCAGGATAACGAAAGCCTGCCTGACCGCCAATCGTACGATCATCATCCAGAAAAACACCACCTTTCACATAAGCAATCCCATAAGGGTTCACCCATTCGGTATTTAAATGCAGTAATTTCTGGGTAAAACCAACACCCACATTAAAGGCTTTTGCCTGAGCAGGCTCTATTTTGGTTGCAGTATTATTAATCTGATCATGTGCATAAGCCCCGTTCGCCCACAATGCAAACGCTAACAAAGGGTAAACCTTGTTCATTCCTTCACCATCTTCCTTAATTATAGTTTTTGGTATAGTCCTATTTTTATTAGATTTTACTCTAGCAGAATTATCACAACTCTTATATACAGCACTTTACAATTTTAATGTCTGCAAAGTCAAAGCTTAAAGGAACTGATTGTAAGGGCAGTTTTTCATTATCAAATCAAGTGCAGTTGCGTTAGAATACTCCACTTTGATTCTTTTCTACCACTCTCAGGTCTTAAGTCGATCGCGTATGAAGCAGCACTTTCCTTTAAAAAACGCACAACAAGAAAAGCGCATCTATCGCAGTCGAGTCTTGATTTCCATGGGGATTGTCATTTTCTTTATGCTGCTGCTGGTCAGCCGCTATGCCTATTTGCAACTGTTTAACTTTGAAAGCTTTACTACAGCTTCTGATGAAAACCGGATTCGTCTGCAACCCTTGCCTCCAGCGCGCGGTTATATTTATGACCGTAACGGCGTTCTGCTGGCCGATAATTACCCAGTATTTACTGCCACTTTAAGTCGTGCTGATGTACAGGATATCGATCAAACGCTCGAACGCCTGAAACCGATTCTGGAACTGACCGAAGAAGATCTTGAACGCTTTCAAACCCGGATTAAAACAGCACGTAAGACCGAACGGGTTTCGATCAAGCTCAACCTGAATGAAAATGATATTGCCCGTTTTAGTGAAGTTAAATATCAATTTCCGGGCGTGAATATTGAAACCCAGATGACTCGCTATTATCCGCATGGCGATCTGTTCGCACATGTGATTGGTTATGTCGGTCGTATTAATGACAAAGAACTGAAAGCCATTGATAAAGATCTCTATGCCGGAACCAACCTGATCGGAAAAATCGGGGTAGAAAAATCTTATGAAGAACTTTTACATGGTGTGCCGGGAAATGAATCGGTAGAAGCAGATGCCTTTGGTAATGTGCTGCGTCATTTGGGCCGTAAAGATCCGGTACGTGGTAATGATCTGTTCCTGTCACTGGATTACGGCTTGCAGGTAGTCGCTTCGGAGCAACTGGCCGGGCGTCGTGGCGCGATTGTGGCGATGAATCCCAAAACCGGGGAAATTCTGGCGCTGGTCTCCAGTCCAAGTTTTAACCCTAACCTGTTTGTGACCGGGATCAGCACCAAAGATTATTCGTTCCTGCGTGATAACCTTGATCAACCTTTATATAACCGTGCCGTACAAGGGGTTTATCCGCCTGGCTCTACTATTAAACCAATGTTTGCACTCGGTGGTCTGCATCATGGTTTGGTGGACTGGGATACCACTATTTCTGATCCGGGTTATTTCAGCCTGCCGGGAGACAGTCACCGTTTCCGTGACCATAAAAAATCCGGGCATGGCGCAGTGAATATGCATAAGGCCCAAGTCGTCTCCTGTGATACTTATTTCTATGTCATGTCCTACCGCATGGGTATTGAAAAAATGAATACCTGGATGCGTCAGTTTGGCTTTGGGGAAAAAACCGGGGTGGACTTACCAAGTGAAAGCTCAGGACTGTATCCAAACCCGGAATGGAAAATGCGTACCCGCAAGGCCAAATGGTCACGTGGTGAAACCATTTCTGTCAGTATTGGTCAGGGTGCTTTTACTTCAACGCCATTGCAGCTGGCTATGGCCACAGCCATTACCGCCAACCATGGCAATAAAGTCATTCCCCATGTTCTGCGCGAAAGTCGCGGTGTCAAACCGTTCAAGGTGCATAATGGCACGCATGGCAAGATCGATTTTAATGGTCAGGAAGAAGACTGGATCAAGATGCGTGATGCGATGGTGGACGTAATTCAATCCGGTACAGGCCGAGGCATCAAAAGCGGCTTACAATATTCTATTGCCGGAAAAACCGGTACGGCGCAGGTAAAAAGTATTGCTCAGGGCAAGCGCTATAATGAATCCTTATTGACTGACCGTCAGCTGGATCATGGCCTGTTTGTCGGTTTTGCACCTGCTGAAAATCCTGAAATCGCGATTGCAGTTATTCTGGAAAATGGTCGCGGTGGTAGTGCCGCAACGGCTCTGGCCCGTCCAATTTTTGATTACTGGTTACTGCATAAAGATAAAAATCCGGTACGCCCACAAGGCCACCAATTAAGTGGTGGTCTGATGACGGCCGGAATCAAGCCAGCTGAATTACCAAGTGGTGCAGGTATGTTAAGTCAAGATGCAGCATCTAGTGCCGTTCCAGCCAGTGACCAGCCCGAAACGACTGCTCCGAGTTCTGCAAATACGACTGCATCTCCCGCAGCAACACCTGCTCCGACACCGGTAGAGCGAGATTAAAGATGAAAAACCAGCTTCGAATTATTGGTGGTGACTGGAAACGCCGCCAACTGCCTTTTTCCAGCATTGAGGGTTTGCGCCCGACGCCTGACCGTGTTCGGGAAACACTGTTTAACTGGCTGATGTGGGATGTACAAAATGCACAGGTGTTGGATATTTGTGCTGGCTCTGGGGCATTGGCGTTTGAGGCATTATCGCGTGGTGCTGCATCAGTGGTGATGATTGAACCGGATCGTACTCAGGCACAATTTCTGACCCAAAATCTGGAACTTTTAAAAGTCACCAAAGCACGTGCGCAATTAAAAGTGGCTACGGCGCAGCAAGCTTTGTCTACCCTTCAGGCACAGTTTGATCTGGTTTTTCTGGATCCGCCATATAGTTTAGATTTATGGGAAGAACTCGCGCTAAAGGCAGATCCTCTGATCAAGGACAATGCCTATATTTATGTAGAAGCAGACCGTGATTTAAAATTGCTTAAATTGCCATCCTCATGGCACTTAATTAAAAATACCAAAGCCGGTACAGTTCGTGCCGGGCTTTATCAAAAAAGTATTTCTTGATTTAAATTGTTTTGAAGAGGCATTAAAAAAGGATTCCTCTGTGGAATCCTTTTTGTCATTGTAGTCAGTCAAATTTAAAGACTGTGATTAACGATCACGGCGCCAGTCGCGGTTATCTCGGTCACGTTTCCAATCCCGATGATCTTTATGGTCCTTATTTTTCCAGTCATGATCTCTGTGGTCTCGATCATAATGTCCATTACGATCTCTGTTGCCACGATAATCATCATCCCAAGGATCAACCACACAACCGGTTAATGACACAGCCAATACAGAAAGTAATATCACTTTTTTCATCATGTCCATCACCTCTTACTGCACTCTGTCAGTATCAGGCGAGTTCATGGAGAGTGAACGGAGCCATTGTTGCACTCTTGTAGAGATTTATGCATGTTTTATGCATGGCCGTAAACCTCTTTTTTCTTAATTAGCATGCATGCTTTTATGAGAATTTGAACTTTCATTTGCATAAATCCAGCTAAATGGAAGCTTGGCTTTTGTTTAAATCTTGAGAATACTGCTGCCTTTGCTTATGACCTGATCTTTATGACTTGGCTGTTATTTATTCTTGGTGCAATGGTCGCAGGTTTTGTCCAGGGGCTGACCGGCTTTGCCTTTGCCCTGATCGCCATGTCTTTCTGGGTCTGGGTGCTGCCTCCGCAACTGGCCGCGCCCTTGCTGGTATTTGCCTCGATCTGGAGTCATGTGATTTCACTCAGTCAGGAAAAAAAGCAGCTAGTTTTATCCAGGCAGTTGGTGCTGCCTTATCTGATTGCTGGTCTGATTGGCGTGCCGCTGGGTACTTATCTGTTGCAGATCATTCAAGCAGATACCTTTAAGATGATCTTGGGATTTTTTCTGGTACTGTGGTGTCCGGTGATGCTATTCAATCCGCAATTCAAAACAATTCAGCATTCAGGAAAATTGACTGATAGCTGCATCGGTTTTATTGGCGGAATTTTAGGAGGACTGGGCGGTTTTTGCGGTGCCATTCCTTCGGCCTGGGTGATGTTAAAACAATTACCCAAAACCCAGCAGCGCTATATTTTACGGCACTTTAATTTTGCAATTCAGCTTTTCACGCTGGGTACTTATGTATGGCAAGGCCTGATCAATCAAAGCCATTTACCCTATATGGCCTTGCTGATTGTTTTTGTGAGTATTCCGGCAATTTTAGGCGCAAAGCTATTTTATAAAATTTCAGAATTACTGTTTAAACGCGTGATCTTAAGTTTACTCTTGAGCGCAGGCTGTTTTCTATTAGCGCCCCAATTCATTTAAGCACAAGATCAAGCCGAATCTGTCTTCCCCCCGCCAAAGCTTGAATCCGGTGAAATAACTGCTATGTTAAGGCCAATCTTTCACAATATAGATCATCATTATGCAAATTCGTGATCAGATTGTTCTTGTTACGGGCGGTGCGCGTGGTTTGGGTTTGGCCATTACTCAAGCTTTACTGGCTGAGGGTGCGCGCGTGGTCGTCAATTATCATAGCAGTCAGCAGCAAGCTGAACAGCTGGCCCAGCAACATCCAGACCAAGTCTTTATTTATCAGGCAGATGTGACCCAAGTTGATCAGGTACGCGCGTTATTTGCCGCGGCTAAAACCCATTTCGGTGAAGCAATTCATGCTGTAGTCAATAATGCACTGATTCAATTTGAATTTAATGGCGATGCACGCCCTAAAGTAGAAACGCTGACTTGGGAAATGTTGCAACGGCAATTTAGCGGTGCAGTACAGGCTGCCTTAAATACCACACAAGCCGCTCTGGATGATATGAAACAGGCAGGGTTTGGCCGGATCGTGAATATTGGTACAAACCTGGTGCAAAATCCGGTGGTTCCTTATCATGACTATACCACCGCCAAAGCTGCATTATTGGCCTTTACCCGCACCACGGCGCAGGACTTGGGACAATATGGCATCAATGTGAATATGCTCTCTGGTGGCCTGTTACAAACCACGGATGCCAGTAAGGCCACACCTGACATTGTCTTTGACCTGATTGCTCAATCGACGCCTTTACGCCGCGTGATTACACCCGAAGAATTCGCTGCTGCAATCCTGATGTTTTTGTCACCTTATTCACGTGCTGTCACAGGACAAAACCTAATTGTAGATGGCGGCTTGGTTAAAGGTTAGATGTTTAGAGAATGGACTTGGATTTTCAAATTCTGTTGTTCTATTTTTTAACCATTTGGTAGATTAAAAAGGTTTTGTGACCGGGTTTTACTTCTACAATAGTGCGCTCCCATAAAACCTTTAGTCTACTTTCCATGAAATTTATCACGACATTGCTCAGTACCTTGCTACTAGCAGGTTGTATGTCCAGCGATTTGAAGAAGTCCGAACAATTACTGCAAAATTTCCATTGTGCCAAGGTAGATACCGCCCAAATGCCACATAGCAGTATGACCGACTATTATCAGCAGATGTTGTATAGCAGCAAATCCAAAGTCGAATCTTATATCAAACAGTATCATCAGGGTGAAGAGTTATTTGACCTGCCATTGCATGAAGTGGTGGAACAGCAATATGATCTGTATAAAGATGCCTGCCAAAATCTGGGTGGAATTTTGCCGACTTCTGAACATGCCTCTTAAGTCTGTCAATCTTCATGATGATTAGGCAATAAAAAAGCAGGAGAATTTTCCTGCTTTTTTTCAACTCAATTTTAATTCTGATAATAGCGCTGATCTACACTAAAGCATTCAGGGAATTTTGGTTGAATCTCTGCATAAAATGCCATGATTTCTGCCATATCTTTTTCATAATCCCCTGTCGGATAAACGATTTTACCTACGCCAGTTTTCTTCTTGGCATAGTCCATATAGGCCAATGCAATCGGCACACCGGCACTAATCGCTACATGATAAAAACCTGTCTTCCACTGTTCCTGTTTGGCACGAGTTGCTTCTGGCGTGACCAGCATGACCAGTTTAGGATGAGTCTTGAATAAGTCTGTCATCAGCTGAACCATGCTCGGACGAGGCTCACCCGGCTGTTTAGGACGGCGATCAATCCCGATACCGCCCATAGCACGCACAAAAGGCCCAAGTGGCAATTTCATGTAACTGTCTTTAATGGTTAAGCGAACATTTACGCCCAATGCTTTTAAGGCCAGTCGCGCATACAATGCATCCCAATTACTGGTATGAGGAGCAGCAATCATGACACATTGGTCTAAATCTAGGGGCCAATGGTTATCAATTTCCCAACCCATCAGGTTCAGGCTTTGTTCTGCTAACTTCTCAAACACGTCACGCACCAATTCTATTCAAAATTGTGCGAATTTTAGCAACCTAGGCAAATATAGATAGTGCTCTATGAGCAATAAATAAACAATTAATCTATATTTGTATAATTGGAATTTTTAAATGAATAGTTGATTATTTTTTCCACCTTAAACTTATCTCATACATCAATTTACGGATAGTTCAGATTGCTTTCCAATATCAATAGAAATTTCTTTCTAATTTAAAGGATCCATGCATTAAAAAGCTCTTGACCTCCTAATTTTGGGATATGGCAAAAACGAGGGTCTTTTTATACTGAATCCACATTATAAATTTCAGGAAGATTCTAATGAAAAAGACTTTACTTTGTATTGCTTTAGCGGGGTTACTTAGTGCCTGCGGCGGTTCGGATGATAATGCCAGTACACCTCCAGCAAACAATGTTGGCACCCAAACCGGCGTACTGACGGACGGAATCATTTCAGGGGTGACCTATATCACCAGTAGTGGTGCAACAGGAGTTACCAACGAAAAAGGAGAATTTAAATTTAATGATGATGAAAAAGTAAAATTCTTTATTGGGGGTGTACAACTCGGTGATGAAATTGAAGCAAAGGAGCGTATCACACCATTAGATTTAGTCGAAAGTGAAAATGCGCGTATCAACCTTATGGTTTTTTTACAATCCTTAGATGGAAAAGGTGATCATAGCGATGGCATTCAGATTAGTGATGACACTAAAACAGCCTTCACTGCTGTAAAGCTTAATTTTAACCAAAGTACCACCGAATTCATAAATGAAGTTGTCACCAAAACAGCCATCACACCAGATCAGTTGATAACATCAGAAAAAGCTTCAGAAAACTTCCAAGCGACCTTCTACAAAGATATTGCCGGTACGTGGGAGATTAACCGTACCGATAACACTGCTGTGTTGATTCACATTCTGGAAGATGGACGCTATGCACTAGGTGAAGCAGAAGCAAAAGATGAGAGTGGTCAAGCAGGCATTGAAATGGGCCGCTTAAAATGGAATGCAACAACAACCGTGATTGAACCGGAAATCCTACATGACACCAATGGTGAATGGGGACTTTCACATCCTGCCGAGAATAAACCTTATTCTTTAAACTTTAATGGAACTCAATTAATTCTTACTGAACCAGGCGTTAATGCTGAATACCGTTTAAATCGAGTTAAGCAGTCTAATAGTCTCGTCGGCACGTGGCGACTCAATGAAACACATCTATTTGCTTTCTTTGATAACAACTATTATTTCTTCCTAGACACTGAAGGTGGAGATGACTGTGGTTGGCCAGGGATTGAATATGGCAAATATACATTGTCAGCAAATACTCTCACCACAACCGAGGTATTATTCGATACCAACGAGTGTGGTGGATTACAAGATAGTTCAAATGGCAGTAAGACAATTGCAAGCATCAATATATCTAACAACAATCTTATCTTACATCCGCAAGGTGAAGATCCTGTAACCTTACAACGTGTTAAATAATCCACATAAACCGACTTGAATATGAAATTCAGGCCGGTTTAATCAATATGTTCAAATTGAATGGTACAACCCATCAATAAATGCATCAGTTCGATTTGCGAACAACATTGGGTTTTTTCATAAATATTTTTAAAATACGTCCGTACCGAACTCAGCGTAATGCCACACTGTTCTGCAATATCTTCTATTTTATAACCATTAATTAACAACTCACATAAATCAAACTCTCGTTTGGAAAGCTGGTAACACTGTTGTAGGTAAGTTCTTGACAGGGAATAATGCTGGTTTTTATCCGTCATAAATAAGGCAATCTGATGCTGAGCAGACTGTAAATGTTGCATATTTCTTAATTTCTTAAAGGGCACCACCGTCAGCATGAATTGTGAGCCTGCCCCATCACTCAACGCCAAGACTCCACCCACTTCAGTCTGAATGGTCGTATCTTCCAGCAAAGCACTTTCTAATAGCTGATCAAAACGTATCTGCTGAGCATAATTGGTTTTTAGACGGTTATGTATATCCAGATCCAGACATGAACTTTGATCAAGCATCTTTTGCGCAACAGGATTGGAATAACTTAAACACAGGTTTTGATCGAGCAGTACAATTCCGGTTTTTAAACTGTCCAATACGGTATACAAGCTTAAATTATCTTGCTGAATCAGGTTGATTTGCCGGTGAATTTGCAAAGCCCGGCGTAAATGAATACTGATACGTCTTAGAAAATCCAGCTCAGGCTGTTCAAAAGGCTGCACCTCAGGAGCACGATGAATACCCAGTACCGCCCAACGATAATTTCCCCGATCCAGCAATACGCCCGCCAGATAAGATACACCGCCAGGCTTTAAACATTTTTCATAGAACACATAGTGATCTGTACCCGGCTGTTCTGCATAGTGCTGACAATTGTGACTCAGTGCATCGCCCATCTCGATCGCATTCCATAAGGGCATATGCAGTTCCATATCAATCACTCTGATACGCTCATCTTGATAAGCGACCAAACTTTCATTCGGGATATTGTGCGTATAAACAAAATCATAGCCTGGATTAAGCTGATCCAGACCGGTAAAAATTGCACTCTTACTTTTAGTATAGCTCACGATATCTTTGATCACGTCCAGCCACAAAGATGGCAATACAGCAGCATCATAAATTTTTGCAATCAAATTATTTTCTTGTTCTAATTTCATTATCCCCTCCGCATTATCATTATTTTCTAATCATAGCGTTCAGAATTAGTTAACGAAACAGCATAAAGTGACTTTAAACTTGGCTAAAAATTCTTAAATCCTACTCACTTATCAATAACTCTGGCCTGATTCACCTAATGAATCAAACTTTAACAAGATTGCCCTATTTATCTGTACTGACTACTTTTAATGTAATTCATAACAAATAATTTAATAGGGTCAAAACAATGAAAAAATTAACGCTTACTGCTGCGATAGCAGTCGTTATTGCAGGAGCTTTAACCGCCTGTTCAAAGCCCAATGATAATGAGCCGACGAATAATAATGCTCAATCCAGCCCAGCCATGATGGAGCAAAATAACGCAGATACCGGTGTGAACCGTGCTGATAGCGCAGAAACCTCACTAGATTGGGCAGGTGAATATGAAGGTGTTTTTCCTTGTGCTGACTGTGAAGGGATTAAGGTCGAGTTAGATCTCAATCCGGATAAAACTTATGAGCTAAATGAGGAATTTTTAGGTAAAGCTGGAAATAATGAGACCGAAACTAAAGGCAGTTTCAGTTTTGACCCTCAAGATCCTTCAATCATCACATTAGATAACAAAGCTAAAAACCGTAAATTCTTTGTTGGTGAAAATTTTATTGAAGCACGCGAGATGAAATCAGGTAAAAAAATCGACAGTAATTTAAATTATAAATTAGTTAAAAAGTCCGCATCATAATTTTGTAAACGCATAAAAAAATCCCCGCTATTGCGGGGATTTTTTATGAAATGCTCGGATGATGAATTACATCATGCCGCCCATACCACCCATGCCACCCATATCAGGCATTGCAGGTTTGTCTTCTGGGATTTCAGTGATCATGCATTCAGTGGTCAGCATCAAGCCAGCAACAGAAGCGGCGTGCTCAAGTGCAGAACGCGTTACTTTAGCAGGGTCAAGAATACCCATTTCCAGCATATCGCCATATTCGCCAGTTGCAGCATTATAACCGAAGTTACCTTCGCCATTCTTCACAGCGTTGATCACTACAGAAGGCTCATCACCTGCGTTAGATACGATTTGACGAAGCGGTGCTTCAATCGCACGACGAAGAATGTTGATACCGACGTTTTGGTCATCATTCGCGCCTGTTACGCCTTCAAGTGCAGATGCAGCACGTACTAGTGCAACACCACCACCCGCAACGACACCTTCTTCAACTGCAGCGCGAGTCGCATGAAGCGCGTCATCTACACGGTCTTTTTTCTCTTTCATTGCAACTTCAGTTGCAGCACCGATTTTGATGACAGCAACACCGCCAGCAAGTTTCGCTACACGCTCTTGAAGTTTTTCTTTGTCATATTCTGAAGTAGATTCTTCGATCTGTGCACGGATTTGCTGTACACGGTCAGCGATTTGGCCAGCATTACCAGCACCATCTACAATTACAGTATTTTCTTTAGATACAGTTACTTTATGTGCTGTACCCAAGTGATCAAGCGTCGTTTGATCCAGCTGCATGCCGATTTCTTCAGAAATCACAGTACCGCCAGTCAAGATCGCGATGTCTTGAAGCATAGCTTTACGACGATCACCAAAACCAGGTGCTTTCACCGCACATACTTTGATAATACCGCGCATGTTGTTGACAACAAGCGTCGCAAGCGCTTCGCCTTCAACATCTTCAGAAATGATTAAAAGCGGTTTGCCAGTTTTAGCAACAGCTTCAAGTACTGTAATCAATTCACGAATATTGCTGATTTTTTTATCAACAAGAAGAATGAATGGATTTTCAAGTTCAGCTGTTAAAGTATCTTGCTTGTTCGCGAAGTACGGAGAAATATAACCGCGGTCGAACTGCATACCTTCAACTACGTCAAGCGAATCTTCAAAGCCTGAACCTTCTTCAACCGTGATCACGCCTTCTTTGCCCACTTTTTCCATTGCTTGCGCAATCAGCTGACCTACAGTCGTATCAGAGTTAGCAGAGATCGAACCTACTTGTTCAATCGCTTTAGAGTCTGATGCTGGTTTTGCAGTTGCCTTGATGTTTTCAACTACAGAACGTACCGCAATATCGATACCGCGTTTCAAGTCCATTGGGTTCATACCCGCTGTTACTGACTTGATGCCTTCATTCAAAATTGCTTGTGCCAATACAGTTGCAGTCGTTGTACCATCACCTGCGATATCGTTAGTTTTTGAAGAAACTTCACGAACCAGTTGAGCACCCATGTTCTCGAACTTGTCTTTCAGCGTAATTTCTTTGGCAACAGTGACACCATCTTTAGTGATGTGCGGTGCACCAAAAGAACGGTCGATAACAACATTACGGCCCTTAGGACCCAAAGTAACCTTTACTGCATCTGCAAGGGTGTTTACACCAGCAATCATTTTTGAACGAGCTGAATCACCAAATTTTACGTCTTTAGCTGACATATTTGACTCCGAATATTGTTGTATCTTTACAAAATCTGATTTGGAACGAATAAAACTTTTTAGCGCAGATTAAGCTTCTAATACCGCTAAAATGTCAGATTCTTTCATGATTAAAAGCTCTTCGCCGTTTACTTTTACAGTAGTACCTGCATAAGTACCGAACAATACTTTGTCGCCAACTTTTACGTCTAACGCGCGTACGCCATTGTCAGTGATTTGACCATTACCAACTGCAATGATTTCACCTTGAGCAGGTTTTTCAGCAGCCGAACCTGGAAGTAAAATGCCTCCAGCTGTTTTAGTTTCTTCTTCAACACGACGAATAACAACGCGGTCATGTAATGGACGAATGTTGCTCATAAATAACTCCATCAGACTAAGTCTTTTTTAGGTCACTGATGACGACTTAATTATTCCATGGGTCATCATCAAAAATTTTTGATGTCACTTTTATGGAGATGGAATAAAACGCTTCAAGGGCAAAAATGAAAAAAAATTGGTTTTTTTTAACGAATCATAGGTTTTCGTCTATTTATTCGGCAGATCAGCTTTCAACATAAAGGCTTGCGCCACTTCATCGAACAAATATTGAGAAATTTTTCCTGTGGCATCAATCAGATTAAAGCTGTTGGGTTCATTTTTATGCAAACGATTTGACGCAGAAGTCCCCGCATGTACATCATATACAGGATGATCCATCCCCAATCCAAACATCTGGTTCAAATCATAAATCGCCGGTTGATGCAGATGCCCATGCAACACCGCAAACAGACCATGCTCTGCCCAGGCCTCTAAAGCAATTTTAGCCATCAGTGGGCTGTCCTTGAAACCGCGCTTATTTTGAAAAGGCACATAAAAAGGTTGATGGCTGACAATGATTTTTAATTTGGACGCAGGCGCCTGAGCCAGTTGCAAATCAATGCGCTGAATCTGCTCAAGCGATAAATGCCCTTTGGTATGATACCGGCGTCGAATCGAATTCACTCCAATCAGATAAAAATTTTCAGTTTCAAAGATTGGCTCCAATTCACCAAAAAAAATCTGGTAACGGGTAAATGGATTGAAAAGCCGATTCCATAAATGATAGAGCGGAATATCATGATTCCCTGGGATCACCATATAAGGCGTATTGAGCTGATCTAAAAATTTTTTGCAGGCAAAGAATTGACCCAAACGTGCGCGCTGAGTCAGGTCACCACTGATGACGACGGCTTCAAGTGGATGGGTCTGACAGAAATGCCGAATCGCTTCTAAACACTCCGGCTTCTCTGTTCCAAAATGCAGATCAGACAGATGCAGGATCATGTGGCACCATTACGTTTAGGCTATCTTTTAATACAGAAATATTGAGTGGCGGGGCCATTTCCACAATTTCCCCATCAATCGCTACCATCAGTTTCTTGGCTCGGGATTCGATTCGAACTTGATCGGCTGCAAAACTATAAACATCCGATGCCTGGTCAATCTTGCCACGAATCAGCTGATACACTAGCTTAAATAAAGTAAGCTTATCACTTTTAGAAACTACAACTCCCGCCACTTTGCCTTTTTCAGCCGCTTCTGCAATGCGCATTTTCATATCCGCCAGTTGCAAGGGATTATTGCCAAAAAAAATCAGTGGTGTTTTTACCGGATATTTCTTTTGATCCACCCAGATTTTTAGTTTTAATTCTTTACGGTCGCGAATTAAAACATCCAGTGCAGAAGTATAGGCATGTAGCGGTAAGCGACCAAAAATACGATTATAGTCTTCACGTTTTTTAATAAATAAAGGATATAGACCTAAACTGGCATTATTCAGATAAATTTCCTGATTGATCCGAGCAACATTCATACGTTGTGGCTGTCCTGTCACAATCACTTTTGCCGCTTCAAGCAAATCCAGCGGAATCCCCAATAATCTCGCCACATAGTTAAAAGTCCCTAAAGGCAAAATACCGACAGGAATTTGCGTATTCAACACATGTTTGGCGACTGTATTTAAAGTGCCATCTCCGCCTGCCGCAACGATGATTCCTGACTCGCTAGATGCCAAATGCTGTTCAAGCACCTCAACCATAATTTTATCAAATTGCTGTGAATCATTGATTTCATAAGCTTTAGTTTGATAACCCTGCGCTGAAAATATATCGATCAGCTGTTCATAAATGCCTTCTGGCCCCTGTATGCGAAAACCAGCTTTGTGATTAAAAATCAGCGATAAGGGTTTAGATTGATTAGACATTTTTCGCGCAATTTCATTGAAGCCTATTGGCATTTTGTCCAATTCATAGACAATTAACAGTGGCTTTATGTAAAATTCAAATGGCAACCATTTATTTAATCAATAATGAATATTAGAGATCTTATAAAATTAAGATAATGATTTTAATATTAATTTTTAAAATAAATACCATTCATCATTTAAATAAATAGAATCAATAATTCAAATATTTAGTTTTATCTTGTTGTTTTACTTATATTTATAAATAAAATAGCATTATATTCCAAAAGAAATCTAGCACTTCTTTGGTCTTATTTTTTTTATCATTTTATGCTTTAATACAGCCACTTTTTTTCATATTTCATCTGGGCGATATTTTTTATTGCTCGGATTGTACTTTGTACATCTAATTTGTACACATTTGAGATAGGCCTCACCATGACCCAAGTGAACGCACCAGAATTCGTTCGTCACCCTAAGCTTATTGCTTGGGTGGAAGAGATTGCTAAATTAACAAAACCAGCAAAAATTGAATGGTGTGACGGTAGCGCAGAAGAATATCAACGTTATATCGACTTGATGATCGCTAACGGCACAATGCAAGCGCTGAATCAAGAAACTCATCCTGGTTCTTATCTTGCAAATTCTGATCCGTCTGACGTAGCACGTGTTGAAGATCGTACTTACATCTGTTCTGAAAACAAAGACGATGCTGGCGCGACCAACAACTGGGAAGCACCTGCTGTCATGCGCGAAAAATTGAACGGTTTATTTGACGGTTCAATGGCAGGTCGTACACTTTATGTGGTTCCATTCTCAATGGGTCCATTGGGTTCTCATATCGCTCATATCGGTATCGAGTTAACTGACTCTCCTTACGTTGCAGTAAGCATGTCTAAAATGGCTCGCATGGGTAAAGCTGTTTATGACGTTCTTGGTACTGACGGTGAATACGTTCCTTGCGTACACACTGTAGGTGCTCCGCTTGCGAACGGCGAAAAAGATGTTGCATGGCCTTGCAACAAAGAAAAATACATCGTGCATTACCCAGAAACGCGTGAGATCTGGTCTTATGGTTCTGGTTATGGCGGTAACGCATTGTTGGGTAAAAAATGCCTAGCATTACGTATTGCATCATTCATGGGTCGTCAACAAGGCTGGTTAGCTGAACACATGCTGATCCTTGGCGTGACCAATCCACAAGGCGAAAAACACTACATCGCAGCTGCATTCCCATCTGCATGTGGTAAAACAAACTTCGCTATGTTGATTCCACCAGCAGGCTATGAAGGCTGGAAGATTGAAACTGTAGGTGACGATATTGCTTGGATCAAACCAGGTGAAGACGGTCGCTTATATGCAATCAACCCTGAAGCTGGCTTCTTCGGTGTAGCGCCTGGTACCAACACCAAGACCAACCCGAACTGTATGGCAACCATGCACAAAGACGTGATTTATACAAACGTCGCTGTGACTGACAACGGTGAAGTATGGTGGGAAGGTCTGACTAAAGAAGCGCCTGCCAACCTGACTAACTGGAAAGGTCAACCACACACTGGCGAAGAAAAAGCAGCGCATCCAAATGCTCGTTTCACAGTTGCAGCTGGTCAATGCCCTTCTATTGACGCTGACTGGGAAAATCCAGCTGGCGTGCCAATTTCTGCGTTCATCTTCGGTGGTCGCCGTGCAGACACTGTGCCTCTAATTTCAGAAGCATTTGACTGGGTTGACGGTGTTTACAAAGCTGCAACGATGGGCTCTGAAACAACTGCTGCTGCTGTTGGTCAACAAGGTGTTGTTCGTCGTGACCCGTTCGCGATGCTTCCATTCGCGGGCTACAACATGGCAGATTACTTCACGCACTGGTTAGAAATGGGTGAGCAAGTAGGTGCGAAAGCTGCTGCTGCTGGCAACAAACTTCCAGGTATCTACAACGTGAACTGGTTCCGTCGTGATGCTGAAGGCAACTTCGTATGGCCTGGTTTCGGTCAAAACATGCGTGTTCTTGAGTGGATCATTGACCGTTGTGAAGGTCGTGCTGATGCTGTTGAAACACCAATCGGCCTAGTTCCTACTTACGAACAGCTGAACTGGACTGGTTCTGACTTCACTAAAGAACAGTTTGACCTAGTAACTTCTCAAGACAAAGATCAATGGATCAAAGAGCTTGAAAGCCATACTGAATTGTTCGATAAGCTAGGTGAGCGTTTACCGGAAGCGTTAAAAACTCGTCAAGCAGAACTTATTGCTGCGGTTAATCTGCTTAATTGCTGATTTAATTAAAAAAGGTCGCGTAAGCGGCCTTTTTTATTGGCTGTTTAAACAATTGATCACAATTGACCAGAGCAGCAGTTTAAGCAAAATATGGCATACTTAAGCCAAGACTTCAGGAACTATAAATATGAAAAGAACAACAGTAATTTTGGCTATGGCTGCGAGCAGTTTCGTACTGAGTGCATGTCAGACCACACCCCATCAATTCAATGGACAAAGTGGCTATGAAATTCTGGAACGTTCAGGCAATACAGCAACCTTGAGCTACACCCTCTCAGGACGACCAAGCCAGGATGAAAATCGCTTGCAAGCCGCTTGCAGACACGTATTAGGAAATTCCAAAACTTACAACATCCAGATTTTAAGCACCAATGAAATTTCCAATCCAACTGCGGAACAGGAAAACTATGGCCGCCAACTGGGTAATAGCCGCACGCAAATCAGCTTGAGCAATACGCCTGATTTACATAATAGCGAGAACCCGGGTGCACGCGAAGCTTTAGAAGCCCGCCCTACGGCCATGCGGGTTATTCGTTATACCTGTTCTTAATATCTGATACTTAGTTACTTAATCAGAGTAAGACAATCAAAAAGGGCCTAGTGCCCTTTTTAATTTTTTAAATTTAACGTGTTTTATAGAAACTGACATTACGAAATTCGGGCGATTCATCCAAATCCGGCCAGGTCGTCGCACTACGCTCATCCAGTTTTTCATATTGAGGATGACTAAAGTTTTTTACCCGACTGTCTGCAACCCACACCTCAGGTGCAAATTTTAAAAACTCATCCAGGAAGAAACGGTTACATTGATCATAGAGCACATCTGCGGCTAATAAAATATCCACCTTCTCTGCCTTATATAGGTCATCCAGATATTCAAGCTCGACATCATTTAGCTCTGCATTGGCACGACAGGCATCTAGACTAACTTGATCGATATCACAGCAGATCACACGTTTTGCACCTGCCATTTTCGCCGCAATGGCAACTACGCCCGATCCCGCCCCAAAATCCAAAACTACTTTGTCTTTAACATGATGCGGCTCTGCCAATAGCCACTGCGCCATCGCCAAGCCTGAGGCCCAGCAAAAGATCCAGTATGGTGTATCATTCCAAATGCGACGAATCACCTCATCATCCAGCTTATCTGTTGGGAATACTGGCGGAATCAGCCACAGGGAAATGGGTGTATCCGGCAATTGCTGTGCATGTAGCTCACAGTGTGGAATCACATCATGCAAGGCTTTTAGTAGATGTTCTGGGGCTTGAGGGAGTCGGAAGGTGCAGCTCATTAGATTTCTTTTAATTAGTATTAATGTCTTTGAAGAATCTCCCCTAGCCCCTCTTTAAAAAAGAGGGGGAAACTCCATCCAAAAATAGTGATCAGAGTTCCCTCCTTTGAAAAAGGAGGGTTAGGGAGGATTTGATTAACCTAGCGCTTTCTCAGCAGCTTCAACCGTTTGACGGATTAAAGTGGTAATCGTCATTGGACCTACACCACCCGGAACTGGTGTGTAAGCAGAAGCAATTTCTTCGATGCCAACCAATTGAATATCACCTACACCACCGCCATCACGTGGATGGAAACCTGCATCTACAACTACCGCACCTGGTTTGATCCAGTCTTTCTGAATCAATTCAGCCTTACCTACCGCACCGACAATGATGTCCGCTTGCTTAACGAAGCTTGCAAGATCTTGAGTACGTGAATGGCAAATGGTTACGGTTGCATTCGCTTCTAGCAGCATCGCTGCCATTGGTTTACCCAAAATTGCAGAACGACCTACAACTACCGCATGTTTACCAGCGATTTCAATGTTGTTCTCTTTCAGGATGGTCATGATACCCGCAGGCGTCGCTGAACCATAGGCTGCTTCGCCCATTGCCATACGACCATAACCAAGACAAGTGACACCATCTACGTCTTTTTCAAGCGAGATTGCATCGAAACAGGCACGCTCATCAATTTGAGCTGGAACCGGATGTTGCAGCAGAATACCGTGCACATCAGGATTTGCATTTAATTTTTCAATTTCAGCCAATAATTCTTCAGTTGTGGTTTCTTTAGGAAGTTCCACTTTGAGTGAATCCATACCAACACGGCGGCAGGCATTGCCTTTCATGCGAACATAAGTTGCAGATGCGCCATCGTCACCTACCAAAATCGTCGCAAGAATTGGAGTACGACCTGATTTTGTTTTCAGCGCTTCTACGCGAGTAAACAAGTCAGCTTCAATTTGCTTCGCCAATGCACGACCGTCTAGAACTAATGCCACGGCACTTCTCCCAAGTGTTGATATGAATCAATTTTGCACATTCTACATGAATAATTTAAATATTTTCCGCCAGATGATGTTTTTATGCGCATACAGATGAATACACTATTGTTTTTTTTTCTGAGCTTGCTAATATACGCATCAACAAGACGCGGCGGGGTGGCAGAGTGGTCATGCAGCGGACTGCAACTCCGTGGACGCCGGTTCGATTCCGACCTCCGCCTCCATCTTGTTAAAGCCCGAGTGGTGAAATCGGTAGACACAGGGGATTTAAAATCCCCCGCCCACAAAGCGTGCCAGTTCGAGTCTGGCCTCGGGCACCATTCTTCTACTATAGAAAGATGGTGCAAATAAAGAACCCAGCGAAAGCTGGTTTTTTTTATGTCTGTAATTTAGTTAGTCAAAAAATAAGTAAATTAAATTTCCATTTAAAGTGTCATCATTAATCAGGCCCCCTGCTCTGCTTCCTCAATATCATCCAGCAGAACGTAAATATCCTTGCAAATCCTGTTCCAGTTTTTGCTGGAAATGAATCGGCTCAATAATTTTCACATAAGGTAACCAGTAACGCACCAAAGGCAATAACTGCATTTCGTGACGAATCTGGCAACTAATCACTAACTCTCCAGTCCCAGTTTCCTGCTCGATCCGCTGTTCTGGAAATAAACGGCGCTCTTTAAAAAAGACCGCGACTTCAGGTTGTACCTTGATTAAGACTTGCTGCTTTTGCTGCCCAAACCAGATGCTGTCTTCATCTACCAGCATTTTCAGTATTTCAGGATCATGCGCAAAGCTCTCCACCTCAGAAACCAGCTTGAGTTGTTGCACCTGACTTAAGCGATAGGTGCGCAACTTGTCCTGATCTACACCCACCAGATACCAGATACCATGATGGTGAATCAAGCGATAAGGCTTAATGATTCGCAATTGATCTGAATATTGCAACTCAACCTGCTGACGTTTATAGATTGCGCTTGCAAGCAACTTGAAATGCTCGGCAAACTGTTTGGCATCTTCAAAATAATAGCCTTTTGCCGAAAATACCTGATTTGCCCGCTCATCCAGCAATTCACGCATAAAAGACATATCCAGCGCCGGATACAGCTCACTGATCCCCGAAAGCTGGGCAAAGGTCTGGATATCCTGCAATTTAAAGCGCCCTAAATAAGAGGGTTCCAGATAATATCGTTTCTGTTCATCTTGAAGTAAGGGTAAGTAAGAGCCTAGACGATCAAAATCACGCTCAATGGTACGGGTGCTGACTTGAAATTCTGCAGCTAGCTCTGCAGCCCGGAGTTGATATCCGACGTTTAATTTGGTCAAAATTCTGGCTAAACGCTCTGCAAGACGCTCATGTGTTGAAGCTGGGCGCTTCATAAATCCCCACTTAATACATTCTCATGTACTTATTTATCGCTAGATGTTGAATGATTATACTGAATGCCGATCAGTGAATAATATTAGGACAAAGTCTAAGATATTTTTTGAGATCAGATCTTGACCCTTTATTCACTCTAAAAATACAAGATCTTATGTGGATTTTCTGGATGCTTTCTTACTTGAAGGACGATTCTGGAGCGTTAATCTTTCCATATAACGCTCCAAATGCAGCATCGCTCGATACATTTTATGTAACTCTACCCAGCTGATGGTTCCGCGAATAATCATTTTATGAATACGTCGTAATGCTCTTAAACTATGTTTTGAACTATATGCTGTTGAAATAATTTTCATCTTATTTTCCCTCTCACATTCATGTGAATGTTTAACCATTTGGTCGGAATTATCTATACATGCAATTTACGTGTCATAATTGACAGGTTGTGTCGAACAGTTAACATTTTTTAATTTTTATTCAAGATTTTATATATTTATAGGACTTACGCATTGACGGATTCAAAAAAGTATTAAAATACTTTATAAAGTATCTGTGATCAGACGAATTAAACATGCTTCTACAGCAACTTGTACATTACCCATTTATATGGGCTTTCTCATGACAGAACCGAACTCTATTAGCTGCACACAACTTGCCGAGACTTATAATATCTCGCATGATAGTGTAAATCGCTTTCTAGAACGTGAAGACTACACACCTCACGACCTATATCAAGAAGCAATTCAACATATTGATAATAATAAACTTATAGTCAGTATTGATGATACTGTTTTAGATAAACCCTATAGTCAACATATGGACTTGGTTAGCTATTTTTGGTCAGGCAAATACCACCGATCCGTCAAGGGTATTAATCTCATTACCTTGTATGCGACAGATCAGAATGGTCAAAATATTCCAATTAATTTCCGAATTTATGACAAATCTGAAAGTAAAACCAAGAATGATTACTTTATGGATATGTTAAGTGAAGTACTCAGTTGGGGTGCAAAGATTCAATTTATTACAGGTGATAGTTGGTATTCATCGACTGAAAATCTAAAAACCATAAGAAAATATGGTATTCGATTTATGTTTGGTATCGACTGTAACCGTAAGGTTTCCCCAGAAAAAGGACAATGGTTTCAACTGCGTTTATTGCCAAATTTCCATCAGGGTCAAGTGGTCTGGCTCAAAGATTTTGGCTTTGTACAATTATTTAAGACTCAGTTAAAAGAACAGCAGAGGTTTTATATTGTGCATCAAGATGAAGATGATTTATTGTCCTTTGAGGGTTTTCATGAATTACATTCAAGTCATTGGAAAATAGAGCAATATCACCGGGTGATTAAACAGGTTTGTCATATTGAAAAGTTTCAAGTAAGACGATCTAAACTGATTTTGAATCATATTTTTTCAGCCTTGATGGCCTACGTCGAGATACAAAAGAACCAGTTTGAGCGGATCTTTGAAAATGTATATCGTTGGCAGAAGAAATTATTTAGACCAGTTATCAAAAACTTCATTGATGACTTTATTCTCGATAAAAATCATCTGCTACCACAGAGAATCTATAAATAATAGTGCGTAAGTCCTATATTTATTTGTAATAATATTTTACTTAAAATTAAAAAAAGCCAGTAAAATTACTGGCTTTTTTTGAATCACTTATCTCGTATTAAATAATTTCAACTACAACTTTACCCACATGCTCTCCAGTATCCATTGTGGCATGGGCATCCTGAATCTGATCGAACTTAAACGTTTTATAGATCATCGGGAGACATTCGCCTTTTGCCCACAATGGTGCAATCTGCTCTTTCAGGCCTTGTGCAATTTCCGCTTTTTCAGCCGTGCTGCGTGCACGCATGGTCGAACCGGTAATGGTCAGACGTTTCATCATGATTTGACCCAGTTTGACTTCTTTGGCCTTGGCACCACCCAAGAAAGCGATATAGACCAGACGTCCATCACGGCGCAACAAATTCAAATTACGCTCTAAATATGGTGCACCGACCATATCTAAAATGACATCGACACCACCATTGTCAGTGGCTTCATTAATAACTTGCTCAAAGTCCTGAGTTTTATAATTAATAGCCGTGGTTAAATCAGAAATAGCCGCAACTTTTTCATCTGAACCGACAGTTGCAAAAGTTTTGATTCCGAGTGATTTACACAACATTAAAGCAGTCGTACCAATCCCGCTCGTTCCACCATGTACCAGTACAGTTTCCCCTGCTTTGGCCTTACCCATCTGGAACACGTTCGCCCATACAGTAAAGAAAGTTTCAGGAATGGCCGCTGCCTGTACAAAACTTACGCCTTCAGGAATATTCAAGGTCTGGCTTTCAGGTATGACGCAATATTCAGCATAACCGCCACCATTGGTCAAACCACAGACTTGATCACCAACTTTAAACTGACTTACATCACTACCAATCGCAACCACCTCACCTGCCACTTCCAGGCCAGGAACTGGCGTTACCCCTTTCGGCATCGGATATAAGCCTTGACGCTGCAGGATATCTGGACGGTTAATACCAAAGGCATGAACTTTCACCAGAACTTCATCTGCTTTAGGTTCAGGTACAGTCACCGTTTCATAAGCGAGTTTATCGACACCACCTGGTTCTGTAATAATGACTTGCTGCATGGTTTGTTGCGACATGATTTCTTTCCCTAATCTATGCATTTCATATATCTTGGACTTATTTGAACATAGTTAGCATGAGGAATGAAGCTACATCGGACTTATGTATAATCGGGGGACTATTCAGGAAATTGATAATAGGCCAACCATGACCCAAGTGATCGAATATAACGAAAACAATTACAGTGATTTTGAGTGGTTTGAAGGTTTTGCCGTGATTCGCTTTTATGCAGACTGGTGCAAGCCCTGTGTTCAGAATTTTCCGATCTTTGCCGAACTGGCGACATACTATGCTGAGGTAAATCCTGAAGTTAAATTTGGCAAGATCAATGTGGATCAGTCTCCGATTTTAACCTTGCGCTATAATGCCTATGGTTTGCCTTCTACGCTTATTTTTAGAAATGGAGAAATTATTAAAAGGATTGCAGGCGTGAAAAGTTTAACCGAAATGAAAGCAATTCTGGCCTTAGTCCTCAATGATTCTTATGAATAATTGCCCATGTGAAGCCAAATCTAACAAAAATATTTCTTTTAGCTCACTATCTAAATACGGAGCCTTTAATTAACTACGCCCTTTATATTCCTTTACCATTCGATCACTCACATCTTCCGGATAACACAGCGGCGCATATCCGCCTGCACGATTATAAGCACTACGCTTACCACAACGACTACCATTACTTGCAGTATTGTAAGGACACGGACAATTTCCCGGATAATTCTCAATCGACTGCTGGATTATTTTTTGCTTGATTGCTTCAACGCTTTGGCTGCTCTGTTTGGCTTCAGCTCCAAAAGCCACACACAAGCCAGCCAGCAATATTAATTTTTTCATATATTCCCCAAATCTAGGGAGTATTGTATTAATTGACTAGTAAATTGAAAGATCACATTTTGACTAATCGAATGATTTTCATGCAATCAAAATTTAGGCAATAAAAAACCCGCTTTTCAGCGGGTTTCTTCAAATCAGTCCAGTCTTAAAGACGAACCAATTCCACAATCTTCTCAGCAAGTTCTTCAACTGTATCTACGGTTAAAGTCGTGTCTGTACCTTCAGCAGCATCGGTAATCACAACCACACCAGTTTCACGAACCAGTGCAACCTGCTCCGCATTCAAACCTGCTTTAGCAATAGCAACGATCCCTTGCTGAATCAGCAAGCTTTCTAGCGCCTGAGCATTTTCCAAAGCTTTACCAGATACAGTCACCGCAGCAGGTTTTTGACCCAAACGTGCAGCACGTGCTTCCGCAGTGACAGGCTCATCGTGTGCAGACCATTCAACTGATTCTTCCACCATACCCGCACCAATCGTCACGTTATTCAAACGATCGATGAAAATAAACGAACCGGTGAAACGGCTGTCCTGATAACGGTCAAAGACCACTGGTGCATCAAATTCAACAGTCACATTGGCAATTGCATTCAGCTCAAGCTTATCCACCTGAACTTTTTCCAATGTGTTAACGTTGGTACGGTAATGAATTGCCGTTACTTTTGCCGGAACGGTTTGCGTACCAATCTTGATGTTGTACAGCTTACCCAGTACAAGTGGTTGATCTGCCATCCACACAACAGTCGCTTGAACTGAACGGGAAATATTTGGAACAGCTTGATCCGCACGAATTAACACGTTACCACGTGAAATATCAATTTCATCGTTAAGCGTTAAAGTCACTGCCTGACCTGCAACTGCATGCTCAAGATTGCCATCAAAAGTGACAATTTCTTTGACAGTCGATGATTTACCAGAAGGTAATGCTGTTACGGTATCGCCAACATTGATATCGCCAAGTGCGATCGTACCGCAGAAACCACGGAAGTCGAGGTTTGGACGGTTCACGTATTGCACAGGGAAACGGAAATCCTGCTTCGCTGAACTACGGTTAATTTCCACCGATTCAAGTGTACCCATCAGCGTTTCACCAGTGTACCATGGCGTATTGGCTGACTTGTTCACCACGTTATCGCCATTCAATGCAGAAATAGGCGTAAAGATGATATTGCTTGGTTTACGATCGCCCAATTGTGCAACGAATGCCGCATATTCAGCCTGGATTTCATTGAAACGTGTTTCAGAGAATTCCACCAAGTCCATCTTGTTGATCGCAACAATGATGTTCTTGATCCCGAGCAAACTCGCAATAAAGGTATGACGACGTGTCTGGGTTTGCACGCCATAACGTGCATCAATCAAAATGATTGCAAGGTCACACGTCGATGCACCTGTCGCCATGTTACGAGTGTACTGTTCGTGTCCCGGCGTGTCCGCGATGATGAACTTACGTTTTTCAGTCGAGAAATAACGATAGGCCACATCAATGGTAATGCCTTGCTCACGCTCTGCTTGTAAACCATCGACCAGAAGCGCCAAGTCAGGTGCATCACCTGTCGTACCGACTTTTTTCGAGTCACGGGTCACGGCCTGTAATTGATCTTCATAAATCAATTTTGAATCGTATAGCAGACGACCGATTAACGTCGATTTACCATCGTCCACGTTACCGCAAGTCAGAAAACGCAACAGGTCTTTATTTTCATGTTGTTTCAGATAGCCCAAGATATCTTGGCTGATTAAATCAGATTGATGAGACATCGCTCAAAGCTCCACATATTCTTTAGAAATCGGTTTTTAATCCCTCTAAATCGCCCTTTAGAAAAGGGAGACTTTACTCCGCTTTTTAAGCCCCTCTTTCTCAAAAAGGTGAGCAGCACTGCTGCGCAAGGGAGATTTTAGGGGGAGATTAGAAGTAGCCTTCCTGCTTCTTCTTCTCCATCGAGCCTGCTTCATCATGGTCAATCATACGACCTTGACGCTCAGAACTGGTTGCCAGCAACATTTCCTGAATAATTTCCGGCAAGGTATTGGCTGTAGATTCCACAGCACCTGTTAATGGATAACAACCCAAAGTACGGAAACGTACCGATTTCATTTGTGGAACTTCACCTTCTTTTAAAGGCATACGTTCATCATCAACCATAATAAGTGTGCCACTACGTTCAACCACAGGACGTTCTGCAGCCAAATAAAGTGGTACTAATGGAATACTCTCTAAATAGATGTATTGCCAGATATCCAGCTCAGTCCAGTTAGATAATGGGAATACACGAATACTTTCGCCCTTGTTCACTTTACCGTTATAAAGATTCCAAAGTTCTGGACGTTGGTTTTTCGGATCCCAACGATGTTTCGAATCACGGAATGAATAAACACGTTCCTTGGCACGTGATTTTTCTTCATCACGGCGCGCGCCACCAAAAGCAGCATCAAAACCGTATTTATCCAGGGCCTGTTTTAAGCCCTGAGTTTTCATGATGTCGGTATATTTAGAACTACCGTGGTCGAACGGGTTAATACCTGCCTCAACCCCTTCTTTATTCTGATGCACGATCAAATCGAAACCATGGGTTTTCGCCATATTGTCCCGGAAAGTGATCATGTCTTTAAACTTCCAGCCTGTATCGACATGTAATAATGGAAATGGAAGTTTTGCTGGGTAAAACGCTTTTAGCGCAAGATGCAGCATGACCGCTGAATCTTTACCAATCGAATACAGCATGACCGGATTTTCAAACTCGGCAGCAACTTCGCGGATGATATGAATACTCTCAGCTTCAAGCTGTTTGAGATGAGTAAGTCTTTCCTCATTTAACGACATGGACAACACCAGCTTAGAAAAACGTGTACTTATGACACTTTTGAAAATTTATATTCATTATAATGATTTACTTATCCTATCCATTGCTTGTTTTATGATATTGATATATCAAAAGCTCATATAAAAATTCATCAATAATGAATATCAGTTTTTATGAATCAATGATTTGCACAATTCAAGCGAGGATATTGTATGGTAGAGGTATATATTAACCTGTCGCTAAGCCAATAAAATCCTAGAAAAATAATCTAAAGTAGTGGTTCTCAAATAGTTGAAAAATTACTAGAGTAAGTTCAATTCTCCCCTTTATATATACTTTGCTTATGCCCTATAGTGCTTTTGATCTTGCCACTGTAAAAACCCGTCTGGAACAGGCCCAGCTTGCTGGTTATATTTATCAGCACCAGCAAAATATTTTGGTCTTGCAAGAACCTTTCAGTGACGATGGCAAGCCTTTAAATATCTATCTGCAACACGAGCTGACCGCGGATCAAATCGGATTACAGTTTGGTCTACGTTTGCAAGAAGGTCATTGGGAATTTCTAATCGGCGTTACTTATAGCAACCAGAACGCAGCTTACGAAATTGGTGCTGGCAACCTAAAAGGTGATCAAAAAGCCTTTAACTTATTATATGCCTTTTATAATTATCCTAAAGCGTTCTATCTAGTGGCATTACCTTTGACAACCAACAGTCAGATTTTGGAGCAAACCTTGCAACAACAGCTTTTCAAGCAGCCTGATCTCGACTTCCTGAATACTGCAGTCAAGGTCAATCCTATGGGCGAACAGGTCAAATGGATGCAACACTATATTCTGCAACAGACTCTAGATATGAAAGTCCGGATTCAGACTGCCCTACTTTAAACTTGAACAGAAAAATTTAGAGATACTCAGTTCGATGTATCTCTATCAAACTCTCAGACAAGCTTAGACAGAATGCCAAATTCCTATTGCCGTTATGACATTACTTGCTCAAACATCCAGTTAACTTATAGTTTATTATTAATTTTAATAGTTCAATAATTATTAAATAATCAATATATTCAATCCTTGTTTATAAGGTTTTTTGTTATTTTTTTGCATACAAAATCAGCAATTACTGTTATCGTTATATCAATAAAAACTTTCAGACACTTTTCCTAAAAACATAATTATAGAGATAAAAAAATGTGGGAACTGTTTACTCATCCGTCAAATATCGTATTTAGTATCAGCCTGAGTCTGATGCTGATGTTTGCTGCACTGGAATGCATATTACTGCTGCTCGGTGGCGGCTCGCAGAATATGTTAGAACAGTTTTTGCCTGAAGACCCCCTGCAACCAGAAATTAATCCAGATCAACATCCCGGCTTTTTCACCAAAGTATTTGACTGGTTATATCTGGGACGTCTGCCTTTATTTATCTGGCTCATCATTTTTCTGACCAGTTATGGCCTGAGTGGCTTATTGATTCAGGGAATATTTGAACGCCTGACCAGCCAGCTCTTCAATGTATGGCTAATTTCCCCAGCCTGTCTGTTTCTGTGTATGCCGATAGTGCGCTGGCTTGCCATGGCTGCCAGCAAGCTTATGCCTCAAGATGAAACTTCTGCCATTTATAGTGACGAGCTTATTGGGCGTACCGCAATCATTATTCTGGGTGATGCCAAAGTCAACTCTCCTGCACAAGCCAAAGTCTGGGATCAGCATGGCCAGACCCATTATGTTTTAGTCGAACCAGAAACCAATCAAATTTTAAATCAAGGTCAGAATGTCGTACTGACCCATAAAACCAAAAATGGCTTTCAAGCCACTGCACTCTAATTTTATTCAGCCAGAACCAAACTGAGACTTTATAACAATGTTAACTTTTGATTTATATAATATTTTAATTATTTCTGGAATTATTTTTGCAGCACTGGTGACCTTCGGTCTCATCATTGCGCGTCTATACCGCCGGTCCAGTAAAGAAATCTCCTTTGTGCGTACCGGTTGGGGTGGTGAAAAAGTGATTTTGGGCGGAGGCGCAATCGTGCTCCCAGTCTTGCATGAAATTATTCAAGTCAATATGAACACTCTGCGTCTTGAAGTGCGCCGTGCAGATGATCAGGCACTGATTACCCGTGACCGTATGCGCGTGGACGTCATGGCCGAATTCTATGTGCGGGTCAAACCTACTGCTGATTCAATTGCAACAGCCGCACAAACGCTCGGGCAAAAGACCATGTCACCGAATGAATTAAAAAATCTGGTCGAAGGCAAATTTGTCGATTCACTGCGTGCAGTAGCAGCAGAAATGGCCATGGAAGAACTGCATGAAAAACGGGTCGACTTTGTACAAAAAGTACAGCAAGTGGTTTCAGAAGATTTGCATAAAAATGGTCTGGAACTGGAAACCGTTTCCCTGACTGGCCTGGATCAAACTGGATTTAAATATTTCAATGAAAACCACACTATACTAGAAAAAGTGGAATTTCTTATTAACCTTTTGTTTTTTAAATTTAAATTCTAAAAAAATCCATTTTTTAAAAATTCCATATTTTTTTATTTTTTTCGTAGAAATCTTTTTAAAAATTCCATTTTTTCTTTATACATAACTTACTCACAGAAGTATTCTGATAGTAGACATTACCACACCATCAAATAAAGAATAGTAAGGCTATTAATTTAGAAACAGTCTTCAATCTCAATTCAGAATTTTTAGAGGCAAATATTAATCCATTCTTAGATAATTCAATGGTATAGGTTACTTCATCGAGATATGAAAATTTCACTTTTGCCAAATCATAGTAAATATCACCAAATATTTTTTCGAAATCTAGGATTGCATTTTCTGTTGAAGTTACCTCCAATGAACCTTTAGAATTTTTTGATAAAGGTAATTCATTAAATCTAGCTTTCAGCACATGGAAATGATTTAATTTTTTTGCTTTAACAATGAAGCTTTTTAAGTCAATCTGTTTGTTTATGAAAGATATTTTCATTCTAAAAATCGAATGAATAAATTCTAAGAAATGTTTAGTATGTTTATTAGGTTCGTTTACAACGGCTTTGTTGCACAAAGATTTGAAATGCAAAGCGCCCCTAATTGAGCCAAATTTAAGGCGTAACTTGGGTAAATGGTCGACCTGATTCCGTAAATCTGTTAAGGACTGCCACACGTGTATGAATCTCATTGACTTGGCTTTGAAAGCTCCTTGCACTCAGTTTATCGCCCAATAATTTAATGCAATGCATCTTGGTTTCTACCAAACTTCGCCGATGATAGCCTGACCATTTTTTCCATAGTGTCCTGCCTAAACGTTTAACTGTTCGAAGTAATTCATTTCGTTCTAGCGAGCTACTCTTTGTATCTTTCCATGGTTTCGCATTTTTTCTAGGTGGAATCACCGCATGCGCTTGCCGATCTGCAATGACCTGACGGCATTGCTTGGTGTCATAAGCTCCATCGGTATAAACAGAGTCAATCCGCTCATCTTGTGGAATCTGATTAAGTAAATCACCAAGCACCTGTGAATCACTGACATTATTGGTTGTAAGCTGAACTGCTCGTATTTGCAGGGTTTTGGCATCTATACCAATATGTAGTTTACGCCATTGGCGACGATATTCAGGTCCATGTTTCTTGCGCTTCCATTCGCCCTCACCTAGAAACTTCATGCCTGTAGAGTCCATGAGTAGATGCAGCCCATCGCTACTTTTTTGGTAGCTGATTGCAATATCAATATGCTTTTGTCTTCTACAAAGCGTGGTGTAATCTGGAGCTATCCAATTTAATCCGCAAAGTTTAATCAGACTTTGCACAAAGCCAGTAACCATACGTAAAGACAGACGAAATAAGGATTTAATCATTAAGCAGCATTGGATGGCTGCGTCGGAGTAGGTTTGATTTCGCCCTTGTTTGCCTTTTGATGGCGCATACCATTGCGTAGCAGGATCAAACCAAATGGCAATATTTCCGCGACTCATGAGTGCTCGGTTATATGCGGGCCAATTGGTTGTGCGGTAGATTTTGTGTGTAGGCTTCTTCATTTGAAAATTATATCGCTGAAAAAGCCTTTACAGATAGGTTTGTGCAACAAAGCCGTTCAATTACTAAAACTCAATAATTCCATATTAAATCAAGTATAGCTTGTATTTCTATATTTTCAAGTATAGATTGCCACAAAATGCCTTTGATGCTGAAGGCCTGACCAAGCTCACTGAAACCATTGAAGATCGTCGTCGCAAGCGAAATCATATCGAGCAGGATACCGACCTGGCGATCAAAACTAAAAATCTGGAAGCAGAACAGGCGCGCCTGCAAATCATTCGTGAAGAAGAATATGCCAAGCTGCAACAGGAACGCGAAATTGCCATTCGCCGTGCCGAGCAACTGGCTGAAATTTCTGCTCAGGAAGCCGGTAAAAAACGTGAAGCAGAAGAAGCACAAATTGCTGCTGAACGAGAAGTCGACCTCAAGCGTATTTTAGCGGCCCGTGATGTAGAAAATGAGAATATCCAAAAAGCGCAGCTGATTCAAAAAGCCCAAGTCGAACAAAAGAAAACTATTGAGCTGGCCGAACAGGATCGTGCCATTGCCATTGCAGAAAAATCTCGCGCCGAATCTGAAGCCAAAGCGCAAGCCGATCAGGCACGTGCTCAAGCGGTAAAAGCGGAAGAAGAAGTCATCACTGTACGCCAAATCCAGCAGGCAGAGCGTCAAAAGGCAGTTGAGCTGGTCGCAGCCAAAGAACATGCTGAAAAAGATGCAATTGCCATTACAGTTGCCGCTGAAGCTGGAAAACAGGCGGCAGCAGATGATGCAGAAGCCGTACGTATTGCGGCTGAGGCCGAAGCAGAAAAAGTCCGCCTTAAAGCCAAGGGTGAAGCGGATGCAAAAATCCTACTGGCTCAGGCAATGGAGAAACAGTATCAGGTCGATGCTGAAGGTACGCGTGCGGTCAATGAAGCCAATAACGTCCTGTCACCTGAACAAGTCGAAATGCAGATTCGTCTGGCCATGCTGAAATACTTGCCTGAAATTATCCGGGAAAGTGTCAAGCCAATGGAAAATATTGATGATATCAAGATTCTCCACGTGAATGGCCTACATGGCAGTCATGCCGGTGCCTGTCAGGCAGATGCCCATCATGAAGGTAGCAATGTTGCCCTGTCAGATCAGGTGGTGAATAGCGCCCTACGTTATCGTAGCCAAGCACCGCTCATTGACAGTCTGATGAGTGAGCTTGGTATTCAAGGTGGGGATATCAACGGGATGACCCAAAGCCTTAAAACTAAAACCTAAAAATAGACTGAGATATAAAAAGGCTCCCATCTGGGAGCTTTTTTATTGAAGGTCTAATGTGAATATCAAGCCAAACCTTTATCTTTTAACACTTGTAGCATGGTTGAACCGAGTTCAGCTGGACTACGTGTATACGCCATACCTGCACGCTCAAAGGCAGCAAATTTTTCTTCTGCTGTACCCTTACCACCTGAAATAATCGCACCTGCGTGACCCATACGCTTGCCCTTAGGTGCAGTCACACCCGCAATATAACCAACAACTGGCTTGGTCACATTCGATTGAATATATTCCGCAGCTTCTTCTTCCGCAGTACCGCCAATCTCACCAATCATAATGATAGCTTCAGTTTGTGGATCTTCCTGGAACAGTTTCAAGCAGTCAATCTGGTTCATGCCCGGAATCGGGTCACCACCAATACCGATACAGGTCGACTGACCTAAACCGAGTTTTGTAGTTTGCGCCACAGCCTCATAAGTCAGTGTGCCTGAACGTGAAATAATCCCGATTTTACCGGGCTGATGAATATGTCCCGGCATGATCCCGATTTTACATTCACCCGGCGTAATAATACCCGGACAGTTTGGCCCGATCAGACGTGTGCCATTACCATTGGTTTCCAGATAACGCTTGGCTTTGAGCATGTCGATGGTCGGTACACCTTCAGTAATTACCACAATTAACTCAATGCCAGAATCAACCGCTTCAACAATAGAGTCCAGTACAAAGGGTGCCGGAACATAAATCACTGAAGCATCTGCACCTGTTTCTTTCACTGCTTCACGCATGGTATTAAATACAGGCAATTCTAAATGGGTTTGACCACCTTTACCCGGGGTTACACCACCCACGACTTTAGTGCCGTAGGCTAAAGCCTGTTCAGAATGGAATGTACCGTTTTTGCCTGTAAAGCCCTGTACCAATACTTTAGTGTCTTTATTAACTAATACGCTCATGTTAGATACTCCTTAAGCTTTTACAGCAGCAACGATTTTTTCTGCAGCGTCAGCAAGACCATGTGCAGAAATCAATTTCAAACCTGATTCATCCAGTAATTTTGCACCCAGTTCCGCATTGTTGCCTTCGAGGCGAACAACCACAGGAACTGTCACATTTACTTCCTGAACCGCTGCAATAATTGCTTCAGCAATCATGTCACAACGTACAATTCCACCAAAAATATTAATCAATACACCCTGGACAGAGTGATCTGCCAAGATAATTTTAAAGGCTTCAATCACACGCTCCTTGGTCGCACCACCACCCACATCCAGGAAGTTGGCTGGTTGACCGCCATACAGCTTAATAATATCCATGGTTGCCATGGCAAGACCGGCACCATTGACCATACAACCAATGTTACCCTCAAGTGCCACATAGTTTAGATCAAACTCAGAGGCTTTTAACTCACGTTCATTTTCTTGAGACTTATCACGCAAAGCAGCCACTTCAGGCAAACGGTACAGTGCATTCGAATCAATTCCGATTTTGGCATCGACACACAGAATGTCGCCGTTTTCACGCACAGACAGCGGATTGATTTCGAAAAGTGCAAAATCATTGTCTACAAATGCCTGATAGGCAGCCGTCATGACTTTAACAAATTGATTGATTTGTCCATCTTTGAGTTTAAGTGCAAAAGCAACTTCACGCGCCTGAAATGGCATTAGACCAACTAAAGGATCAACCTCAACTTTAATAATTTTTTCAGGGGTTTCTTCGGCCACTTTCTCAATTTCAACACCGCCTTCAGTCGATGCCATAAAAGTGATGCGGCGAGTCGAGCGATCCACCACAGCGCCCAAATACAGCTCGCGCTCAACCGGATAAACATCCTCAGAAACTAAAATGCTATTGACCGGCTGACCATTGACATCAGTCTGATAAGTCACCAAGCGTGAACCAATAATCTGGTTGGCATATTCAGCAGCCTCAGTAGCCGATTTCACTACTTTTACCCCACCAGCCTTACCTCGGCCACCCGCATGCACCTGTGCTTTCAATACTGCAAACTTTCCACCCAACTGCTCGAAAGCATGCACCGTTTCATCGGCATTGGTGGCAAGTATCCCTTCCTGTACAGGCATACCATATTTTTTTAATAGCGCTTTTGCTTGATACTCATGTAAATTCATTGAATAACCTTTTATTACTTCTTTGCCTTGTTATAACCCACTAGCACCCAGACGTCCGTCAAAGCAGTACCAGCATTTCTTAAAATCGTTATCTTTATTTTTAGATGATTGTTCCAATAAAAACAACCATGAAATGTAAAAAGAGCGACCTAAGTCGCTCTTTTTTCGAATTACTTACGCTTACGTTGGATCGCGTGAATTGCACGCCCATCAACTGCAAGTGCAGCTTCATGTACCACTTCAGAGAATGTCGGGTGACCGAAAGTCATCAACTGAAGATCTTCAACTGAAGATACAAACTCAAGCGCGATCATACCTTGGTGAACGATATCAGACGCAGCAGGTCCAATCACGTGCATACCGAGTAAACGATCCGTTTTTGCATCAGCAACAAACTTCACGAAACCGGCACCTTCACCCGCAGCTAAAGCACGACCGTTCACAGCAAAACCGAATTGACCCGTTTTAACTTCGTGACCTTTTTCAGTCGCTTGCTGTTCTGTTAAACCTACCCACGCCGCTTCCGGATGTGTGTAAATTACAGAAATAATGGTGTCATAGTTCACTTGTGCAGCATGACCGTGAATACGCTCAACCGCCATTACGCCTTCTTCCATTGCTTTATGCGCAAGCATTGGACCACGTACCAAGTCACCAATTGCGTATACGCCTTCAACTGAAGTTGCACACCAATCGTTGACTTCAACCAAACCGCGTTCAGTCAATTTAATGCCTGAATCATCAGCCAATAAACCTTCAGCATATGCGCGACGACCGACACAAACGATCAATTTATCGAAAGTTTCAGTTTTGTCTTCACCAGCTTGGTTATATTTAACCGTTACTTCACGACCATTGATTTCAGTACCTGCAACTTTTGCACCGATACGGATATCCATACCTTGCTTAGTCAACAGTTTTTGGAAGTCTTTTGCCAATGCTTTATCAGCCATTGGTAAGAATGCATCCATTGCTTCAAATACAACAACTTCAGCACCAAGACGACGCCATACAGAACCAAGCTCAAGACCGATCACGCCCGCACCAATTACACCTAAACGCTTAGGTACTTCTGGGAATTCAAGCGCGCCAGTAGAATCAACAATTAAGTCTTGATCTACAGGAGCCACTGGAATATTTACTGGTACAGAACCCGTCGCAAGAATCACATATTTAGGCTCTAAAACTTGAGTTTCACCTTCGTGAGAAACAAATTCTACTTTTTTACCTGCAAGCAGTTTACCCGTACCTTTTAACCACTCGATGCCATTACCTTTAAGTAACTGATCGATACCGCCAGTCAATTGATCTACAACTTTGTCTTTACGAGCCAGCATTTTAGAAAGATCGAATTTAACTTCACCAGTCGTAATACCATGGTCATCTAGATGTTGAACTGTATCTTCATAACGATGTGAAGAATCAAGTAAAGCTTTAGACGGGATACAACCGACGTTTAAGCAAGTACCACCTAAAGATGGTTTACCTTTATGAATACGTTTTTCGATACACGCAACTTTAAAACCAAGTTGAGCTGCACGAATTGCTGCTTCGTAGCCGCCCGGGCCACCACCAATTACGACTAAATCGAATTGAGACATGTTTATCTCCAACTAGTCCCCCTTATTAATCCCCCTTTTCCAAAGAGGGATCTTCCCCTCTTTTTAAAGAGGGGTTAGGGGAGATTTTTAATGAATAAATTACAGATCAAGGATCAGACGCGCTGGCTCTTCTAACAATTCTTTGATTGTTACAAGGAAACCGACTGCTTCTTTACCATCGATTAAACGGTGGTCATAAGACAGTGCAAGGTACATCATTGGCAAGATTTCTACTTGACCATTCACCGCCATCGGACGTTCCTGGATTTTATGCATACCCAGAATCGCAGTTTGTGGTGTATTTAGAATTGGTGTAGAAAGCAATGAACCGAAAGTACCACCATTAGTAATAGTGAATGTACCGCCAGTCATATCTTCGATACCCAGTTTACCGTCACGTGCCTTGCCAGCATATGCACGGATGCCGTTTTCAACTTCAGCATAGTTCATGCGGTCTGTATCACGAAGTACAGGAACCACTAGACCACGCTCAGATGAAACTGCAACACCAATGTCGTAGTAACCGTGATACACGATGTCATCGCCATCAATTGAAGCATTTACCGCTGGATAGCGTTTAAGTGCTTCAGTTGCTGCTTTAACGAAGAATGACATGAAGCCAAGACGCGCACCGTGACGCTTCTCGAATGCATCTTTGTATTGAGCACGCATTTCCATGATTGGTTTCATGTTCACTTCGTTGAACGTCGTCAACATTGCAGTTTCTTGAGTCGCTGCAAGTAAACGTTCAGCAACACGCTTACGAAGACGAGTCATAGGAACACGTTTTTCGATACGCTCGCCCACTGCAACGCTTAATGGTTGCGCTGCAGGTGCTGCCGGTTTCGCCTGATGATTTGCCACATCTTCTTTCGTGATGCGACCGCCACGGCCTGTACCTGCAACATCAGCTGCTGCAACACCAGATTCAGTCAATGCTTTACGCACTGCTGGAGCCTGATCCTGTACTTGTTGACGTTCAACGATCGGTGCATTACCCGCTTCAGTTTGCGCAGCAGCTTGTTCAACTTTCTCTTCAGACTGAACTGCTTGAGTTTGCGTAGCGCCAGAAACAACACCTTCTTCAAACTGTGCAATGACTTCAGCTGAAAGAACAGTATCGCCTTCACCTTTAATAATAGATGCAAGTGTACCGTCTGCAGGAGCAACAACTTCTAAAACAACTTTATCAGTCTCAATATCGCAGATCACTTCATCACGTGACACTGCTTCACCTGGTTGTTTGTGCCAAGTTGCGATCGTACCGTCCGCAACTGACTCTGGGAATACCGGTGCTTTAATTTCGGTTGCCATTACTTAGAATCTCCTGGATTATTCAGCGTCGATCGCAAGCGCGTCGTTGATGAGCTGAGCTTGTTGTTTTGCATGCAAATATGGTGAACCACATGCCGGTGCAGCAGAAGCTTCACGGCCTGCATAGCTAATACGTACTTGTTTACCCGCTTTCATCACGTCGTCATATAGACGCGGTGCGATGAACAACCAAGCGCCTTGGTTCTTCGGTTCTTCTTGCGCCCAAACAAGTTCTTTAACGTTTGGATATTGCGCAAGCACTTCTGCCAGGCGTTTTTCTGGGTATGGATATAATTGTTCAATACGTACAATTGCAGTGTTGTTCAATTCTTTTTCACGACGTTTTTCAACTAGGTCGTAATACACCTTACCACCACACAGTACCAGACGGGTTACATCTGACTTGTTGATGTTGTCTACTTCATCAATCACGGTTTGGAATGTACCGTTTGCAAGCTCTTCAAGGCTAGATACAGCAAGCTTGTGACGAAGTAAAGATTTCGGCGAAGTAACAATCAATGGCTTACGGATTGGACGAATCGCTTGACGACGTAATGCGTGGAAAATCTGCGCAGGCGTGGTCGGTGTGATGACTTGCATGTTGTCTTCAGCACATAGCTGCAAGAAACGTTCCAAACGTGCAGATGAATGCTCTGGACCTTGACCTTCAAAACCGTGTGGAAGAAGCATAGTTAAGCCACATACACGCTCCCATTTGGTTTCACCAGATGAGATGAACTGGTCAATGACAACCTGTGCACAGTTTGCGAAGTCACCGAATTGCGCTTCCCAGATGATCAAACTCTTAGGAAGAGTCGTCGCATAACCATATTCAAATGCCAATACAGCCATCTCTGACAATAAAGAGTCATAGATTGCAGTACGCGGCTGGTTTTCTTTCAGGTTACACAGTGGAAGATAAGTTGAACCATCTACCTGATTATGCAGTTTTGCATGACGGTGTGAGAAAGTACCACGACCTACGTCTTCACCCGTTAAACGAAGCAAGTAACCATCATCTAGTACAGTTGCATACGCCAGAGTTTCAGCAGCACCCCAGTTCAGAGGCATTTCACCCGTTTGCATTTTCAGACGGTCATCAATTACTTTTGCAACTTGACGCTGCATCACGAAGCCTTCAGGAAGCTCACGCATTTTCTTGCCAAGCTCTTTTAGACGTTCGATTGGGAAAGTTGTATCCCACTCGTCTGTGTACTCATGACCTAAGTAAGGAGTCCAATCCACAAACATTTTTTTGTTTGGTTCAAGTACCAGTGCATTGGCAACGTGATTACCCGCTTCCAGGTCTGCACGGTAGTTTTCAACCATTTGATCTGCACTTGCGCGATCAAGAACACCCTGTTGTACCAATTGATCCGCATAAAGCGTACGCGTAGTCGCTTTCTTGTTAATCACTTGATACATCATTGGTTGAGTTGCAGCTGGCTCATCCGCTTCGTTATGACCACGACGACGGTAGCAGAACATGTCAATCACAACGTCTTTACGGAAGGTATGACGGAAGTCATGTGCCAATTGTGAAATGAACACCACAGCTTCAGGATCATCACCATTCACATGGAAGATCGGTGCCTGAATCATTTTTGCGATGTCAGTACAGTATTCTGTAGAACGTGCGTCACGTGGATCAGACGTCGTGAAACCAACCTGGTTGTTAATTACAATGTGCACTGTACCACCCACGGTATAACCGCGAGTTTGTGACATCTGGAAAGTTTCCTGGTTAACGCCCTGACCTGCAAATGCAGCATCACCGTGTACGATTAGTGGCAATACGTCATCGCCGCCAATGTCTTTACGACGTACTTGACGTGCACGTACTGAACCTTCAACCACAGGGCCAACGATTTCAAGGTGTGACGGGTTAAACGCCAATGCCAAGTGAACTTCGCCACCTGGAGTCATCACGTTTGAAGAGAAGCCTTGGTGATACTTAACGTCACCAGAACCTTTCTTGTGAATAGACTTACCTTCGAACTCACCAAACAGGTCAGCCGGGTTCTTACCCATGATGTTAACAAGAAGGTTTAAACGGCCGCGGTGAGGCATACCGATCACAACTTCTTTACAGCCTACAGAACCTGCACGCTGAATAATTTCGTTGACCATCGGGATGAATGCTTCACCACCTTCAACGCCGAAACGTTTGGCACCAACGAATTTATTACCAAGATATTTTTCTAGGCCTTCAGCCGCAGTTAAACGCTCAAGGACATGTTTCTTTTGATCAGCATTGAAGCCATATTGACCGCGTGCACTTTCTAGACGTTGTTGAATCCAACGTTTTTCTTTGGTGTCCACGATGTGCATGTATTCAGCACCGATTGAACCACAGTAAGTGGCTTCCATTGACTGAACCATTTCAGCCAAAGTCGCTTCTTCTTTACCGATCGCCAGGTTACCAGTATTGAATACTGTGTCTAAGTCAGACTGAGTCAAACCATGCGCAGCAAGATCTAGATCAGGCACAACTTCACGCTTCGCCAAACCTAATGGATCCAGTTTTGCTTTCTGGTGGCCACGGTTACGGTACGCAGCAATCAGCTGTAGTACGCCAATTTGACGACGTTCATGCTCTGAGCTGACTGTCGACTGAACAATAGGCTGAATACGGCTTGAATTGCGACCTAAAAGTAGGAATTGCTCACGTACATTACTGTGTGGTTGATCACCTTTTGGGAATTTATCGAAGTACGCTCTCCAGTCAGCACCCACTGAGTCTGGAGCAGTCAGATACTGCTCATAAAGTTCTTCAATATACGCTGCACTATCAGCGGAAAGTTCAGTGTCAAGACGCAGAGCGTCAGCAACTTCTTGCATTTGTGGACCCATTTCCTATTGCAAAAACATTTTCAGGATGCTTTTTAAGCAAAACCCAGGATTATTAGCATCAAATTGGTAATATGATACTAGTCCCCCATAAGGCATAAGCCATGAGGCGTTATCACCACACCAAGAAAATCTTGATATGTTTAATGAACAATAACGCCCCTCAGCGGCATCATCACTCATTGAATACCCGATCGAAACCGGGCAATTTTTTGCAAATCGACTTAGAAAAAAGCAAGCATTAACAAAGATTTTTTCTAAAGCGACTCGGGTCTACCTTTTATATACCAGTCCCTGATTATGCAGTGTTTAAAAAATGTACCTGGCGTGGCATTTTTTAAACATAGTCATGGGCTAAATGCTAACATGTTCTCAACTTTTCAATTGATTTTTTTGACACATACCTTCCATAAATTGGCTAAATACAGTTCAGATATTTTACTCTAATATATGGTGCTTTATCTCAAAAATAGATTCAATGTAGACTTAAGTCCTAAGCATTTCCGATAAATAAAAAGAGAGCAAACTTTTCAATCCACTCCCTCCTTAAATTTCCGTTATATAATAACATCGTTCTTGCTATTTTTCAGGTCAGTTTTACATCTAAAAATCATAAATACCCAAAATAATCACATGTTCTTCTTATATGGCGCTCAAAGCCCTTACCCTTTTCCTAACTGTTTCACTCAACTTTATACATTTTAAGTATAGTATCTTTATTTTTATCTTATGATTTTTTAATTTTTCCAATAGGTTGCATAAAAAAAGCACACCTGAAGGTGTGCTTTTTTCTAAACTGCGAAGAGCAGCCTATTAGCCTGCCATATCTAAAAGCATATTACGGATGTGACCGATTGCTTTAGTTGGGTTCAAGCCTTTAGGACATACAGATACACAGTTCATAATGCCTTTACAACGGAACAATGAGAACGGGTCGTCTAGACGAGCCAAACGCTCTTGTGTTCCCGTATCACGCGAGTCAATAATGAAGCGGTAAGCGTTCAACAATGCTGAAGGACCCAAGAACTTGTCCGGGTTCCACCAGAATGACGGGCATGAAGTTGAACAGCATGCACATAGAATACATTCATATAGACCATCAAGATGCTCACGCTCTTCAGGAGACTGTAAACGTTCCTTAGGCGGTGCAGGCTGGTTGTTGATCAAGAATGGATGGATCTTGTTGTACTGATCATAGAACTGGTTCATGTCAACCACCAGATCTTTCACTACAGGAAGACCAGGCAATGGACGAACAGTAATTTCATTTGGTAAATCGTTCAGGTTCCAAAGACACGCCAAACCGTTTTTACCATTGATGTTCACGCCATCAGAACCACAAATACCTTCACGACATGAACGACGGAACGTTAAAGTTTCGTCCTGTACTTTTAATGCGAGAAGTGCGTCAAGCAACATACGGTGCTTGTCAGTCAGTTCCAGCTTAAAAGTTTGCATGTACGGTGCTTTATCCTTGTCAGGATCGTAGCGGTAGATATGAAATGTACGAGTACCTCTACTCATCTGAATTCTCCTGATTAGAATGTACGTGGTTTAGGTGGAATCGCGTCAACCGACAATGGACGGTAACGAACTGGCTTATACTCTAGACGGTTGTCTGCAGAGAACCATAAAGTGTGCTTCATCCACTCATCATCACGACGACCATATGGGTATTCAGCATGGTCTGGAGACTCTTCAAAGTCTACAACCGTATGTGCACCACGGCATTCTTTACGAGCAGCAGCTGAAATAAGCGTTGCTTTCGCAACTTCATACAAGTTTTCAACTTCAAGTGCTTCAATACGTGCAGTGTTAAATACTTTAGATTTGTCTTTCAAGTGAATGTTGCGTACGCGCGGTTCAATTGCAAGAATCTGCTTCACACCTTCGTCCAGAAGCGCAGATGTACGGAATACACCAGCGTGATCTTGAACGATATCACGGATTGCATCAGCAACGTCTTGAGCATTCTCACCTGTAGTCGATTCGTCAAGTTTACGAATACGTTCAACAGTTTCTTGAAGCACAGTTGTTGGAAGTGGCTCATATTCACCATCGTGCTGTTTAGTAACATATTCAATGATATGTTGACCAGCGGCCTTACCAAATACAACCAAGTCAAGCAATGAGTTCGTACCTAGACGGTTTGCACCGTGTACAGATACACATGAACATTCACCGATTGCATAGAAACCTTTTACTGGCTTAGCAAAGTCACGACCTTCAGCATTGGTAGAGTAAACGTCGGTGTCTTTGTTGTAGTTAGCAACAAGCGCTTCTGTTTCAGGAGACTCAGGAACAACCACCTGACCATGAATATTCGTTGGAATACCACCCATTTGGTAATGGATTGTTGGTACTACAGGAATTGGCTCTTTAGTGATGTCAACGTTCGCGAATTTCTTACCAATCTCGAATACAGATGGAAGACGTTTCATGATCGTATCCGCACCTAGGTGCGTCATATCAAGCAGGATGTAATCGCCTTTAGGACCACAACCACGACCTTCTTTGATCTCTTGGTCCATAGAACGTGATACGAAGTCACGTGGCGCCAAGTCTTTCAAAGTTGGTGCATAACGTTCCATGAACGGTTCGCCGTCTTTGTTACGAAGGATTGCACCTTCACCACGACAACCTTCAGTTAACAATACGCCTGCGCCCGCAACACCCGTTGGGTGGAATTGCCAGAATTCCATATCTTGTAATGGAATACCTGCACGAGCTGCCATACCAAGACCGTCACCAGTGTTGATATAAGCATTTGTAGATGCACGGTAAACACGACCAGCACCACCAGTAGCAAACAAAGTCGCTTTTGCTTGGAATACCGCAATTTTACCAGTTTCCTGATCAATTGCTGTAACACCTAAAACGTCGCCTTTTTCGTTACGGATCAGGTCAAGCGCAATCCATTCAACGAAGAACTGAGTGCCCATTTTCACGTTGCTTTGATAAAGCGTGTGAAGAAGTGCGTGACCAGTACGGTCGGCAGCAGCACACGCACGAGGAACCGCTTTTTCACCGTAGTTTGCTGAGTGACCACCGAATGGACGTTGGTAAATTGTACCGTCAGCATTACGGTCAAATGGCATACCCAAGTGTTCAAGTTCATAAACCACTTGAGGCGCTTCACGAGTCATGAACTCGATTGCGTCTTGGTCACCTAACCAGTCCGAACCTTTTACAGTGTCGTAGAAGTGGTAGTGCCAGTTATCTTCTTGCATGTTACCAAGAGATGCACCAATACCACCCTGCGCTGCAACAGTGTGCGAACGAGTTGGGAATACTTTAGTCAGAACCGCAACTTTCAAACCAGCTTGAGCAAGTTGGTAAGACGCACGCATACCTGAACCACCACCACCAACGATGACAGCATCGAAAGTTTCGTGCGGAATATTTGTGTAATCTTCTTTAGGGTTTATAGCGCCCATGATTGTTTCCTATCAATTCGCCCAAAAAATCTGGATCGCCCAGATTGCATATGCAAGTACAGCAATGATTACTGCTGAAGTCAGTACAAGGCGTAAACCTGAAGCTGAAGGACCCATTTGACGAGTAGTCACATAATCCGTGAATACCTGCCACATGCCGATCCATGCGTGTGCAACAAGAGATAAGACCGCCAACAAAGACATGATCTTCATTGGAACTGTCATCATAAAGCCGTACCACTGTTCAAAGTTGAAACCACCATTCAGTAGAATCCAACCCAGTACAACAACGGTATAAACAGCTAGAACTACAGCACTGACACGTTGGAGAAACCAATCGCGAGAACCTGAACCTGTTAAACCAGTAGCGCTTTTCATTAGAGTACGATCCATACAAATGCTGCAACAATACCGATTGCAGACAAGATTAATGCGATAGTAGATGCAACACGGCCACTTTCTAGTTCTTCAGCAACGCCAATGTCAGCAAGTAAATGCTTAACACCCGCAATAAAGTGAAAAATCATGCCGGCGACAAATACCCATACAATAAAGCGAACAATGAAACCATTAAAGATTTCTTGAACTTGCGCAAAACCTTCAGGCGAAGACAATGACTTGTCTAAAATCCATAGAAGGACCGGTACGAGTAAGAATACGATAACACCTGAAAGACGGTGTAGAATTGATGCAATAGCCACGGGTGATTTTAAGTTTACTTCTAAAACTTGACCCATGGACAAATTGACAGGTCTGTTGCTTTTCACAGCGGGCATCCTGTAAGTAAAAACTCCATCCGGAGTTTGTTGGAATTAATTCGAAGGAAAGCTGGCATTCTCAGGCAAATACATGCCTAAAATCAAAACGACACTGAATTATAAAACGTGAACTATTAAAATACAAACGGCTGAATTTGGCTTTTTGGATAAAAAACCATTAAATAAGAATCATTAACAACAATAAGTCAGACTTTATATATTATTCCACCCTTTCAATTCCTATCTATATGATTGTTTTTAAATAATTAAGATGATTAATTTACTCGGTTTTCAGCCTACAGGATCATGTTTGAGTTTTAGACTAAAGATGCACAGTTCCATCACAAATATTATTTAAATCTCTTTTTAATTCAGATTTAAATCAAGTGTCTAGATTTAACAGACCAATTGCCCCAATTCATCAGCAGCGCAGTGATTCAGATAACCTGATGTTAAATAGCGACTTAGTACACCACACGATGGGTTTTTCAATCGATTTGAAGCATTTAGATTCAAAAAATCATTCATTTATTTTTATACTGCTTACCTTTGCTGCAAAACTGGCCATTTATTAAGCTACTTTTTAATCAATTGAACCATATTCAAAATTCAATTAATTGCTTTTATTTATAATTCTACCTGTTAAATTCAGCTTGGCAAAAACGATGTAAGTTATGAGATTTATATAGTTTTAAGCATGCTCACCTTAATCTTTCACTATTTTCGCCCGCATTTCTTGCTAGGAAAAAACGCTTACAAATGCCCCAAGCAGTCTATTTTTTTCTGCACCTCTGCATCAATTTGACTTATTATAGAGGTTTGATGCTGTGATTTTACTGAACTTTTTATACTGAGCGAATGTGACTAAACTGCTGTGCGGCCGTCATTTTTCATCCATAAGTATAATTGACAAAATTTCAGTACTCACTAATCTTATAGCAAATTTTTGATCCGTCCGTTTTGTGCATTAAAAGATTGATAGACAAAGCGGATATACATTCACCAGGACAGGAGATCTATTGAATGTCTGAAGCAACTGGCAAGAAAGCCGTTTTACAGCTTGATGGCAAAGAAATTGAACTACCAATTTACAGCGGCACATTGGGCCCAGATGTAATCGACGTTAAAGATGTGTTGGCTGCAGGTCACTTTACTTTTGATCCTGGTTTTATGGCGACAGCTGCGTGCGAGTCTAAAATCACGTTCATCGATGGCAACAAAGGTGTACTTTTACACCGTGGCTACCCAATCGATCAATTGGCGACTAAAGCTGATTACTTGGAAACTTGCTATTTATTGTTAAATGGCGAACTTCCAACTGCTGAGCAAAAAGAAGAATTTGACGCTAAAGTACGTAACCATACAATGGTTCACGATCAAGTTAGCCGTTTCTACAATGGTTTCCGTCGTGATGCGCATCCTATGGCGATCATGGTAGGTGTGGTTGGTGCGTTGTCTGCGTTCTATCACAACAACCTTGACATCGAAGATGTGAACCACCGTGAAATCACTGCAATTCGTTTAATCGCGAAGATTCCTACGCTGGCGGCTTGGAGCTACAAGTACACCATCGGTCAACCATTCGTTTACCCACGTAACGACCTTGGTTATGCAGAAAACTTCCTGCACATGATGTTTGCTACTCCTGCAGACCGTGATTATAAAGTTGATCCAATTCTTGCAAAAGCAATGGACCGTATCTTCACGCTTCATGCTGACCACGAACAAAATGCGTCTACGTCTACAGTACGTTTAGCTGGTTCTACCGGTGCGAATCCGTATGCATGTATCGCTGCTGGTATCTCTGCACTTTGGGGCCCTGCTCACGGCGGCGCGAACGAAGCTGTTCTTAAGATGCTTGACGAAATCGGCACTGTAGAAAACGTTGCTGGCTTCATGGAAAAAGTAAAAACTAAAGAAGTTAAACTAATGGGCTTCGGTCACCGAGTTTACAAAAACTTCGATCCACGTGCGAAAGTAATGAAAGAAACTTGTGACGAAGTTCTTGGTGCACTTGGCATCAATGATCCACAGCTTGCATTGGCTATGGAACTTGAACGTATCGCGCTTTCTGACGAATACTTCATCAAGCGTAACCTTTACCCGAACGTAGACTTCTACTCAGGTATCATCCTTAAAGCGATTGGTATCCCGACTGAAATGTTTACTGTAATCTTCGCGCTTGCACGTACTGTTGGCTGGATCAGCCACTGGTTAGAAATGCACAGCGGTCCTTACAAGATCGGTCGTCCTCGTCAGCTTTACACTGGCGAAGTTCAACGCGATATCGTTCGTTAATTCGAACCGCGTCGAAAGACTTAAAAAAAACCATCCTCCCGGGTGGTTTTTTTTAGTGCTGACAAAAGCCTACAAAAAATTGACCTGAAACGTTTTAAAATTAGCATATCAAAATCATATTCACGAACTAAGTCACCTAAAAACAGGATGCATATTGAATGCTGTTGTATTTTCTGCCCTTTATTTTAAGACTGGTTCGTTTTGAACAGTTTAAGTGCCGCAGTCTAACGCCTGGTGAAATCAAAATTTCCCAACAGGTATTTGGCAACCTGATCGATTATTCTCGCGTTAAAATCATGAATCACCCCTACCTGCCCTGGCAATCCAAACATGTCATTATGGCCCCCAGTGGCTACATCCATGTACGCAATTTAAATTATCGAGAAGATTATTCGCGCGAGAGTTTATCTTATCAAGCGCTCTTTATTCATGAGATGGCGCATATTTATCAACACCAATGTCAGATCAATGTGCTTTTAAAAGGGGCATTTTTACAAAGTGCTTATTTTCTCAGCTTGGGAAAATATAATCCGTACAAATATCAATTTAATCCCAACAAATCATTTTCAACCTACAATATTGAACAACAAGGCGATATTGCCCGGGATATTTTTCTAAAAAAAATTCCGAATATTATTTTAAATCCAAAAATAAACAGATGATATTTAATCAGTTTAATTCCAAACAATATAGCTAAGGCATATTTTAAAAGCCAAAATTTAGATTTCAGTCTTTAAATCTACATAAGCCTAGATGCATAAAAAATCAGCATATTTTCTAATTTTATATAATAACTTTTTTCACTCAATGCCTGTTCTGCTAAATCAACTCTAGCTTATCGATAGAATTTCGATAAAATAGGCCGGTATGATTATTTTGCATCGCAGATTAAGATTCAATGATCATGCGATAAAAAGTTTTTTTATTTAAGCCATTTGGCATTTTATGAATATCGAAGTGCACTCAACTGAATAATTAGAATTATAAAAATCAGTAATTTAGTGTATCAACCTATAGGAATAGGATTTACTTGGAATGAAAAGTTTTAAAATTGCGATTGCTCAATTCTCTCCACATGTGGGCAATCTGGATGCAAATACGCAAAAAATGATTGATCTGGCCAATCAGGCTAAAAAAGATAAAGCGGATCTGATTATCTTTCCTGAACTTTCAACGCTGGGCTACCCTGCAGAAGACTTATTAATTCGCCCGAGCCTGGTGAAACGCACCAAAGCGGCTTTTGAAAAACTGACTGAAGTAAAAGATATTGTCATGGTCTTTGGTTTTGTTAATCAAACTGAAGATGGTCAGCGTTATAACTCGGCTGCTGTCATGAAAGATGGCGAAGTACTGGGTGTTTATAACAAGCAAGTGTTGCCAAACTATGGCGTATTTGATGAAAAGCGTTATTTTGGCGAAGGTCATCAGCATCTGGTTTTTGAGTATCTTGGACATAAATTTGGCGTACTGATCTGTGAAGATGTCTGGTCTTTAGCCACTGTTCAGCAACTGGCAAAATTGAATATCGACACAGCTTTGGTACTGAATGCATCGCCATATGAAGTGGGTAAACCACAACATCGCATTGAAACCATGGCGGCCTTGGTCAAACAGCTAAATATCAATCTGGTGTACTGTAACCAGGTCGGTGGCCAGGATGATCTGATCTTTGACGGCACCAGCTTTGTGCTCAACAAATCTGGCGAGGTGGCTTTACAGGCACCAACTTTCCAGGAAAATCTGGCAATTGCAGAGTTTAATGCTGAACAGCTGCAATTCAGCAAAGGCGCAATTGCACCTGCTTTAGACACCATGGCTGAGATTTATCAAAGCCTGGTCATGGCCACACGTGATTATGTACAACGCTCTGGCTTCCCAGGTGTGATTCTGGGCCTGTCTGGCGGGATTGACTCTGCCCTGACCTTGGCGATTGCTGTAGATGCGCTTGGTGCAGATAAAGTTCAAGCCGTGATGATGCCGTATACTTATACTGCACAAATCAGTGTCGAAGATGCAGCGGCTCAAGCCAAAAATATGGGCGTGACTTTCGGTATTGCCGAAATCAATCCAGTAGTAAGCGGCTTTATGCAGGTGCTGTTCCCATTCTTTGGTAATGCTCCAGTCGATGCCACCGAGGAAAACCTGCAAGCACGTTCACGTGGCACCTTATTGATGGCCTTATCTAATAAATTCGGTAATCTGGTGCTGGCAACCGGTAATAAATCTGAACTAGCTGTTGGTTATTGCACCCTGTATGGCGACATGGTTGGTGGTTATGCGGTTCTGAAAGATGTGTATAAAACCATTGTGTTTGAACTGGCGAAATATCGTAACAGCATTTCAGAAACTCCGGTGATTCCGGAACGTGTAATTACCCGTCCGCCTTCAGCAGAACTGCGTCCAGATCAGGTCGATCAAGACTCTTTGCCGGCCTATGACATTCTGGATGCGATCTTGTACTCTTATATTGAAGAAGACATGAGCCAAGACGATATCATTACCAAAGGCTTTGATGCTGAAGTCGTGAAGAAAGTGATTCGTCTGGTTGATATCAATGAGTACAAGCGCCGCCAAGGTGCCATTGGGCCACGTATCAGTTCACGTTCTTATGGCCGTGAGCGTCGTTATCCAATCGTCAATGGCTGGAAAGCAGGTAGCTAAATTCTGTTTTCAGTGATGTAAATCAGAATCGTCCAAGTGAATGCTTGGGCGATTTTTTTTTATGCGGCAGTAAAATGAAGAATAGCCCCAACATTAAGAAGGAAAAATGATGTTTTGCTGAAACTGCAAAAATTAGTGGATGCTTCAAATATTTTTTATGGTTTTCAGTACTTTTTAAAAGACAAAAAAAGAGACCAAGCTGAGAGCTTGGTCTTTTAAAATGGTGGCTATGACGAGACTTGAACTTGTGACCCCCGCATTATGAGTGCGGTGCTCTAACCAACTGAGCTACATAGCCGTAAACTGTGTGCGCATTATCGTAATTTCAGCCTCTATCGTCAAGCATTTTAAAACACAAATGTTCAGTCTTTATGCAAATACAGAATAAACTTTTAAAGTTTAAACAAAAAAGCTTTTTTTAGTATGTAATTCACGCATTCCTAGCACCCTTTAATTCTTCGAGGATTCACCAAATGTATAAAATCAAAATACTTATTTTACTCATTAGCCTTTCAAGCCTGAGTGCCTGCCAGATCATCTCGCCTATTTTCGTAGATTATAATGGTGTCAGACGTGATGTGGCACAGTGGATTAATCAGCAACAACTGATGAGCATGCAGCAAAAACGGTCCTTGGCACAACTCAGCAGAGCACAGCAGAAAATCGAGCGCTATCCGGAATATGATCAGACCCAACGACTGGCGGTAACCCGGGAAAATCAGATTGCATTACATTGTGTGCGTTTACATGTGACAGAACATAAAATCCAGCAGCTACAGCAAAAAATTTATGCAGGTGAAACTCAAACAATTTTAAATCGCTATGAACAGCTGTCACCGCAAATAAAATTAGACCCGACCTCTATTCGATGTGATTAATCACTGTCTTAGGCTATCACATTAATTACATATAAATTATTAACTTAGGCTAAATAAATCACCCAGCTCAATAGCTCTAAACAGGTGCTTGATTCTTTAATCTATTAGACATTATACCTATGTATTTACTTGGTTTTATTTTTATACAATACAGGCTATGATCAAAGTATAAACAACTATTCGTACCCGGTTTAACGCGTCATAATTTTATAACTCTAAATTCCCCTTAGGAGAATTCTAATGCCTTTTGAACATATTTTAGTACCTGTTGACGGTTCAGAAACATCGTATGCTGCAGTGGATAAAGCTGTAGAAATTGCCAAAGCATTTAACAGTAAAGTCACAGTGGTTCAGGTGCTGGCGCTGGACCCTTATATCGCTGCGGAATATATCTCTGCGGCACAAACCAATGACCTGATTGAACGTGCCCGCACTTCCATCCTAAAAACGCTGGATGAAGCCAAAGCAAAATTCTCTGGTGCCGGTGTTGAAGTGGATACACAGCTCCTTGAGGGTCAGGTAATTTATAGCGAGATTGTCAAAGCAGCTAAAGATTTAAATTCTGACCTGATCGTGATTGGTTCTCATGGCCGTACTGGCTTCAAAAAACTGTTCCTTGGCAGCGTAGCGCAAAGCATTCTCGGCCAAGCGGATATTCCAGTAATGGTGATTCGCAACTAAATCATCTTTAAAATCCCCACTTTTCACCAAGTGGGGATTTTTATATCTCTACTCGACCATCCCATTGATAGCGTTTTAAATCCACTCGATCACCTCTAAAACAAATTCCTTCCTGCATGAGTTTTTGCTGCTGAATATTCTGGCCATGTTCGTCCAGTTGCTTCAGACTGATTTTCGCTTGGGCATTGATCACCCGATACCAGGGAATATTAGTGTCCGATTCTAGATGACTTAATACTCGCCCGACCAATCGCGCATGTTTGGGTAAACCTGCCAGTCTGGCAATCTGTCCGTAGGTGGCGACTTTGGCATATGGAATCTGATTGACCACAACCAAAATCATTTCTGTCATTTCCTGATTGGCTGAACTTGTCTGGGTCATTTTCATCTCATTAATAGCTCATTTAAATAAAAGATCACACCTCAACCTATCCACAAAAAGCTAGATGAAAATAATCAAGCCTGATGAAATACGCTAACCCAAGCGATCTCAGCTCACTAACAACAAATCCATAGCATATTGAGATTCTAAGTTTTAACTTTAGAAATTATCCGGATTTTCTAAGCGTTTTACTTCCTGAACCTTATCTGGATGATGCACCGTGGCGACGCCATCTGCATCTTTCTGATCAATCAGAATCTCTGGCTGAAAGATAGTGATGGTCTCATTTCCTTTGGCATCTTCCCCGACAATATAGCGAAAGCCCTTACGGTTCAACTTGTGGCACATACGTTGATACCAGCCTTTAAAGCCCTGCGTTTCTTCATTGGGATTATAATAAAATGCATTCATCACCGCAGGCAGACCCAAGCCACATACCACACCGGATAATAGCACCACAATAAAGGTATAGCCCACCAGAATACTGCTATAGGCTTCCAGCTGAGGAATATTGGCGACCGCCAGAATTAAGGCCAAAGAAATCCCGCCACGTACTCCGCCCCAAGACAGGATGGTCAAACTACCGTTATAGCTTTTCTTGCTGACTTTTGGGAACATGGCAAAGGCCAGATAGTTGGCTGCAAAACGAGCCAAATGCAGAATCACAAAGGCCACCATCCCGCCCAGAACCAGACTGGTGCTCAAGTCGAGAATAAACAATTCCAGACCGATTAGGGTAAACAGGAATGAATTGATAATTCCCTCAACCGTATGCCAGAAATGATTAACGTCACCAATTTCGGCATCTGCCAGAATTTCTTTCCATTTATTGCCAACAATCAAGCCACCAATCACACAGGCAATTGGCGCGGAAGCATGTGCCAGCAAAGCCACCAGATAGGAACCACAAGCCAGCAAGGCCGTGGTCAGAATCAGAGATTCCATTTCATGTTTGCCGCGCAAAATCCGCAAGATCGCAAAACCGAATCCGAGACCAATCAGCACCGCCACGACAATTTCATAAAGCAAGGTTTGCAGCACTGCCAGTACCGTAAAGTTTTCACCTTGCAGGACATTGAGCAAGGTCATAAATAAGGCAATACACATTGCATCATTAAACAGTGATTCGCCTTCAAGCTTGACGATCAAATGATGCGGTGCGCGAACCGAACTCAATACACCTTTGATGCCGATCGGATCTGTGGCGCCCAAGGCCGCCCCAAGTAACAGCAAAACCAGCAAGTCAACATGCTTACCAATCAGGAACTGATAACCATATAACACCACGCCAAAGAACACGGCACAGAATACTAAAGCCAGACCGGCCAGAATACTGATCGGCCGCCAGTGGTTACGCAAATCTGAGACCTTAAACTTCAGCGCAGATGAAGTCAGGATAAAACAGATCACACCATTGATCAGAAAATCATAGAAATCGACGTGACGAACAGCCTGCTCGATATTGTCAATATTGATGCTAAAGAATGGATTACCATGCAGTAAACTGGCGCCCCACTGCAAAATGAAAACAAAGATTGCAGAGACAATAGGGACACCGATCGCTTGCGGAAAGCCTAAAACGCGCTTATTAAACATGGTCGTGGCAATAGACAGAGCAAAGACCACCGTGAGTAGCTGAAGAAAAAAGAAATTTCCCATTCGGTTTCCTAAAATCGGGCGATATGGAGCACTATGCGCCGAGAGGCGTTGTTAAAATAGAGATTTGAATAGCAAGGTATTCTGGCAAAACAAGTTTAGTCCGCTTTTTTATCGAATTGAGTTAAGTTTCTTTTCAGTATTTTCGAATGATGATTTAACATACAGATCAGCACTCGGCTTTTGCTTTCCCATCATTCTATTTTGAATTTTTCTCCCATGCATCAAACTGTCAAAACCATTTTTCGTCTCTGTTTTGCCAGCGTGATTTTTCTGATCACGTTGTCCTTATGTTTTACCTGCTTTGCTAAAATTCAGGAAATTCTGCAAGCAGAACAGCATTATCAGCAAGCCACCAGCATTCCCTTAAAAAGTACAGCCGGCGAGCAGTATGTATTGGTGTCCAATAACCAGCGACCAGATAATGCCATTTTTATTCTGATTGCAGGAAATGGTTATGTGGCCAAAATCAATTGTGAGCATTACAGCGCTTTATGTAGCGATGAAGACAATCAATCGCATACCCGACAAATCCAGAGCGTTGACTTAATCAAAGCGGGAAATCTGTTCTATATTGAAAAAATCCAGTTCAGAGATAGCCGGACCGGCAAAGCAACTGCTTTAGAATATAACAAACAAGATATTCAGCAGTTTTATCAAAATGACATGAGCAACCTCAAATATACAGTCTTTGCAATTGCCCTGTTTGCTTTGGCTGCCTTATTTGTCAGTATAAAAATATTAAGAAACTTCCAGCGTTTTCTGAATAAATAAAAAAAGGAGCATCTGCTCCATTGCTGTCCCACAATTTTTCACAAGAGGAAGCTCATTTGAGCTTCCTCTTGTTTTATGGGTATTTTATCGGGTGAAAATAAAGCTTTTAAAGTTCTTCTTTCAAACAAATTCACTTGAATTATTCTGAGTAAACGTTGAACTGTCCAACCTGTTTTCCCTAAATGTTGAGCGAAACTCACCAATAAATAGGCGATCATCGCAATCCAGATTTGTGTCTGAATTGCGTTCCTGCTGCGGCCTAGAAACGCTTTTAATTTGAGATTCTGCTTAATCGCCTTAAAGAACAGCTCAACTTTCCAACGATCTTTATAAATCGCCGCAATGGTGGAGGCGGCTAAATGAAAGTTATTGCTGAGAAAGCTAAAGTGCTTGCCACTTTGCTGATCTCTATATTCAATTCTTCTTAACACTGGGGCTTTTCTTTTTAGGGCATGTGCGCTATTCAGCTGAATGGTTTCATCTTTTAGAATACCTTTGGATTCAAGCACTGGATGTTGCTGGATCACCTGATACACAGATTTAGGCCTAAAACGTGTGACAAATCCAATGTTTTGAGCAGTCAGATTTGCATACCATTGGTAATCGACATAGCCTTTATCAAAAACTACAATGCTGCCAGTAGGAAACTGGAATTTGCGGCCTTGTACCATGTCATTTTCTTTGCCATTTTCAACTGCAACAAACTCAGGAATATCATTGCTGTGATTCAATCCTATGCTGAGTTTCATGCTGGCTTTTGAGTCGTGAACTTTGGCCCATTCACATAAGGAAAGCGACAGGTCAATATGACTGGCATCCAAGGAATACAAGGGATTCTTAAAGCGAAATTTATGAGCTACTTTTGAGTGTTCATAGTATTTAAGCAACTTGTAAAATAGCTGTTGATACAAGGCAGCAGGCTGCTGCTCATTGATTCGTGCCAGCGTGCTTCGGGGAATAGACTTTGCTCCGAGATGACTTAGCTTTTCCTGTTGGCACTCCAAATTGGATTGAATATCTCTCAGACTTTGTCTACAAGAGAATTGAGACATCAATATGGCAATAAACTGATCCCACCGGGAAGCCGCTCTAAATTTCTGTCCAACATGGTGTACTTTAGCAAGTTGTTCAAAATCCTGTCGCACAACAGGTTTAATTAGCTCATGAAATACGGTATTCTGATGTGACAAAACCTGAATCCTGGTCGTTAAAGTGTTTGTTTGCACTCATATTTTAACTGTTAGGACTCAGGTTTTTTTATTTAAAGCAAACTATGGGACAGCAGTGGCATCTGCTCCTTTTTTTTATCGAAGTCATTTAAATATTTTGATTGAAGGTATCACAATTCGCAACCTGACCGGATTTCAAGCCGGTATTAAACCATTGTACCCGCTGCGCGCTGCTGCCATGAGTAAAGCTGTCCGGCACCACCTGTCCGCGAGCACGTTTCTGTAAATAGTCATCGCCAATTTTATGGGCGGCATCCATCGCTTCCTGCACATCACCCTGTTCCAAAAATTGGGTACGTTCATGATTATGGTAAGCCCAGACACCGGCCAGACAGTCTGCCTGCAATTCCTGACGCACTGAAAGCTGATTACTTTGCACTTCGCTTGCTTGCTGACGTGCTTGCTGTACTTGAGAAGAAATACCTAAAATCGTCTGGATATGATGCCCCACTTCATGGGCCACGACATAGGCCAGCGCAAAATCCCCCGCCTGATCATTACGGGAAAGTTCGGTGGCATTCTGTTCTCCAGTAATGCCCATTTGAGTGCGCATATCTTTAAAGAATGCCGTATCGATATACACTTTCTGGTCTGTCGGGCAGTAGAAAGGCCCCATCGCCGCCTGAGCCGTACCACAACCAGAATTCACGATGCCGTTAAACAACACCAGTTTCGGTGGGACATACTGCTGATTTAACTGCTGCTGAAACACCTGATTCCAGGTATCTTCAGTATCTGCCAATACAGTTCCAACAAAATCAATCGACTCCTGCTGTTCTGGCGTGGGATTTTCCAGGCCACGTGTTTCTGCCGCACCCGATACCCCCTGAGTGACCTGCTTGGTGGTTTGATAAGCCTGTTGTGGATCGACACCGAAAAACTTCCAGGCCACAAAGGCCACAATCAATCCAACAATACTGATTCCGCCAGCTTTGGCACCACCACCGCGACGGTCTTCTACATTGCTACTGACACGACGACCTTTCCAACGCATAGTCTTTTCCTTTTCTTAATCTGCTTAATATCCAGATATTTCCACACCTTAAGCTTTTGATGATTTAGGCCAGATTTTCTTAATCAGGCTGATGACCAGCATGACCAGCAGACCCGCTAAAATTCCTACAGCGAAATTAATCAAGGTCGGCGTAACAGCACCCACAATGTTGCCAATGCTGGGAATATCCTGCACATAAGCCACACTGTCTTCAGTAAAGTGATGAATAAAAGGAATAGCATGGTTAATAATTCCACCGCCCACCAGAAACATTGCAGCGGTTCCAACAATGGAGAGAATTTTCATCAGGACCGGAGCAAATGCCAACAAGCCACGTCCTATTTTTTGTTTAAAATCGGACTGCTGTTCAGTCAGATGCAGACCGATATCATCCAGTTTGACAATCAGCGCAACAAAACCATAAACACCAATGGTCATGACCACCGCGATCAGGCTTAAAACGGTCACTTTGGTCAGCATCGAAGCTGCGGCGACTGTTCCCAAGGTAATCACAATAATTTCAGCAGACAGGATAAAGTCAGTGCGGATGGCGCCTTTGACTTTTTCATTCTCAAACTGGTGCAAATCCATTTCCGTATGGATCAATTGCTCACGCGCCTGTTCAGCATCCTTGGCCTTCGGTGTATGCAAGGTATGAATAATTTTTTCCACGCCTTCATAACACAAAAACAAACCACCCAGTACCAACAAGGGATTAATCAGCCAGCCTGCAATAAAGCTGATTAATAATGCCAGCGGTACCAAAATCAGTTTATTGACAAAAGAACCTTTGGCAACTTTCCAGACCACCGGCAATTCACGATCAGCCCGCACACCTGTCACTTGCTGCGCATTTAAAGCCAGATCATCACCGAGAACGCCTGCCGTTTTTTTTGCTGCCATTTTGCTCATGACAGCGACATCATCCAGGACTGTAGCAATATCATCTAATAATAGTAATAAACTGCTCGCCATACTTATTATCCTTAGCTTCTTTCCATCTAGTTTAATCAAAATTGTTAAAAATATTGTATTCACTTGTTTAATTTATAAGATTTTTTTACGACAGCTTTTTTTCTGGCTGACAATCAAAAACAGAATGCCGTACAATGTTGCCATTCGCTAAAATACAGCTGTAGTACTGACTACCCTTTGGAATAGATAATGAGTAATCAAGATAATCGTCCAGTGATCTTGACGGGCGACCGTCCTACCGGACAACTCCACCTCGGCCACTTTGTGGGTTCATTACGCTCTCGTGTAGGTCTGCAAGATTCTCACCATCAACACCTGTTACTCGCTGATGCGCAAGCCTTAACTGACAATGCCGATAACTTTGAAAAAGTACGTCGTAACATTATTGAAGTGGCGACGGATTATCTGGCTGTCGGTATTGATCCAACTAAAACCACGATTTGTGTTCAGTCATGTTTACCTGCCTTAAACGAACTGACCATGCTATATCTCAATTTCGTGACTGTTTCACGTCTTGAGCGTAACCCGACCATTAAATCTGAAATCCAGATGCGTGGTTTTGAGCGTGATATTCCAGCCGGTTTCTTGTGCTACCCGGTGGCTCAAGCTGCTGACATTACAGCATTCAAGGCAACGGTTGTTCCTGTGGGTGAAGATCAGATTCCAATGATCGAACAGACCAACGAAATCGTGCGTCGTTTAAACCGTCAAATTGGTCATGACCTGCTACCAGAATGTAAGGCACTTCTTTCCAATGTTGGTCGCCTACCTGGTTTTGATGGTAAAGCAAAAATGTCGAAATCTTTGGGCAATACCATTGTGCTGGATGCGACAGATAAAGATATTAAGAAAGCCGTCAATGCAATGTATACCGATCCGAATCATCTGCGTATTGAAGATCCAGGTCAGGTCGAAGGCAATGTGGTATTTACTTATCTAGATGCCTTTGACCCAAATAAAGAAGAGCTGGAAGAGCTCAAAGCCCATTATCGTCGTGGTGGTTTAGGCGATGGTACAGTGAAAAAACGTCTGGAAAGTATTTTAAAAGAATTGATCGGCCCAATTCGTGAGCGTCGTATTGAACTGGCTAAAGATCCCGATTACATCATGGATATCCTGAAAACCGGTACGGATAAATGTCGCGATATTACCCAAGCGACACTGGATGAAGTTAAATCTGGCCTCGGTGTATTCCATTTTTAATTAGAAAAAATTGCTCTTAAAAGCTCTTCTGATGAAGAGCTTTTTTGTTTAAGTTAAAATTGCGCAAAAATGATGCAAATATCCCCACATAATCTTCATAGTTTTAACCTTATTTAACATGTATTAACATGAATACTGATGAGTCATATGAGAATGCATCCTATTATGATTGTATTCAGTAAGGAATCAGATTTAACTCTCTCCACAGTTAATTTTGAAGTAGTTTGAAAAAACGTTCCTTTTTCTACGCAATGACAACCCCAATCATTGCGTTTTTTTTGTCTTTAATTTTTGAATATATTTTATTTCAAGCATAAAAAAACCCGCCAGAGCGGGTTTTTCAAATTCAGCATTTAAGCATTTTTATGACGCATATGCGGGAACAAAATCACATCGCGGATACTTGCTGCATTTGCAAAGATCATCACCAGACGATCAATACCAATACCCTCACCTGCAGTTGGAGGAAGACCGTATTCCAATGCTTCTACAAAGTCTGCATCGTAGTGCATGGCTTCATCATCACCAGCATCTTTTTCAGCAACCTGTGCCTGGAAACGCTCAGCCTGATCGATTGGATCATTTAACTCCGAGAAGCCATTGGCCAACTCACGACCCCCAATGAAGAATTCAAAACGGTCGGTAATGTGTGGATTATGATCATTACGGCGTGCCAATGGAGAGGTTTCCGCTGGATATTCTGTAATGAACGTCGGCTGACGCAATTTGGTTTCTACGGTTTCTTCAAATACCATGGTTTGCAGTTTGCCCAGACCAAAACCTGGCTTCACCTGCTCTTTCAATTCTTCCTGAAGGAATTTTGCCAGGAACTCACGGTCATTGACATTTTCAGGAGTAAATTGCGGGTTATTTTCCAGAATTGCATCAAACATTGAAATTTTCTTGAATGGACCTTTGAAGCTATACACTTCATCACCATAAGGCACATCAGTCGTACCCAAGATATCAATCGCCAGACGCTCCAGCATTTGCTCGGTCAATTCCATCAGATCTTTGTAATCTGCATACGCCTGGTAGAATTCAATCATGGTGAATTCAGGGTTATGACGCGTAGAAACACCTTCATTACGGAAGTTACGGTTAATTTCAAACACACGTTCAAAACCGCCGACCACCAAACGCTTTAAGTAAAGCTCTGGCGCAATACGCAAGAACAATGACATATCCAGTGCATTGTGATGTGTTTCGAAAGGACGTGCCGATGCACCACCTGGAATCACATGCATCATTGGCGTTTCAACTTCCATATAGCGCTTTTCAGTCAGGAAGGCACGGATACCCGCCACAACTTTGGCACGAATCTCAAAAGTTTTACGCGTTTCTTCGTTAACAATCAGATCAAGATAACGTTTACGATACTTCACTTCAGTATCGTTCAGACCATGGAACTTGTCTGGCAGTGGACGTAATGATTTGGTCAGTAATTCAAAATGTTCGATGTGTACATACAAATCGCCTTTACCCGAACGGCCGATATAACCTTCAACTGCGATGATATCGCCAAGGTCCAGACCTTTAATAGTGGCCAGTACATCTGCAGCGAGTTCTTTACGCGCCACATAAAGCTGGATACGACCTGTCATGTCCTGGATCACGATAAATGAACCGCGGTTCAACATCACACGACCGGCAACTTTGACGTAGACCTTTTCGCCTGCTTCAATTTCTTCTTTAGATTTATCAGCGAACTGGTCTTGTAAATCCTGGGCATAATGCTCACGCTTAAAGGTATTCGGCCATGGGCTCTTACCTGTTTCTTTTGCCTGAGCTTCGATTTGCTTTAACTTGGCATGACGCTGTGCAATTAAATCGTTTTCGGAAATGATTTGTTCAGAAGTCGATTGAGCGTTAGTTTGCGTCATCTCTGCCTCGAATAAGATTAGTTAAAAAATAGAAGTTGCATAGAATAGCAGAAATCCTTCTCAAATCGTAGCGTAAAGACTCTCAGGAACCGGCTTTTCTTTGGAAAAATCCACTATCCTGCTATTTACACCATTCGGTTGAGCCCTTCTGTCACTCTTTTAAATTCCCTTTCTTCAACCTTTTGCAGCACCCCGCTGCTCTCAGTTGGGATTAAAGTTTAAATCAGACAGGGGTTATACAAAATCATTGCACTGCAAAATTGTGGCTTAGACCAATAGCTAACTGCCTTGTACACCCAGACGTTCTACAATGACGCTCAGATTGAAGATGATGTGCCAATCAACAAATAACCAATATGGCATGTCCCATAAAAATGAGTAATGAACTATGTCTAAGATTTTGTTTTTACATGGCTTAGATTCCTCCAGAGAATCCACCAAGTTCCATGCCATTGATGTGGTACATAAATACTGTATCGATGTCGATTATCGAAATCTGAGTTATAGTTCGGTCACCGAGTTTTATCATGAGATGATTGAAACCATCAAACCGGATATTCTGGTCGGCCACAGTCTTGGCGGTTATTGGGCACTGAAAATGTCACAAGCGTATCAAATTCCATGTGTAGTGGCCAATCCCATTTTGCAGCCTAACTTCCGCGATGATTATCCGCCGATTGGGCATCACGATTTACAGCATGATATTCCTCAGTTTGCCTATCTGGAGCTGGGCGATGAAATTCTGGATATGCATGCGGTTCAGACACAACTTGAAGACTATATGCAAATTCAGGCAGTTGATGGCGGCCATCATCGTCTGGAACATCCTGAGCAAATTAATACACTGATTCAGGAAATTGAAGATCATTTTATCAGGCAATAAAAAAGCCCCACAATTTTGGGGCTTTTTTTAAATGTATAACTTAAGCAACTGCCGCTTCAGGCTGAGATTTGTCATCCAGCACTGACCAGATATCCAGGCCTAATTCAGCATGCAGGTCAGGAAGATCAAGGAAGATACTTGCACCAAGTACTTCATGTTGACATTTTTGAGCCAGTTCATTCACTGCTTTTAAGGTTCCGCCACTTGCCAGAACATCATCCACAATAATTACTTTCTGGGACTGAACTTCCGCAGACATTTCTAAACGATCCAGACCATATTCCAGGCTATAACCCACACCGACCACTGGAGGTGGCAATTTACCTGCTTTACGCACCAACAATAAGCCTTTGCCTGTACGTTGTGCCAACAAGCTTGCCAACACAAAACCACGCGCTTCAACCGCAATAAAGCTTTCTACTTCTGCCAGTTTGTCAGCAGGAATGCTGGCAATCAAAGCGTCAGTCAATGGACCAATATTGCTCATGAAAAGTGGGGTCAAATCAAAGAAGCAAATTCCTGGTTTTGGAAAATCTTGGACCGTACGAATGTGAGACCACAAAGAAGTAGACAAATTGCTCATGGGAGATCTTAAAAAAAGAAAAGGAATATGGGAATTTTAAACCTATTTGAGTAGAGCGGACAAGCCAAGCTGCCTAATAAAAACCCGACGTTTAATTACAAGATATTGATTTTATTATATTGATTTATTTTAAAAATATTTAATCCGGACTTTACTGATTTTAAATTACCTAAAAACTCAAGTTTTTACTGCACGACTTTGGTCTATCCCACAAGATAAACACTCATTTTTGCCATCGTCAGCTTTTTATCCTTTAACCGCCTACGCCAGAAAAGCTGATTGGCGTGATTTTTAGATAAATGAGGAATGTGTCGTCTATTCTGCTGCTAATTTCGCTGATTAAGCTTTTATTCACTTTACTTTATGAATAGAACTGCGTAAAAATTTAGCCAAATATGTTCACTGTTAAAAAGTCATATTCTTTTAGAGTCTTGCCTTTTATGGATTTTAAGCTGACGCCTACAGTTGCTCAGTTTTGGAGAGTTACATGAGAAAGTTTCAATGCATCGTATGTGGATGGATTTATGACGAGGCAGAAGGTTGGCCTCAAGACGGGATCGTGGCAGGCACCAAATGGGAAGATATCCCGGATGACTGGACCTGTCCGGATTGCGGCGTATCTAAAGTCGATTTCGAAATGATCGAAGTCTAATCACGTCCAGTTAAAGGCCATATCCATATGGTCTTTTTTTATGCCCTTCTACCATTTATACAGCATGGAGCTCTACCATATGGAAACAACTATGCATCCTATCGTCATTATTGGTTCAGGTATGGCGGGTTATGCCGTAGCACGTGAATTTCGTAAACTTAATCCAGAACATGAATTGCTGATGATCTGTGCGGATGATGCGGTCAATTATGCCAAACCGACGCTTTCCAATGCTCTGGCCGGCAATAAAGCACCTGAACAAATTCCACTAGGCGATGCAGCTAAAATGTCGGCACAGCTGAATATGCGCATTGAACAGCATACCTGGGTTAAGGCGATTCATCCGGAAGATCATCAACTGGTTTTGGAAAAAGATGGTCAGGAAAGTACGCAACATTATAGCAAACTAGTATTAGCCATCGGTGCCAATCCAGTACGTCTGGCGATTGCCGGTGATGCCAGCGATGACATTCATGTCGTCAACAATTTGAGTGACTATAAAGCTTTCCGTAACAATCTGGCAGCACGTGAAGACAAACGTGTAGTAATTTTAGGTGCAGGCCTGATTGGCTGTGAATTTGCCAACGACCTACAAAATACCGATCATCATGTTACAGTCATTGATTTAGCCCCTCAGCCACTTGGCCGCTTATTGCCAGAACATGTTGCTACTGCATTCCAGAAGAATCTTGAAGAAACCGGCATTCACTTTGTCTTGGGCACAACAGTCGAAAAAGTCTCTTGTGCGGACAATGGTGATTATCTGGTCACGCTGGCCAACGGTCAGTCTTTGGTCGCTGATGTGGTGTTGTCTGCGGTGGGCTTACAGCCAAATATTTCTTTGGCGAAACAGGCAGACGTACATACCAGTCGCGGAGTGTTAACCACTGCACAACTGGAAACCAACCAGGCTGATATCTATGCGGTGGGCGACTGTGCCGAGGTCAATGGCACCTTATTGCCTTATGTCATGCCGATCATGCAACAAGCCCGCGCTTTGGCAAAAACCTTAAATGGCGAACATACTGCTGTACATTATCCGGCTATGCCAGTGGCAGTTAAAACGCCTGCTGCACCTTTAACGGTATTGCCTGCTCCGGTTGATGTGGATGTCATCTGGGAAACTGAAGAATTTGATGATGGCATGCTGGCTAAAGCATTCGATGCTAACGGCACCTTACGCGGTTTCGTGCTTTTCGGGCGCCACTGCAGCCAAACAGCGTCTGACCTTGACCAAGCAGGTTCCTGACTTGATTCCTGCTGCGGTTTAGAGGTTTAATAGCACGGATATTTTTTAAACGAAATATCCTTTAATTAGGACAGCGACTATGTACAGCGCAGCACAGTTTAATCTTTCCCCTTATACCTCGTTCATGCATGAAACCAAGGTTGATCTTGGCAATGGGATCCAGCTACATGTCGAGGTTGGTGGAAATCCGGAACATCCCACCATTTTGCTAATTATGGGTCTGGGTGGGCAAATGCTGTACTGGCCTGACTTTTTCTGCAAGTCACTGATTGACAATGACTATCACATCATCCGTTTTGATAACCGTGATATTGGCCTGTCTTCAAAAGTTCATCACAAAGGTCCGCGCCTGAATACCCTGAAAATGATGAGCCGGTTTGTGCTGGGTCTGGGTAATCAGGGTGCACCTTATGATCTGTATGATATGGCTGAAGATGTCAGTCTGCTGATTGAAAAAATGCAGCTGGAACAAGTCTATGTGCTGGGTGCTTCGATGGGCGGTATGATTGCCCAGATTCTGGCAGCGCGTTATCCGGACAAAGTCAAAAAACTGGGCTTACTGTTTACCAGTAATAACCAGCCGATGTTGCCACCGCCCTTTCCAAAGCAACTCTTTAGTTTGATTGACAAACCGGCTTCAACAGATGAAGATGGCATTGTTGATCATAGTTTGAAACTGTTCAAGATCATCGGCTCGCCAGGTTATGTGAATCATCTGGAAGCGGTGCAGACCGCCCGTAAATTATATAAGCGAAGTTACTATCCTGCTGGTGTACTTCAACAGTTTTTAGCAATATTATGTACAGGCTCATTGCTGCAACTGGACAAGCAAATCAAACAAGAAACCCTGGTGGTCCATGGTTCTCGAGATCGATTGCTGCCTCCTAGCCATGGCAAGGCCGTTGCGAAAGCAATTTCAGGGGCTAAATTTGAATTAATTGATGGAATGGGGCATGATATCCCACCGCATTTTATTCCATATCTTAGCGAATTATTTGCTGATCATTTTAAATCATAAACATTAGGACACTATGGCTGCATTACCATCCCTAAGACAGCTGTCATACCTCGTAACACTGTCAGAGACGCTACATTTTACAGAAGCTGCTCGCCGCTCCTTTGTCACCCAGTCTACCTTGTCTGGCGGCATCATGGAGCTGGAGCGTTTACTCGGTGGCGTACTTGTTGAACGCGACCGCCAGAATGTTCGTTTAACGCCTCTTGGTGAACAAGTGGTTGCACGCGCACGTGTTCTACTGGCCGATGCTCAGGACCTAATGCGTTTAAGTCGTGAGATGAGTGAACCCCTAACCGGTGATCTACATCTCGGCGTCATTCCAACAATTGCACCTTTCCTATTGTCCCAGCTTCTGGATGAAGTACATAAGCAATTACCAAAAATCCAGTTGCATCTGCATGAAGCGCAAAGTGAAAAGATTGTAGAAAAGCTGGAACATGGCAACCTGGATATGGTGGCTTTGGCATTGCCTTTCGATACCCGCGGTCTGAAAGTTGCTGAAATTGCCAAAGAAAATCTGTATCTGGTTTACCAAAAATCTGATCAGCATGCTGCACAAGCAAACTCTTTAGAAGATCTGGATCTGTCTCGCCTGATGTTACTTGAAGAAGGTCATTGCCTGCGTGATCATGCCTTGAGTGCCTGCCCGATTGGTGAGCGTAAAAATGATCACCGTTTAAAAGCCAGCTCACTGCCGACTTTAATCGAAATGGTGTCTGCAAATCTGGGCTTTACCCTGCTGCCTGAAATTGCGATCCATACCAATATGATTAAAGGCAATCCTGAGATTCAGGTAAAAGCGATCGATTCAGCCCCAAGTCGTACCCTGGCATTGGTAACCCGTAAAAGCACACCGCTGCAAAGCGAGTTTGATGTGCTATTACAGATTTTCCAGAAAATCACTCAGCACGATGCTGCCTGATCTATAGATAATAAAAAGGAGCACATGTTGCTCCTTTTTTATATCTTGAATTGAATGCATCCAGTCCGCCTAGAAACTTAGAATCTCTACATTTCAGCTAAATCACTATTCTTTGGGATAGGCATTTGCATCTGCCTGATTCACAGTATAGCTCTCTATCGCATCTACAGGATCGCGTTTTATTGGCTAGCCTTTTGCCTGCACCGGTTTTAGTGATTCGTTCACCGACTGGACTCGACCTGTCAAAAATCCAGACCGTGCTACAGCAACTCGGCTATCAGCCAGATATGCTGCTGTATGCGGACAATATGCTGTCCGCACAATCCATGATTACTGAACATCTGCCTAATCTGATTCTTTATCATGCAGCAACAACTTCAGAGATCAGTGTGATCCGTCCGCTGAAACAGCAAAGCCTAGATACGCCCGTTATTGCCATACTCAATACTCATTCCACAGCACTGATCTATTCAGCCTTGCTGTCCGGCGCAGATAGCTATATGCAGCATCATGATTCATTACCCCAGTTCGCTGATAGTCTAAAAACTGTCTTGCGCGGTGGAGCCTACATTCATACTGAATTGGCAGACTATCTCCTGCACCAGCCCAGCGTTAAAGCCTGTCTCAACTTCGCTGAATTACAGTTATTACAAGTAATGAGTCAGCATAAATCGCAAACCGAACGACAAAACCAGCTTCAGATGAAAGATTATCAGATGTATAGTCAGGTCAAACACATCTATCGAAAACTGATCAGACTCAGCTTAAACAGTTCAATTGTATGTTCGAAATAAAAAAGAGGCTGAATATTCAGCCTCTTTAAATACTTAAACTTATTTAAACAGCTCTAACAGAATACGTTGTGCATTATGTGGTTTTTCACCTTCTTTTGGCTGTGCCCGCAGCCAGGTACCATCACCTTGCAATAACCAGGATTGCTGGTTGTCTTTCAGGTAATTCAACAGACCTTGTTGATAGATGCGTTTTTTCAAGGCTTCATCTTCGACCGGGAAACAGGCCTCGACCCGATTAAACAGGTTACGATCCATCCAGTCTGCACTTGAACAATAAATACGTGAATTTCCATTATTGCTGAAATAATACACGCGGGTATGTTCCAGGAAACGTCCGACAATTGAACGCACCCGGATATTTTCCGACAGACCCGGCAAACCCGGACGCAAACTGCAAATCGACCGAATAATCAGGTCAATCTGTACTCCGGCCTGAGAGGCTTCATAGAGTTTGTTAATCAATTGCATTTCGGTCAGGGCATTGACTTTGACGATGATCTGCGCCGGCTTACCTGCCTGGGCAAAGGCAATTTCATTATCGATATAGTTCAGTAACTGGGCATGTAAGGTAAACGGCGCATGCAGCAACTTTTTCAGCTTGGCCATTTTCCCCATACCGGTCAGTTCCTGGAAAATACGATGCACATCTTCACACAGATCTTTATCCGTCGTTAACAGACCATAATCGGTATAGATTCGCGCATTGCCGGCATGATAATTACCGGTGCCCAGATGCACATAGCGCACCAATTTGTTATTTTCCCGGCGCACCACCAGAATCATCTTGGCGTGAGTCTTGTAACCGACAATGCCGTAGACCACGACCGCACCCGCTTCTTGCAGTACATTGGCGACTTCAATATTGGATTCCTCATCGAAACGCGCACGCAATTCAATCACTGCCGTGACTTCCTTACCATTACGGGCAGCTTCAGCCAGCACCTGCACAATTTCAGAATCTGGTCCACTACGGTACAAGGTTTGCTTGATCGCCAGCACTTGCGGATCGCGTGCCGCTTCACGTAATAATGAAATCACCGGCGCAAAAGATTCAAATGGATGATGCAGCAAAATATCCTGTTTCTGCATCGCACTAAAAATATTTTCAGATTTTTTCAGTACTTTGGGAATGATCGGCGTATGCGAGTCATAACGTAAATGTGGACGCTTAAAGTTAGATAGCAAACGTGCCAGATTGACCGGGCCGGCGACTTTATAAAGCTGCTCATCGTCCAGATCAAATTCATTCAGCAGATATTCATAAATATGCTGCGGACAATTTTCTGTCACTTCCAGGCGTACCGCACGACCAAAACGGCGTGAACTGAGTTCGCCTTTGAGTGCTTTGGCCAGGTCTTCCACATCTTCATTCAAGGCCAAATCAGCATTTCGGGTAACACGGAACTGATAACAGCCGGTCGCTGTCATCCCCGGGAACAGATCAGACACATGCTCATGAATAATCGCCGACAGCATCACATGGTGTTCTTTTCCATCGGTCAGATCATCCGGTAAACGTACTACGCGTGGCAGAGAACGCGGTGCAGGTACCACAGCCAGATCAATCTGACGACCAAAGGCATCTTTTCCTTCCAGTGTGACAATAAAGTTCAGTGATTTATTCACCAGCCGCGGGAATGGATGCGCTGGGTCTAGGCTGATCGGCGTGAGAACCGGCGCCACCTGCTCCTGAAAATATTTTTTCACCCAGGCAGATTGTGCCGGAGTCAGCTCACCACGGCGCAAGAAGCAAATATCTTCCTCACGCAGTTTTGGCAAAATTTCTTCATTTAAAATACGGTATTGACGTTCAATGGCGGCATGTGCGGTTTTAGAAATCTGTTCTAAAGCCTGCTTTGGAGTCAGACCATCCGGACTCCGGCTTTCATTATCCAAATCCAGCTGCTCCATCATTCCTGCGACCCGGATTTCAAAAAACTCGTCCAGATTACGCGAGAAAATCAACAGGAAATTCATGCGTTCGAGCAATGGATGTAAAGGATCGACAGCCTGTTCCAGGACGCGTAAATGGAAGTCAAGGATAGACAGTTCACGATTAATATAACGATCATTATATGTATATTCGGGCTGTGCTGAAGTTGTGCTGGCTGCCGTATTCATATCAAACCTATGCGGATTTAAAATTGTGCTTATCGCTTCAAGTATGCTTCAAATTGATGACAATTTCATAAAAAAAAGCCCAAATAATTGGGCTTTCTCTTCAAATCATCAATTAAGGTAATTCTGCATAACGCATATAGCGCTGAATCATCCGTTTACGTGCATTTAATGCAGAGGAATTGCGATGATCCTGGAAGTATTTCGGATTGGTGAGAATGGCCGCCAGAAAGATGGCTTGATCCCGGGTCAGGCTTTGCGCGGTTTTACCAAAATAATGTTTGGCCGCCGCTTCAACGCCGTAAATATTGTCCCCGAACTCGATCGAGTTTAAATAGACTTCCAGAATCCGTTCTTTCGACCACATGCGTTCCATCATCCAGGTCGCGACCGCCTCCTGACCTTTACGCACAAATGAACGCTTGTTGACGAGGAACAGGTTTTTCGCCAATTGTTGGGAGATTGTCGAACCACCGGCCACTACACGGCCCTGATTTCTGTTTTTATTCAGCGCAGTTTGAATCCCGTCCCAGTCAAAACCATGGTGATGAATAAATTTTCCATCTTCTGCAGTGACGATGGCACGTTTCAGATTCAGACTGATTTCGTCATAGGGACGCCACTGATGCTGAATCGCTTTGGAAGGTTCTGTCCAGTAATCAATCCGCATCATCATGGTGGTATTCACCGGATTGGTTCGCCACCAGGCCAGACTGGCAAAGATCCACAATTGAACCAGTAGAATCACACTGACGATGACGAGCATCGTGCGGATCAGAAAGGCTTTCATGTCAGTGCGTTACTCCTGAAAATTTAATTTTTCGTGTTAAGCTTATTCGAAATATACAATCACAGCAAAAAAATAGCATGTCTGAATACTCTCCCCCTGTCGAACATCGCAAACTTGAAATGCATCTCTGGTGGATCACCGCCATTTTAATCGGGATCAATGTTGGATTATTTGGCTGGCAAGCCATTAATGGCATGGATGTTAGCCAGCCGAGTACCCGAGACGCTATTCTCTGGGGTGCAGATTATGCACCTTTAACCTATTTAGCGGAACCCATGCGCTTGTTTAGCAGCATGTTTTTTCATTTTGGCCTGATTCACCTGATGTTGAATATGTGGGCCTTGTATATTTTTGGTAGTGTTGCCGAACAACTGTTTGGCCGGATGTATTTTATTGGCCTGTATATGTGTGCCGGATTAATGGGCAGCCTGCTCAGTGGCTATATGAACATTCAGGACAGCTATCGCCTGATCGAAGGCGGTGTAGCCAACCCCGATTTATTGCCTGCAGTCAGTGCCGGAGCATCTGGTGCCGTGATGGGACTCGGTGCCTCACTCACGGTATTGGCCTTATTGCCGATGCTGCCACAGCAACGTTTTATCCTGGATAAAAAAACCCTGGTGATGGTGATGGGTCTAAATCTCGCGCTGGGCTTTATGATCAGCGGAATCAACAATGCCGCACATATTGGCGGCATGCTGATGGGGGCTTTTCTCACCTTGTTATGGTACATCGGTCAAAAAATGCAGCGTAGCCACCTGTTCAATCTGATCGCCCTGCTTGTCGGTTTCGGCCTTTGTGTGCTGCTTTATCAACATAACTTGGCCTTACTCGAACCCATTCGCCCACTGTGGCAAGAGATTCTGGAAATGATGCAACAGCAATTAAAACTTTAACTCTCAGCCAGTTTAAAACCACGGAGATGAATCTTATTGATTCATCTCGCGCAAGCTTTGTAAGGGTGGAATATCCGACAGATAACTCAGGCGATAACGGCCAATCAGCGCACATAAAGCGGTCATAAAGATCGGCAGGATAATCCAGATTTCCCAATGCGGCTGAATCATTAAATCCATTTTATAGCTGGCAATCGCGCTGATCACTTCGGCAAACAGGCAGGAAACAATTCCAGCAAACAGTCCAATAAAGCCAATTTCCAGACTCATCATGGTTTTCAGTTTCTGCTTGGAACTACCGAATGATCGGAGCAAAGCCACTTCACGTTTGCGTTCATCCATCAACAGGTTCAGACAGGCCATTAGCACCAGAAAACCGGAAATGCTGACCAGTACTGCCAGAATGGTCACGATTTGCACTAGTACATTCACAATGCGTTTGATCTCTTCCAGAATCAGGCTGACATCAATAAAGACCGTGTTGGAAAATTGCTGGATCACAGACACCAGCTTGCCTTTATCTGCCTCCGGGACATAAAAACTGCCCAGATAACTGCCGGCATTGGCATCCATGGTATTGGGTGCAAAGATAAAGAAGAAGTTGGGACTAAAACTTTCCCACTCGACGGTTCTTAGATTAACGACTTTAGCTTCCAGTATGCCTTCAGGCAGACTGAAACTGAGCTTATCTCCAATCTTGATCCCTAGCTCTTCGGCAGTATTGGCTTCGACCGATACGGTACCAACTTGTTTTAATACCGCATCACCACTAACAATCACATTATCTTGAGGATAGCGGTTTGACTGGGTCAGATTCAGTTCACGTCTTAAAGTATTGCTACTTTTCACCAGTTCCTCGGCAAAAGGCTGATCATTTTTGGCGACCAGACGCCCGCGAATATTCGGATACAGTGGTGTGCTTTTCCAGCCATTCTGCTCAAGTTGGGCTTTCAGGGCTGGCATCTCAAAAGGCGGTAAACCATAAACAAACTGGTTCGGCGTACCTTCCGGTAACTGTTGCTGCCAACGATCTAGCAGATCGGTACGCAATACTGCCAGTACCGTAATCAGGCTCAGACCTAAGGCTAAAGCCGTAATCTGCAAGGCGGTCTGAGAAGGTGTACGTACATAGGCTGACAGATTCAGCTTCATATTACGCAGTAGTTTCAACACCCCCCATACTGTCAGATACAGCAATGCACATAACACGATAATCGCGCCAATCACCCAAGCGGTCAGCAGCAAGTTTTCAGTCAAAATCACACTAAAAATAATCAGGCTTAGCGTTCCGGTCAGCAGCATCCACAGCATGGATTGCATTGATTTTTCCTGCTGGCGAATGACCCGAATTGGTGGCGTATTTAGCAGTTGCAACAAGCTTGGCATGACAAAACCGAGTAGCACTACGGCACTGGTCAGCATCGCGACCGGCAATGGTCCAAGCAACATTGCGATAGCGGAAAATTCAATCTGTAAATTTGGAATCAGCTGCAACATCAACTGTAACAGGCCATAACCCAGACTGATCCCGACCACGGTACCAATTAGCATCGCAATCAACAGCACCATCCCGAGTAAAGCCAGATAAGCCGACAGAATCTGCTGCTTGGTGGCACCGATACAACGCATCAAAGCAATATGATCCTGATTCTGCTGCACATAGCGCTGCGCGGTTAAGGCTATAGCAATACCGCATAACAGAATGGTCAGAATATTGGCCAGTTGCAGGAAAGTGTCCAGATTAGCAATCGGCTTCATCAAGCGGGTATTGCCTTCACTGGCATTGCGCAACCTGAGACTGCTTTGCTCCTCAAACTCCTGCCCTTGCACTTCCTCTGGTGTTTCAGCCGAGCCGTTTGCTGATTTGACCTGCTGCTTGAACAAGGCTTCATATTGTTGGGTATCGTCCGGACGGCCAGCCATAAGTAGGCGATATTCAATCCGGCTACCCACCTGAATGGCATTGGTTCGTGCCACATCTGCCTGGGAGATAATCACGGTCGGCGAAAAGCCGGAAAATCCAAGCTCCTGATTGGAGTCCTGTTCAATCTTGGCGGTGACTTTGAATGCTGCATCGGCAATATTGAGCTGATCCCCCAATTTGACTTTGAGCAGATCCATGGCTCGTGGACTGAGCCAGATTTCACCAGACTGAATCGATTTTTTTGCCGGTTGCACCCGCAGTTCACCACGCAAAGGAAAAGCCTGATCAATGGCTTTGACATTGACCATGACGAACTGTGCATCGGTATAAGCCATACTGCTAAAGAAAGTGACTTCTGACTGCTTTAGATCCAGCTGCTTGGCCTGATCACGCCACTGCTCCGGCAAAGGCTCATTATCTGAAAGCACCAGATCACCGGCCAGCATTTCTGCTGCCTGCAAGGCGACTGCATTTTGGATCTGCTCGTTACTAAACTTGAGTGCAGTGGTCGCACTGATCGCCAGTGTTAAGGCAATAATCAGCAGATAAATCCCGGTCGTTTTAAAGCTTTGAGTCAGTAAGGGACGAAATAATGGATTCATTTCATCCTCCACTCGGATGTTCAATCAGCTCGCCATTCAGCAGTTCAAAATGCCGCTGACACTGCTGCGCCAGTTTGCGATCATGCGTGACCAGCACCAACGTCGTCCCCAGTTCCCAGTTCAGTTGAAACAGCAGTTGTTCAATTTCTCTGGCCGTTTCACCATCGAGATTGCCCGTAGGTTCATCGGCAAAAATGATTTTGGGTTCACTGACCAGTGCACGAGCGATGGCTACACGTTGCTGTTCTCCCCCGGACAAGACTTTTGGCGTTTGCTGCGCCTGTCGATCCAGACCGACCTTATGTAGTAATGCCAAGGCTTTTTGCTCAGCGTCTGCATATTTAAAGCCGGGCTGCAGGCGCAGTGGTAGCATCACATTTTCAAGTGCAGTCAGATGTGGCAAGAGCTGAAAAGACTGAAAGACAAACCCGATATTTCTCAAACGTACCAGCGCACGTTGTTCTTCATTCAAGTTAGACACTGATTCGCCACAGACCATAAGCTGACCAGAACTTGCTTGATCCAGTGTCGCCAGAATACCCAGCAATGTGGATTTCCCGGAACCGGAACGACCGGTAATTGCCACCTGCTCCCCGGCCTGAATCTCCAGATCAAGATCCTCAAAAATGGTGAGCTGTTTTTGTGAAAGTTGTATCTTTTGTGTCAATTTCTGGGCAGAAATAATAGCCTGTGGCATGATGGTCGAATCGTTGCTGCTTTGAATCATACGTGTCCTATATGAAAGATCTTAATCAGAAAACTCGGCTATTGCCTTACTTTTTTTTGCTCAGCCTGTGCCTGTTACCTCTTGGGGTTTCAGCAAAGACGATTATGATTTTAGGTGATAGTTTAAGTGCAGGTTATGGTATCCAGCCCCAGCAAGGTTGGGTAAATTTATTACAAAAGCGTTTAGAGCAACAGTATCCGAAACAGCATAAAGTGGTCAATGCAAGTGTCAGCGGCGAAACCACGAGTGGAGCGCTGGCCAGACTACCAAAATTGCTACAAACGCATCGTCCAGACCTTGTGGTCATTGAGTTGGGTGGCAATGATGGCTTACGCGGACAGCCGCCTCAAATGATTCAAAAAAATTTAGCCAGCCTGATTCAGAAGAGCCAGAAAGCCAAGGCTAAGGTTATTGTATTTGGTATAAAAATGCCGCCTAACTACGGGCAGGCCTATAGCAAGGCTTTTGAAAATAATTATAAAGTGGTGAGTCAGCAATATAAGGTGAAGTTATTACCCTTCTTTATGCAAGGTGTCGCCGGTAATAAAACATTGATGCAAAAGGATCTGATTCATCCGAATGCCAAAGCACAGACGATCCTGTTAAATAATGCTTATCCATACATTAAAGGCGCTTTATAAAGCGCCTTTAACTTATTTTAGAATGTATTTAGATGAATCGTGCTTAGAAATCGAAGAACAATACTTCACCAGTTTCCAGTGAGTATTCAGCGCCCACCACTTTTAATTTGCCTTGTGCAATCAGGTTTTCCAGAACGGCTGAACCATGACGCAACTGATTTACCGAAGCAAATACGTTGGAACGTACTGCATGCTTGGATAATTTTGCCAAGTCATTTTTTAGTTCAGTTTGCATTAAGGTTTCAACAGAAGGACGTACGCGGTTCACAATTGACATCAGGTTTGCCGATGGCGGACAATCCGGACACATCAAAGTATCAATGGTGGCTTTAATTGCGCCACAATGACTGTGACCTAATACAACTACAATCGCGCAGTCATAACGTGCCGCGGCAAATTCAACACTGCCGACCTGGGATGGTGCAACAATATTGCCTGCAACACGAATCACGAAAAGATCGCCGAGACCCTGATCAAAAACCATTTCGGCTGGAACGCGCGAATCTGAACACCCCAAGACAATTGCAAACGGATTCTGGTCCTCTGCCATTTCTGCGCGCTGTTGGTGGCTAAGTTGTTTTGGATGCGAAGTATCGCCGCTTACAAAACGTTGGTTACCTTGTTTAAGACGTTCTAAAGCTTCTTGAGCTGTGAGCATTCTTTTCTATCACCGATGGTTTTAGTTGCAATATCTTACTGCCAGTTTTTTTGAATGTCACTTGCAAAAAATCTTAGCTGATTAAATTTTTAGCATTTATCTAATTTCATTTCTGCAGGGAATTTATGCGTAATACATCACATTTTCCAGTCATTTAATGCAACCTAGCAAAAAACTAATGGGTGACAAGCGCAAAGATTGATTTAAAATAGAATGAAGAATAATGTTTTTATTTGAATGAAAATTGCAAATTTATAACATGGAAGTATTTTGATTGAGCAATTTGCTCACTGGGTTTGTTTTGGGGAATGGCCAATGAAGAAAATAATAAAATTGCGCTCGAAAATGATCTGTTCAGCCGTAGTTGCCTTAAGCATGGCATTACCGGGCCTGACACATGCTCAAATACTGTTTAGCCAGAAAAATGAAACATCTGCCAAAGTCTTGCAGCAGCATCTGTTGCAGGAACGCAGCCTTGCCGGTCTCAAATCCAAAACCCTCAAAATTGGCGAGGTCACCTGGAGTTATAGCGAAGGCGGTGCCAAGAACAAACCATCCATTCTACTGATTCATGGTCTGGCCGGCACGCGCGACAACTGGAACCGGGTCGCCCAGTTTCTGACGCCCTATTATCATGTCATTATTCCGGATCTGCCGAGCAACGGTGATACCAAAGTTCCGGACAATTTTGATGTTTCTGTACCCAATGTGACCTCGCAGCTGCGTCTATTTATTGAAACCTTAAATGTGGACGAGAATTTACATATTGCTGGCCACTCTCTGGGTGGCTCGATTGCCACAGTTTATGCCTCGCAATACCCTTTCGATACGCAAAGCCTGTTTTTAATTAATAGCGCTGGCCTGTATAAAATGGGCAATACGCCCTATACCAAAGATCCACAGGCGTTGAAAGATCTGATCGTCAGCAAGCCTGGTGATCTACAAGATGTTTCCAAACAGCTGATGCAAAACCCGCCAGTGATTCCTTATCAGTTGCGACATGCACAGGAAAAACTGCTGATATCACGCGCTGAACAAACCAGCAAATCGATTGATCAGGTGGTGATGCTAAATCGGATTTATACACCGGAAACCTTTGCCCGCCTGACGCGTACGGTTGAAGCACCCACCTTGATTTTATGGGGCAGACAGGATCGGATCATTAATGTCGAAGTAGTCAAAGAGCTACATGCCCTGCTGAAACGTGCCGAGAAGCCAGTGATTTTAAATAATGTCGGGCATATGCCGATTCTTGAAGCAGAAAAACAGGTTGCACAACATTATTTGCCTTTTCTGGCCAAGACGCAGACCCTAAAAAACCCGCTTGCTGATAAACTCATTCCTTTAAATTAAGTTTCAGAGATGCTATGCAGAAACACCCGATGATTGAGCAGTTGATCGATGCTCAACTTGATTTTCTCGATCAGGCATTTTCTCAATCTGAAACGATTCAAAGCGAGTTTCATGCATTTTATTTGTGGCTACGTAAACAGACGCTGAAAGAGCTGTGGAGTTGTGAACTGATCAACCAGCTTTTGCAAAAACAGATTCTGGGTACTGCCGCCAGCAGCTTTCTGATTGAACAGATTGCCGAGCATATCCGTTTTGCCCTGGTGCATCCGGCCAATGATTCCACCACGATTGCCGATCTGATCCCAGTCCTGACCGTAGACAAAATCGCCCAGTATGTGGCCAGTAAAAGTGGCCATCGGCAGCGTCTGATTAAAACCATAGTGAATAATCCGGCATTTTCCGCCATGATTACCCAATTGATCCAGCATTCCATTCAGGATTATCTGGATAACTCCATGATTGCCAAAAGCGTACCCGGGGTTTCCCGCTTTATGAAAATGGGCAAATCGGTACTGGAAAATGTTACCGATACCAACCTCGATAGCACCATTGCACGTTATCTGCAAAAGAACATTCTAAAGCTCAGCCAGATGAGTGAGCATGTGCTGAACCAGCATTTTGACGATGAAAAACTCTATCATTTTCAGGCCAATCTCTGGCATAAAATCAAAGACATGCCAGTATCGGTCTTGAAGAATTATATTGAGCTGCAGGACCTGAATCAGACGGTCGGCTTAGGTCATGACATCTGGGATCACATACGCCAGACGGACTATCTGCAGCAGCAAGTGCATGACGGAATTCATACCTGGTATGTACGCAATCAGGAACATACCTTTGATCAGTTATTACGTGATCTGAATATTGATGAATCTCTCATTCAGAATGAATTGCAGCATCTGCTCAGCCCGGTAATCCAGCAGATGGTTTCCCAGGGTCATTTACGTGAACGTGCACGAAAATATCTGGAACAATTTTATTATCATGAAGATACTTTAAAAATCCTTGAAATTTAAATAAAAAAGCCGCTATAAAGCGGCTTTTTTATATTGTCATTTGCTTAGAATTTTGCATTCAAACTGATACCGTAACGACGACCATCCAATAGTTGATCACCATCAATATCTTCAGCTTTTTCATCCAGTAGGTTATAGACACCAAATTTACCTGTTAGATTCGGACTGAACTTATAGTTAAAGCCGACATCTACAAATTGGTAACCTGGATTTGGCTGAGCCATAGAGGTACGGCTCAAGTAAGCAGAGGTTTCAGAACGATGGTGCAAGCGGCTCCATACATTGAGTGCATCATTTAGCTCATAATCCACACCAATATTAAACATGTGTTCTGGCATCTGGTTCAGTGGCTGACCTTTAAAAGCTCCCGACTTAAACTCTGAATCGGTATAAGTATAGTTTGCAGTCAATGTGGTGTAATCATTCAGACTAGCTTCTACCGTTGCTTCCACACCACGAATTTCAGCTTCATCCACGTTGATCCGTTCACTAATGAAGTAGAATGGAATATCCCTTTCGAAGCATTTCCAGTTCTGCCAGTTATCACGGTTTGTTGTAGTACCATCAGTATCGGTTTCACAGGCACGAACTTCAGTAATACGATCTTCATATTTAGTGATAAAGCCAGTCAGCGATGTATTGACATAATCATTTTTCCAGTTGAAACCCAACTCAGTAGATACACTTGATTCTGGTTCTAAGTCTGGATTTGCACGGATGATGCCACGACCTGTTGATAATGGTGAACCACCACCACCTGTAACACTATAGAATCCATCTGTTGCTGCACGAATATCAGGCTGTTTATAACCTGTGGCTACACCGCCTTTTACCACAAAATTATCATTTACCGAGTACACTCCATACAGTCTTGGTGATAGATGGCCACTATAGTTTTCATCATGATCATAACGCAGGCCAGCGGTTAGATCGAAACGATCCGTGATGCTCCAGGTATCTTCAAGGAATGCAGCAGCAGACCAACGCGTTAATTCACTAAATTCAGGTGCATTGGGATTGCGGTTAGTCGCTTTATCGACCAGTTTTTCATCTTTAAGATATCCACCGAATGACAGCGTATGATCACCTAAGGCTAAGTTCCATTGACTGTTGGCTGTCCAAGTATCCAAGGTAATTCCTTTGGTACCGAGTTCAGTATTGCCACGATCCGGATTTTTTGAATTTTCATACTGGATATAAGATGAACTGTCCAAGTTATCGCTATAACGGCCATTATGGGTTACTGAATAAACATTACGGTAATTACGCGAGAATGAATCTGCAGCGCCTTGAACGGGTGCAACCGTTTTACCGACTGAAGTCGTGGATTCCTGCTGCACAAAATTGGCTTCAACCTGAACATCATGATCATCATTAATGGCATAGGTCAGACGTGAATTTAAGCTTTCACGTTCTGTGCCACGAAAACCGCCCACATAACGGTCTTCATTACGTTCCTGCTTATTGACTGCCAGCTGCAAGCCCAGCTTGTCTGCAATCAAAGGACCCGCAAGATATGCAGAAGCATTTTTGATATCACCTGAACGGCTACTGTCCTGAATGATGGTTCCTAATTCAACATTGCCAGACCATTCATCAGACACTTTTTTGGTAATGATATTGACTACCCCGCCCATAGCATCCGTACCATACAGTGTAGAAGCTGGACCACGAATAATTTCAATACGTTCGATGGCGGCAAGTGGTGGCAGAATATTTTTCTCAAAACCGCCATCATCCCCATTCGGGTTCACATCCTTGCCATATTGACGCTTACCATCGACCAGAAACAAGGTGTAGTTTGAACTCATGCCTCGAATACTGATGGTCTGTGCAGAACCCGAACCCGAAACCACGACCCCAGGCGTATTACGCAGCACATCAGTAATGTCGTTATATTCACGTTTATCCAATTCTCCACGATCAATCACAGTAATGGAAGCAGGTGCTTTAGCCAAATCTTGCTCATAACCTGTTGCGGTCACCACAATCGTTTGCAGTTTAGTCGCTTCCGCCTGTGGAACAACAGCTTCGACTGCAAATGCATTACCCGTCATGAGTGAAGTTACAGCAAATGCCAAAGTGGTTTTTAAGAATGGCTTATTCATACCTTGCGCGCCCCAATATTTATGAAGAAATCATGTTTATTCGGTTGCGAAGTGTAACAGCTTTCTACTCAAATTCAATTGCTATTGATAATTATTATCATTAATATTTACTAAATTTTAAGCCAGATATAAAAAAACCTCGAAAGTTCGAGGTTTTTTTATATGCTATAAATGAACTGTTATATAGAACAGCTTATTTCATATACGCACCTTCAGACTGACTATGATCCGTTTCATCAACGACATGCATTAACTCTGGTACATGTTGTTTTAATGTGGTTTCAACACCTTGCTTCAAAGTAATATCAATCGCTGAACAGCCCTGGCAACCACCACCAAATTTAAGGACAGCGGTTAAACCTTTTTCAGGGTCTTCTTTGACTTCGACCAGTGCACAGTTACCGCCATGGCCTGCCAGACCCGGGTTAATTTCAGACTGCAAGACATAGGTAATGCGCTCTTCTACCGATGCATCTGGACCCACGCGTGGCACTTTGGAGTTCGGTGCACGGAAAGTCAACTGACCACCAAAACGGTCTTTGTTGTAATCAATCACGGCATCGAGTAAATACGGAATAGATGGCGAGTCGATAAAAGCAGGGAAATCAGGATATTCCTGCTTATAATCTGTCGGTACAACTTCATCAGGTGCACTATAGGCCATGCAACATTCAGCGCGAGGAGTACCCGGATGCTCTACAAAAACACGCACACCAATACCCGGGGTGTTCTGTTTATCCAGTAGATCCTTTAAATACTCTTGTGCTGTTGGTGTAATCAATAAGTTGGGAATTTCACCAACAACTGGAGTGCTGCTGTTCTCAGTCGACATAACAATAATTTCCTCAAGCTCAAGCGGCCATTTTAACTGAAGATGCGGGGTAATTTTTAAAAATCAACTAAAATTGTCGGATTTATTATAAAAGTACAACTTTAACTCAATTTTAATGGCATGATAATTGGCAAATAGGCACCATTAGAATCATTTATATGCTTGATTTACCTTTTAATCATACCGTGACCATTATTCTGATCACCTGTATTGTGTCATTTATTGCTTTCTCCAAAGAGACGGTGATGAATCGCCTGATTTTCTGGCCGCCGGCACTGCAACGTGGACAATATGACCGCTTTATTACGCATGGTTTTATCCATGCGGATGGTACACATCTCTTGTTCAACATGATTACCCTGTTCTTTTTTGGCAGCGTGATTGAAAGCTTTTATCGTCAATATCTGTATGACCTGGGTTTTATCCTGTTTTACCTCGGTGGTCTGATCGCAGCCATTCTGCCCAGTTACCTCAAGCATAAAAATGATGCGCGCTGGGCCAGTCTCGGCGCTTCCGGTGCAGTCTCGGCTGTGCTGTTTGCCTATATCCTGTTTGAACCTTGGAAATTAATTTTTGTGTTCTTCATTCCGGTTCCTGCAATTATTTTTGCTGTGCTGTATGTAGCCTATAGCATCTGGTCAGGCAAAAAAGGCAATAGCAACATTAATCACAGCGCGCATTTATGGGGAGCGGCTTACGGGGTGGTCATGACGATTATTCTGGAGCCACGCCTGATTCCGCATTTCCTGAATAAACTGATGCAAGTTCCATTTTAATTAGGGTTATTTAATGATAAGAGAATGAGGCTATATATGAATTGAACCTCATATTTCTGCTAAAAATGGATAAGAGAGCTGCTGCTCTCTTATTTGTTTGAAACATCTAGTAATATATTAGAAAGTCATGATGTCACTTAATGCCAATCTTGGACTGAATTTTGCAGCGATAATGTATACATCTGTATATTAATTATTGTCATTCTCGAGATATTTTGCATGTCCACTACACCAGACGGTCTTCAATTTCCTCTTCAGTCTCAGCAACAAAAACCAAGTAGCTCTAAAGCAGGACGCGCGATCATCGCAGCAGCCTTAGCCAATGTCGATTCACGCAGTTCTCAACAGGCACAATCAGAAAAAAACTGGCGCAAACACTACACAGTACATTTTAAGCAACTGGTCGAACAGGGACTGAGTTCTCCTGAAGCCAGCTTGAAAATTGCTGAAGATGGATTGGCAAAAGCACATCAGACTTTTGAATTTTACCGTGATGGTCAAAAGTATGTATTACAAGATGCTTTAACTCTGCCCGCGGGTCAGTTGCATACCTTCAAGCTGACAGGTCATAGCAAATCGCCACCAGAATGGTATGTGCCTTACCAGGGTCAAAAGCTGCAAGGTGATGCCTTACTGGAGCAGATTGAACGCTGGGAAAGCCAAGGCATCGTGGAAACCAGTCATGCCAATGCCCTACGTGAATGTGTCGTGCATCCTGAATGGTTTGACCTGTCAGATCGAACCACGGTGCTGTTTGGTGCAGCATCTGAAGCCGGCCCTTTGACCTGGCTGGCGAAATGGAAAGCCAATATTGTAGCGATTGATCTGCCGAATACCCGTGTATGGGGCAAGATTGTTGATACCATCAACCAAGGCAATGCCACGCTGTATGCGCCATGTACTGAAGACCTGCCTGCTGATACTTCACTTGATATTTTAAAAGAAAAACTGGGGGCGAATTTGCTGACCCAGATTCCTGAAATTGCCAAATGGTTATTACAGTTCGAGCAGGATCTGGATCTGGCTGCAATTGCCTATCTGGATGGTGAAAAGCATGTTCGGGTCTCCATGGCGATGGATGCCATCATGCAGCATGTCAGCCAGCAAAAAGCTAATACCAGCCTGATGTACATGTGTACGCCGACCGATGTTTATGCGGTTCCGAGTGAAGTGATTGAAGCGTCAAAAGTAAAATATACTGAACGCTCCAAGACACAAGCAATCATCTCCAAAGGTGTTTCCACTTTAAGCCGCAAACACTTTTTCCAGAAAAATGCGCATGAACTGATTCAGTCTGGTGATCAGGCTTATGGTATCTGTGACTGCCTGGTGGTTGAACAAGGCCCGAACTATGCGCTGGCAAAACGTATCCAGCAATGGCGTGCCACCTTGGCTCGCGCTCAAGGGCAGCGGGTCAGTATCAATATTGCCCCTTCGACGACCACCTATTCTGTGACCAAGAATCCGCTGCTTAAAGCCGCGTTCAATGGCGCCAGCCTGTTTGATGTTGAAGCTTTCGCGCCTGAAACCACCAATGCGATTATGGCGGCACTATGGATTCATGACCTGCGTAATCCAGAATCAGTGGCCAATCCTGAAGTAAAACTCAACCATCCGCTTGAATTGATGATGCATGGCGCGAATCATGGTGGTTTGTGGCGAGTCGCTTATCTGGCGCGTACCGCACTGCCTTTTGCTGCGCTGTACGGTTTTGCAACAGAGAAGTTGCCGAAGGGATTGTTGAGTAAGTTGAAGAAGTAATTTATTTTCTTCTTTCGAGACTTCTTCTACGTTAGATAAACTTTTATTTAATAGACCTCTTGCGAAAGTATCGTTTTACCTAATTTTTGAATTGGCTAAAACCTTATAAAATGTAGCTTTGGGCTGTTTAAATTTTGACTAACGCAAGAAGTCTAATGTTTATCCCCTCACCCCAGCCCTCTCCCAAAGGGAGAGGGAGCTTTCCCAATGGATTCAAATTAGTAGTAGCAAACATCTAAAAATATCGTTTTCTAATAAAATGAATACTATTTAATTTAAATTTTCTTTATTTGAATAATTAATGTAGTCCCCTCTCCTGAGCAAGTTTTAAAGCACCACTTTTAAAACGAAGCGCAAGTGAGGGTTAGGGAGAAGTAAAAATCACCCATAAAAAAAGCTGCTCTAGAGCAGCTTTTTTTATGTCTAAATAACTTAGAACACTTTTAAAAGTACCCAATACAAACCGCCTGACAGACAGATCGTTGCTGGCAAGGTAAAGACCCAGGCAGACAGAATGGTTTTCACCATCTGGAAGTTCAGACCTGACTTGTTCGCCACCATGGTACCTGCTACTGCAGAGTTCAATACATGGGTAGTGGATACCGGCATACCAAAGCCATCTGCTGCCGCAATGGTTGACATCGCAACAAGTTCGGCAGACATACCCTGACCATAAGTCATATGCTGTTTACCAATACGCTCCCCGACAGTCACGACAATACGCTTCCAGCCGACCATCGTACCCAGACCAAGTGCCAAGGCTGTCGCCACTTTCACCCAGGTCGGGATGTATTGCAGGAATGAATCCAGATTGTCACGGTATTCATCTACTGTTTTTTCCTGTGCAGCACTCATTGTTGGTAAAGCTTCTGCTTTATCCAGACGTTTAAATGCTGTGGTGCTCAGGTACATGTCGTTGCGAAATTCAGACACTTGAGCTTCAGGAACATCCTTAATACTGGTATAGCTACCAACTTTTTCACCCAGATGATCCGTCAAACTTGCCAAGGCAGGCACGACTTCAGGGGTAATTTCCTTGGTCTGAATGTACTTGGTGATGACATCACGGGCTTTTTCATCCGGAATATCCTGATGATTTGGATAGATCACATCCGCAGTTTGTGCAGATAACTGGCCAAAAGACTGAATATGTTGTGCATCCAGATTTTTGTTCAGCGAGTACGCCAAAGGCACACAGCCGATCAGAATCAGCATGATCAGGCCCATACCTTTTTGACCGTCATTTGAACCGTGGGCAAAGCTTACCCCAGTACAGGTAAAGATCAGCATGGCACGAATCAATGGTGGCGGTGGCTTGTTACCTTCAGGTGGCTGGAACAGTTCCAGTTGACGCTTGAAGATTTTTTTCACCAGCAAGAACACAATCGCAGCAAATGCAAAACCGATTAAAGGCGAGAATAACAGCGCCTTACCGACTTTCATCACCTGCTCCATGTCTATACCTGAAGCGCCAGTACCGGCATTCAGAATATAGTTCATGATGCCAACACCCAGAATCGAACCGATCAGGGTATGTGAACTGGATGCCGGAATACCGAGAAACCAGGTTCCCAGATTCCAGAGAATTGCTGCGATCAGCATGGCAAAGACCATGGCAAAGCCTGCTCCGGAGCCGACATTCATGATCAGCTCGACCGGCAATAACGCAATAATGCCGTAAGCGACCGCACCACTGGCCACCATAACTCCAAGGAAGTTACAGAAGCCGGCCCACATCACTGCGACGGGAGCAGAAAGTGCGTTGGTATAAATGACCGTGGCAACTGCATTGGCGGTATCGTGGAAGCCATTGACGAACTCAAAGCTCAACGCAATAAAAAGTGCCGTCGCTAACAAAATAACTGAATACAAGCCTAAGGCCGGTACATGCGCTAAATCTGCAGACAACTGGAAGCCGATATAAATCAGCGTAGTGATAATAAGAGTCAGGAACACCGGCATAAAGAATTTCGGTGTTGGCACATGAACATTGGTCGACTTTTGGGAAGCCGACCCGTGTGCTGAATCTATGGGAGTTTGATTAGGATTCATGCAAGCAGGAATAGAGGATTCAAGAATCCCCATATTGTTCAGTTAAATTGTGACAATTATATGACAAACTGCTGTCATATGAAGCAATTATTTGGATTTTCTTGCTGCTGCTCTTCCTGTTTAATTCCTACCAAATCAGTCTATTTAGATTTTATAAATCACTTACTTAAGATAAGATTCCAGCTTATTTAAGCTTAGCAACCGCACATATTTTGCTACCAAAACGAGTCAAACCCTGCCTGTCATCAAGCTGAGCAAAAGTTTCATTTGCACAGCATAAGCCATCAATATGACAATTTCATGAATGAAAGCATCAGCTTAATTTTTTGATTTTGTTTACTGCCTCAAAGACATCGAATCAGATTCGAGATTGCAATATTTTCTGATCCGGATTTTAAAACTTGTTGTTTGTCTAGATGACTTATCAAATTTTCATATCATGCTTATCCATCATTCTGAGCAATGCCAGCAGAAATCAGCCAACTAATCTGCTAAGATTAGCATCGTTTTTTTTGATTTCTGCTGAGAAAGTTTGAATGTCTACACTTACCACTTTAAAAGAACTTCTTGCCAAAAGAATTTTAATTATCGATGGTGCGATGGGTACCATGATCCAGCGCCATAAACTGGAAGAAGCCGATTATCGTGGTGAGCGTTTTGCTGACTGGGCCTATGATCTCAAAGGTAATAATGATTTGCTGGTGCTGACTCAGCCACAAATCATTCAAGGCATTCATGAAGCTTACTTGGAAGCTGGCGCCGACATTATTGAAACCAACACCTTTAACGGTACCCGCGTTTCAATGTCGGATTACCACATGGAAGATCTGGTTCCCGAGATTAACCGTGAAGCAGCGCGTCTGGCCAAAGAAGCCTGTGCCAAATATTCAACGCCTGAAAAACCACGCTTTGTGGCAGGTGTGATTGGTCCGACATCGCGTACCACCTCTATTTCTCCAAACGTGAATGACCCGGCGTTCCGTAACATCACTTTTGATGCGCTCAAAGTTGACTATATTGAATCAACCAAAGCCTTGATCGAAGGTGGTGCAGACATCATCCTGATCGAAACCGTGTTCGATACCTTGAATGCCAAGGCCGCAATTTTTGCAGTGAAAGAAGTCTTTAAAGAATTGGGCTATGAATTGCCAATCATGATTTCAGGTACGATCACGGATGCATCAGGTCGTACATTGACTGGTCAAACCGCTGAAGCCTTCTGGAACTCGATGCGCCATGCAGAGCCACTTTCTATCGGCTTTAACTGTGCCCTAGGTGCAGATGCGATGCGTCCACACGTTAAAACCGTGTCTGACGTTGCCAATACCTTTGTTTCAGCACATCCAAACGCTGGCTTGCCGAATGCCTTCGGTGGATATGATGAAACGCCGGAAGAAACTGCAGCCTTTATTAAAGAATTTGCAGAAAGTGGCTTAATTAATATTACCGGTGGTTGCTGTGGTACTACGCCGGATCATATCCGCGCGATTGCAAATGCTGTTGCAGGCATTACCCCTCGTCAAATTCCTGAAATTGAACCTGCCTGTCGTTTAAGCGGTTTAGAGCCATTTAACATCACCAAAGATTCACTGTTTGTGAACGTCGGTGAACGTACCAACGTCACCGGTTCGAAAAAATTCCTGCGTCTGATTCGTGAAGAAAACTTCGCCGAAGCACTTGATGTTGCCCGTCAACAGGTTGAAGCCGGTGCGCAGATCATCGACATCAACATGGATGAAGGCATGCTCGATTCACAAGGTGCGATGGTGCATTTCCTGAATCTGATTGCTTCTGAGCCGGATATTTCACGTGTGCCAATCATGCTGGATTCTTCTAAATGGGAGATTATCGAAGCGGGCCTGAAATGTGTGCAAGGCAAAGCCGTGGTGAACTCGATTTCCCTGAAAGAAGGTCATGACGAGTTTGTCGAACGTGCCCGCCTCTGCCGTCAATATGGTGCCGCGGTCATCGTGATGGCATTTGATGAAGATGGTCAGGCCGATACAGCTACGCGCAAAAAAGAAATCTGCAAACGTTCATATGATGTTCTGGTGAATGAAGTGGGTTTCCCGTCTGAAGATATTATCTTTGACCCGAACGTCTTTGCGATTGCAACCGGTATTGAAGAACACAACAACTATGGTGTGGACTTTATTGAAGCGACTGGCTGGATTAAACAGAACCTGCCAAATGCGATGATTTCTGGTGGTGTATCCAACGTATCGTTCTCGTTCCGTGGTAACGAACCGGTGCGTGAAGCGATTCACTCGGTGTTCCTGTACCATGCTATTCAGCAAGGCATGACTATGGGTATTGTAAATGCCGGTCAGATGGCGATTTACGATGACATCGATAAAGAATTGAAAGAAGCGGTTGAAGATGTTGTATTAAACCAGAACCAGGGTGAAAGTGGTCAGGAAGCAACCGAAAAACTGCTTGCTGTTGCTGAAAAATACCGTGGTCAAAGTGGTACGCAAAAAGCCGAAGAAAATCTGGAATGGCGTAATGAGTCTGTTGAAAAACGTCTTGAATATGCGTTGGTAAAAGGCATCACGACTTATATCGACCAAGATACCGAAGAAGCACGTTTAAACTCTACACGCCCACTCGATGTGATCGAAGGTCCATTGATGGCGGGTATGAACGTAGTCGGCGACCTGTTCGGTGCCGGTAAAATGTTCTTGCCGCAAGTGGTGAAATCTGCGCGTGTGATGAAACAGGCTGTGGCGTGGTTGAACCCGTTCATTGAGGCCGAGAAAACCCAAGCTGAGGCCAAAGGTAAAATCCTGCTGGCTACGGTGAAAGGCGATGTACACGATATCGGCAAAAATATCGTGGGTGTGGTATTAGGCTGTAACGGTTATGACATCGTTGACCTTGGCGTGATGGTGCCATGCGAAAAGATTCTACAAACTGCGATTGATGAAAAAGTTGATATCATCGGTTTGTCTGGTCTGATCACGCCGTCATTGGATGAAATGGTGTTTGTTGCCAAAGAAATGCAACGTAAAGGCTTTAACATTCCACTGATGATTGGTGGTGCGACGACTTCTAAAGCGCATACCGCAGTGAAAATCTCACCGCAATATCATAATGATGGCGTGCTTTATACCGCAGATGCATCACGTGCCGTGGGTGTAGCAACACAGTTGCTCTCTCCTGAGATGAAACCAAAACTTTTGGCTGACTATGCAGCGGATTATGAAAAAATTCGTACCCGTCTTGCTAACAAGCAACCGAAAGCGGCGAAATTGTCTTATCAAGATTCAGTTGAAAACGGCTTCAAGATCGACTTCGACAAGAATGCACCGGTTAAACCAAACTTCATCGGATCTGAAACTTTCACAAATTATCCGCTTGAAACTTTGGTGGAATATTTTGACTGGACGCCGTTCTTTATTTCATGGAGCCTGGCGGGTAAATTCCCGAAAATCCTTGAAGATGAAGTGGTGGGTGAAGCAGCGCGTGATTTGTATGAACAAGCGCAAGCAATGCTGAAAGACATCATCGAGAATAAACGTTTCGATGCGCGTGCGACGTTCAGCATTTATCCTGCAAACCGTGTAGCCGCAGATACAGTTGCGGTTGTGGATGAAACAGGCAATGTAACTCACAGCTTCGAACACTTACGTCAGCAGTCTGACAAAGTGACGGGTAAAGCGAACTACTCTCTGGCAGACTTTGTTGCACCGAAAGATGTCGCTCAGGATTACTTGGGCGGCTTTACCGTGTCGATCTTCGGTGCCGAAGAACTTTCGCAAGAATACAAAGCCAAAGGTGATGACTATAACGCGATTATGGTTCAAGCCTTGGGTGACCGTTTTGCAGAAGCATTTGCAGAGCACTTACATGAGCGTATTCGTAAAGAGTTCTGGGGCTACCAAGCAGACGAACAGCTTTCAAATGATGATTTGATCAAAGAGAAATATGTCGGCATTCGCCTGCACCGGGCTACCCTGCTTGTCCGGAGCATTCTGAAAAAGCGCCATTGTTTGACTGGTTAGGTACAACCGACAAGATTGGTACGTACTTAACAACAAGTTTTGCGATGTGGCCACCTTCATCAGTCAGTGGTTTCTATTATGCAAACCCTGAAACTGAATATTTTAACGTGGGTAAAATCTCTGGCGACCAGTTGGAAGATTATGCGAAGCGTAAAGGCTGGACCTTGGATGAAGCGAAACGTTGGTTAGCGCCGAATTTGGATGATTCTGTGGTTTAAGAATTCTCTAGTTTCGATATAAAAAAACCCCTCGATTGAGGTAATGCCAGTCAGTTAAGAAATTGACTGGCATTTTCTTGGGTATTTCTGCGGTTTTCCTTTCACAACTCGTGGGCAACTTCTAACCCTTCTCTCAGGCAAAACATACCTCCTCGATTTCTCCAGTAAACTTTCTAGATGTTTAGGTAAATTCCCTGCGGAGTCTAAAGAATCAAATCTTAATATATTCAGGATGCTGATAGAGGCAATATGAAAGCTGATTCTCAAAGGACTGACTTTTGCACGTTGAGCCATATGTTTCATTTGTCTTCTTAGAATATTATAGGCAATGAAGACCCCCCATAATTCTTGATAAATTAAATCAGGTTGCTTGCTCCTCAAATGCTTACCTTCCTGTAAATCACTTTTGATTTCTCGGTAACACATTTCTATTTCCCAGCGCTGGGCATAAAGCTTCGCCAAGCCTATCAGTGGATATGCCTTTGAATCCATTAATGAAGTGATATAACGTCTAATTTTCCCTGCCTGCTCAACTTCAATCAAACGCGCTTCCCAATATTCTCCTAATGATGGATTTAGCTTCCTGGCTCTAGCTGAAAGAGGCATTTTGATTTGAAAGTCATGCGGGGAATTACGTTTAATGATCTCATAGCGTAAATTATCTTTTGCTCTCATTAACCAATGACTGGCTTCTACTCGTGTTTGCCAGTCAATCAAGAAATCAGCAGAGAAATAGGCTCGATCAAACAAGGTAATACTATGCGATGGAGGACATAATCGATTTGCCAGTGTAAGTTCACCCTGATCCATGCTACCTATTTGGGCATCAATGATTTCATGGGTGCTGGTATTTACCAGGCAGGTTGCTCTCACTTGTGGATAAGGGGCTGCAGCGGTTTTACCCTTAGATGAGCCAAAGTGTTCAAAATTCTCGTCTGTATAAGGCATAGACCAAACCACCCCGTCAACAGCACATACACTAAGGCCATGAAAGTTTGAGTATTGCTGTTGGGATTCTTCAAACCAGGCTTGGCTGAGTAGAGAAAACAAGGTATTCAAGGGCTCTCGTCCTAAACGTTGTCGTGCTTGCACTGCTGCACTGGGGACACAATATTCTGTTGTACCAAACACAAGTTTTAGTTGCTCTACGACATACCCGATCGGTTGATCTCGAAATAGGGCAAGCCCAATTACCAGCCATACCACATGTTCGGCAGGTAATTTTCTTCTCCTGATAGAAGCCTTACCTGTTTGATGTAGGCTTTCTTTAATCCAGTTTAAATCAATGAGTTCACTGAAATGGCTGAGTGAAGGCAAAGAATGTTGAAGGGTGCAATCTAAATTTTCAGATAAAGTCATAAAAAAAATGAGCGTATTGGCATACACTCATTTTTACTACATTTTTCTAATGTCTGCTTAACTGACTGGCATTACCTCGATTGAGGGGATTTTTTTGTTTTTAGATTTTTAATCTCCCTAAATCCCTATTTAAGAAAGAGGGACTTTCGCGTATCAAATGGCTTTGTTGCACAAACCTATCTGTAAAGGCTTTTTCAGCGATATAATTTTCAAATGAAGAAGCCTACACACAAAATCTACCGCACAACCAATTGGCCCGCATATAACCGAGCACTCATGAGTCGCGGAAATATTGCCATTTGGTTTGATCCTGCTACGCAATGGTATGCGCCATCAAAAGGCAAACAAGGGCGAAATCAAACCTACTCCGACGCAGCCATCCAATGCTGCTTAATGATTAAATCCTTATTTCGTCTGTCTTTACGTATGGTTACTGGCTTTGTGCAAAGTCTGATTAAACTTTGCGGATTAAATTGGATAGCTCCAGATTACACCACGCTTTGTAGAAGACAAAAGCATATTGATATTGCAATCAGCTACCAAAAAAGTAGCGATGGGCTGCATCTACTCATGGACTCTACAGGCATGAAGTTTCTAGGTGAGGGCGAATGGAAGCGCAAGAAACATGGACCTGAATATCGTCGCCAATGGCGTAAACTACATATTGGTATAGATGCCAAAACCCTGCAAATACGAGCAGTTCAGCTTACAACCAATAATGTCAGTGATTCACAGGTGCTTGGTGATTTACTTAATCAGATTCCACAAGATGAGCGGATTGACTCTGTTTATACCGATGGAGCTTATGACACCAAGCAATGCCGTCAGGTCATTGCAGATCGGCAAGCGCATGCGGTGATTCCACCTAGAAAAAATGCGAAACCATGGAAAGATACAAAGAGTAGCTCGCTAGAACGAAATGAATTACTTCGAACAGTTAAACGTTTAGGCAGGACACTATGGAAAAAATGGTCAGGTTATCATCGGCGAAGTTTGGTAGAAACCAAGATGCATTGCATTAAATTATTGGGCGATAAACTGAGTGCAAGGAGCTTTCAAAGCCAAGTCAATGAGATTCATACACGTGTGGCAGTCCTTAACAGATTTACGGAATTAGGTCGACCACTTACCCAAGTTACGCCTTAAATTTGGCTCAATTAGGGGCGCTTTGCATTTCAAATCTTTGTGCAACAAAGCCCGGCTGCGGTAAAAGGTGCGGAATCGACCAAAGATATCGTGGCACGTATGGGACGTGCCGGAACTGTCGGTGACCGTAGCTTGGGCTATCCGGATGCAGGTGCACATGGCTTAAGTGTAATCTTTACAGATATTGCAGAACATATTAAATAAGCTTTGCAAGATTTGAAAAGAGCCTCGATACTGTTCGGGGCTTTTTTATATTTCATTTCCTTTACTGAGCAAGTTTTAAAGCGCAAGTAATGAAAGGCATACTCATTCCTATGGATGTGGCTTAATGAAACTTGTCCAAATAGCGCTCTAGTTCTTCTGTCACTACTACCCGCTTATTGCCTTTCACCTGTTCCTCACTCAATACACCTTCTGAATCAATGACCACCACTTTGTGTCCAGCTGCTTGTAAACGTTTGACCCCTTCAAATAACATACGTGCACCCACATCATGAATCAGAGTCAAATTGGTCAGGTCTATGACTATACGTGTTTTAGCGTCTGGCTCATCCTGCAAGATCCGCAGCAACATTTCCGACTCGGTAAATTGCAACACGCCGCGCAGCTCATACACGACAATGTCATTGTTCTTACCTGCCATATAACGACTTTGCAAAATGGTCTGTGCCGATGGCGTCCCTTCCATCAGATGCAAGCCCATGTCCCGCGACAAACGCTCGAAGATATCCACACCACGCACACTATGCCCATGCTCATCAATTTTAGGAGAAAAAACTACAATTCCCACTTGCCCAGGCAATACCCCGATAATTCCGCCAGATACACCACTTTTGGCAGGAATTCCGACCGTCGTCAGCCAGTCACCCGCCGCATCATACATGCCACAGGTCATCATCACGCTGAGCACTTGACGTACTACATCACGTTCTAACAACTGTTTGCCAGTTTTGGCCTGAACACCACCATTGGCGAGCACACTACAGATATTTGCCAGATCTTTGACCGTCACTTTAATCGCACATTGCTTGATATATCCATTGACCATTTCGACAGGATCCGAATCCAGCACACCTACAGTACGCAGCATGTAACCAATCGACAGGTTCCGGAATGCAGTTTTGACTTCAGACTTATATACCTGCTTGTCGAATTCCAGTTGACGGCCTGCCAGCTCACTTAAAAAACGGCGCAAGCATTCCGCACGAGAAATCCCTTTTTGTACAGGAATCAAAGAATGTGTAGTGATCGCACCCGAGTTGATCATTGGATTTTTAGGAAGATTGGTTTCTTTATCCAGTGAAATCTGATTAAAAGCCTCCCCTGAAGGTTCAACGCCGACCTTTTCCAGTACAGCGCTAATCCCCAAATGCTGCAATGCCAAGGCATAGGCAAAAGGCTTGGACATCGACTGCATGGTAAATTCGGTTTCATCATCTCCCGTGGAATAGATCGTGCCATCCACCGTGGTCAGCGCTAAAGCGAACCTGTTCGGATCTACCGCTGCCAGTTCAGGGATATAATCAGCCAAAGCGCCCTGATCATTATCCTGACAAACCGTTAATACATGCTGGAGATAATCAGGCACCGGGGTTTTCATTCAGATAGATCCTTTATATTTTTATCCTGTTTCCACCTTAAATTTTCAGGATAAAACTACAAGTCCAAATTGGTAGCATTTTATAAATACGTCCATTGATTTGAACTAAAACAAATGTCTTTTCAGCTCAATGATCATCAGGCGTGAGGGGCATTTTGATATTATTTTTTTGATTTTTATAAAATATCAAGCAGTTCTATAGGCCATTTCGATCAGTTTGATTGTCAATTTTATTTATATTTTTCATCGCAATAAATGATATTATTCACACACCTGCTCACATTATAATCTAACATGCTGATCCCGGATTTGAATTTTTACAGTCTACTCGTGCCCAGCATCATGTCGAGCCTGGGGATCATCACGCTGAGTATTTCCTATTATAAAGGCTTACCTAATTATTTAAGATCTTATGCTTATGCACTGATTCTGATTGGCATGACGATATTACTTAATACCGTTTTATCGGCATCAGTTTTGGTGGAAATATCCAGTTTAATTGCTGCTCTTTACTTCTTGTCCTGTACCTTTCACAGCAAAGCCATTTATGAGCGTTTAAAAATCGACTATGCATGGCCAAACTATATTAACCTGATTGCCTTGGGTGCGTTTGGCATTTACTACTTTACCCAAGTGACTGCTGACCAGACTGCCCGTTTACTGATTATTGGTATCATTACTGCGGCAATTTATTTGCACCGCCCGATTGCCTTTATTCGGACAAGTACACGCTTACGTATCGACAGTTACCTGAAAATTTTTACCTTTGCGACCGTGTTTATCATCATGGGGCGTGCCTTACTGTTCTCTGTTTTACTTGAGGATCAGGGATTTGTCGCCCATTACGAACCCGCATGGGCATTCACGCAGCTGCTCCTGCTGCTGATTGATCTGATCTTTTTAGGTTTATTCATTGGTTGTGCAATTTTGGATCTGGTGCGAAAGTTGCAACGGGAGCGCCATCATGACCCACTGACCGGATTATTAAACCGTCGTGGCTTTGAAGCCTATATTCAAAAAATAGATCCCAATCCTGCCTTGCAGCATGCAGTTTTGATGGCAGATCTAGATCATTTCAAAGCCGTTAATGATCGTTATGGACATCAGGTCGGTGATCTGGTTTTACAACATATCAGTCAGATATTTAAAGCTAACATTCGCAGTAAAGATCAGGTTTCACGGATTGGTGGTGAAGAGTTTCTGCTTGTCTTGCATGATATTCAAAAGGATGCCGCCTTTAAAATTGCTGAACGGATCCGGCTGCAGCTTGAAGAAACCCCATTACATCATGAACAGCAGCTTATTTACCTGACTATCAGTATCGGGGTCAGCTTCTTCAATCATCCTAATCAGATTAAAGAAGCCACTTTAGCGGCCGATCATGCCATGTATCAGGCCAAACAGATGGGCCGTAATCAGGTTCAATTTGCTCAAGAGAAAATTGCCTGAATTTGATCAGGCTTTAAATTATTTGACCTTGGTTTTGCGAATCATTTTGTACAGAACTTTTGGTGAAATACGCGAAACCAGCACGCCGAGTTTTTCTTTCTTGCCGCCAATCACAATATATTCTTCACCGCACTGCAAGGCTTGTACGCTTTGACGGGCAAAATCTTCTGCTGACAGACCATTTTCAATCGCTTCATCCTGCTTGGCTTGCGGTTTGCCTTCCCCATTTAAAGCATTAAACGAGACATTGGTTTGAACAAAGCCCGGGAATATCACTGAAACCTGCACACCCTGATCAGTAACTTCAGCACGTAAACTGTTGGCCCACATATGAATCGCTGCTTTAGCCGCGGAATAGGATGCACGATACTGAGTGCCGAGCAAACCTGCCACACTGGAAATAAACACGATACGACCTGATTTTTGTGCCAGAAAGGTAGGCAATACCATTTTGGTGAGAAACACCTGAGAGAAATAATCGACTTCCATAATGGCACGTTCAGTCTGCATGGTAGTGTCCTGAATCAGGGCACGTTGGCTTAAACCTGCATTATTAATCAGCCAGTCGATCCGGCCTTTTTGTTGCAAAACCTGTTCATAGGCATGACGGACCTGACTTTCATCCGTGATATCGGCAATAACTGAAATATGCTGATCTGGATTGGTGAGACTTTGGCGAACATTTTCCAGTTCTTCATGCCGACGTGCAGTCAGTACCACCTGTGCCCCAAGTGCAGCACATTGCTGGGCAATCGCCTTGCCAATCCCTGAAGATGCGCCGGTAATCCAGACCACTTTTCCATTTAAGTCTTCAACTTTCGCCATGAAATCCTCTTTCCCTTGTTTTAATGAATATGGTACGGCATTTCATCTTCCAGAAATGCCAGCAAATGCTCAAAATAATAACTCATCGTATCGGCATCATAGATGCTACCGAGCTTGTCAAAACGTTTATAGCCTAACTGGGTGGTTAAATGAATCACCCCATTCAAGGTTTTATCGACCACGACATTAAATTTCAACATTTTTTTCGGTTCACGGATTAAATGCGTCACCCCTTGATCGACCACCTGAGTAAAGGCTTTTAAAGCGGGTGATACATATTGGTGATTACCATTTTTCATCTGGTCAATACAGCCGAGCAGTTCCATCACCAGCAATTTTTCTACCGGATAACGGACAAAAGCATTACCTTGATACTCATAGGTCATGCGATGCAAATAGTTCACCATAGGCATCAGCCGCTCATTGCCAAACAACGAAACCGACCACGGCATATATTTACGGGTGTTATGCATAATCTGCTGAATCACTTTTTCGGAATCACTGTCCGGTGAATTGGCCAGCTGCACCACCTGACCAAAAATCTGGTCAATAATTTCACAGGCCATATCGGCCAGATTTTCACCTAAGGGTCTGGCAAGACTGTCTCGCTCGCCGGCATTTAATCTGGAATGAAGGTCTTTAAAGCGCTGATGGGTTTCGGGTTGAAGCTTCAGGGAAATGCTATAGCTCATCTTATTATCCTTTTTGATATGCTGCGATGAGTCGCGTTTTTTTATCGTTCTATCATACGATGAGTTGCTATACATGCCAATTGGCTAAAGTTTGCATTTGGTTAAGCTGCCGCACGCACTATTTTTTTTGCTACAATAGATGCAATTTTTCATTCACTTTTGATCTGTTTAGACTATGACTGACTCAGCGCAAAATATCGCGACAACCTACGATCCGACCGAGATCGAGAAAAAATGGTACCAAACTTGGGAAGAGCGTGGTTACTTTAAGCCGTCTGAAAAAGGCGAATCTTTCTGTATCATGATTCCGCCACCAAACGTCACGGGTAGCCTGCATATGGGTCATGGTTTTAACAATGCCATCATGGATGCCTTAACCCGTTTTAACCGTATGTCAGGTAAAAATACTTTATGGCAACCGGGTACTGACCACGCAGGTATTGCAACGCAAATGGTGGTAGAGCGTCAGTTGGGTGCGCAAGGGGTTAGCCGTCATGACCTGGGTCGTGAAAAGTTCATCGAAAAAGTCTGGGAATGGAAAGAACAGTCTGGCGGTAACATTACCCGTCAAATTCGTCGCCTAGGTTCTTCGGTTGACTGGTCACGTGAACGCTTCACCATGGATGATGGTTTATCAAACGCGGTAAAAGAAGTGTTTGTAAAACTGCACGAAGAAGGTCTGATCTACCGCGGCAAACGTTTGGTGAACTGGGATCCAAAATTACAAACTGCGCTGTCTGACTTAGAAGTTGAGTCTGATAAAGAAGAAGCAGGTTCATTGTGGCACTTTAAATACTTCTTTGAAGATAAATCACTACGCACGCACGATGGTAAAGATCACATCGTTGTGGCAACCACTCGTCCTGAAACACTACTTGGTGATACAGCTGTTGCCGTTGCGCTTGATGATGAACGCTATGCAGATTTGGTGGGTAAAAATATTATCCTGCCAATTACCGGTCGTGCGGTTCCTATCGTTAAAGACGAATATGTCGATAAAGAATTCGGTACAGGCTGTGTAAAAATCACCCCTGCACACGACTTCAATGACTATGAAGTGGGTAAACGTTGCGAATTGCCAATCATCAATATCTTCAACAAAAATGCTGAAGTGTTGGCTGAGTTTGAATACATCGCGAAAGCCGGCGAGCAAATTTCTAAAACCATTCCTGCGCCTAGTGAATATGTTGGTTTAGAGCGTTTTGAAGCACGTAAGAAGATTGTTGAACAAGCGGAAGCTGAAGGCTGGTTAGACCAGATCCAACCATATACGCTGAAACCACCTCGCGGTGACCGTTCAGGCGTGATTGTTGAACCTCTACTCACAGACCAATGGTATGTGAAGATTGCGCCGCTAGCGAAACCTGCCATTGAAGCGGTTAAAGACGGTCGTATCAAGTTCGTTCCTGAGCAGTACAGCAACATGTATATGGCTTGGATGAACAACATCCAAGACTGGTGTATCTCGCGTCAATTGTGGTGGGGTCACCGTATCCCTGCTTGGTACGATGCGGAAGGTAATGTTTATGTAGGTCGTGATGAAGCGGAAGTTCGCGCGAAAAACAACATCCCTGCCGATGTTCAATTGAACCAAGATGAAGACGTACTGGATACATGGTTCTCTTCAGGTCTCTGGACATTCTCAACCTTAGGTTGGACTGGCGACGAAGCAAAAGACAAAGCCAACTACTTCTTGAATACATTCCACCCAACAGATGTACTGGTGACAGGTTTTGACATCATCTTCTTCTGGGTTGCCCGCATGATCATGCTGACCATGCACTTCATGAAGAATGAAGATGGTACGCCACAAGTGCCATTTAAAACTGTGTACGTTCACGGTTTGGTACGTGATGGCGAAGGTCAGAAGATGTCTAAATCTAAAGGTAACGTGCTTGACCCATTAGACTTGATTGACGGTGTGGATCTTGAAACACTGGTACAAAAACGTACCACGGGTTTGATGAACCCGAAACAGGCAGCGAAGATTGAAAAATCAACGCGTAAAGAATTCCCTGAAGGTATTCAATCTTACGGTACGGATGCAGTTCGTTTCACATTCTGCGCGCTTGCAAACACCGGTCGTGACATTAAGTTCGATATGAAACGTGTTGAAGGTTACCGTAACTTTGCCAACAAAATCTGGAACGCAACGCGTTTCGTGATGATGAATGTCGAAGGTCAAACGGTTGGTCAAACGGCTCGTCCTGATCTTTGGGAATTGCCTGAACAGTGGATCGTCAGCCGTCTACAAAAAGCGACTGCTGCGGTACAAACTGCATTTGCAACCTATCGTTTAGACCTGGCTGCGCAAGCGATTTACGAATTCATCTGGAATGAATACTGTGACTGGTATGTCGAACTGACTAAGCCTGTTCTGAATGATGAAAACGTATCTGAAGAGCGTAAAGCTGAAGTACGTCGTGTATTGCTTGCGGTGATGGAAGCGTCTTTACGTTTGGCTCATCCGTTGATGCCTTATCTGACTGAAGAAATCTGGCAAACGCTTGCGCCTAAACTTGGTATCGCTGGCGAAACCATCATGCTTGCGCAGTACCCAACTGCTGACGAAGCATTGATTAATGACCAGGCTGAAGCAGATATGCAATGGCTGCAAGGTTTGATTGGTGCGGTACGTAACATCCGTGGTGAGATGGGCTTAGGTAATGCACGCTTGTTGCCTGTTCTACTTCAAAACACAACGGATGCTGAAAAAGCGCAGATTGCACGTATTGAACCGTTGTTCAAAGCATTGGCAAAAGTTGAAAGCATTACCTTCTTGGCTGATGCTGAACAACCACCATTGTCTTCTTCATCTGTTGTGGGTCACGTGTCTGTATTCGTTCCAATGAAGGGCTTAATTGATCCTAAAGCGGAATTGGGTCGTCTGCAAAAAGACTTGGACAAGGTTCAAAAACAGCATGACCAAATTGCGACTAAACTTTCGAATGAAGGTTTTGTGGCAAAAGCACCTGCGGCTGTAGTTGAAGGCGAGAAAGTGAAACTTGCTGAGTTTGCTGATCAGTTAGCGAAGATTAAAGCGAATATGGAGCAGATTGCAGCGCTTTAATGCTGTAATTTGATTCAAAAAATCCCCTCAAATGAGGGGATTTTTATTTACTCTTCTTCCCAATCAAAATCCTCATCCTCCCAATTGATATAAGAAGAATCATCTAAATAACGAGTAAAAGTGAATTCATTTAAATTTTCATAAAAATGAATTAATTTATTTACTTCTCGATCGACTATATTTTCTTGCTCTAATGTTAATTTTGGCAAATGTATATCATGACGACCACTTTCGGCTGCAAAAATATTACCCTGATCATATATTGCTTCTGTCTTGTAATTACCTTGAGCTAAATCATGACCAAAATAATGAGCAAATTTTTGCCATTTCCATGCTTCAATCAAATCATTCTCTTTTAATTTTTTGATTTCATCGAATCCATCACAGACGATTCGATCAAATATATCTCTTAGGCATTCTTCATTACCACGCTTTGCTAATTCCAATTCTATATCTGATGGATAATTTGAATGACTATAGTCATACATATCTTCATCAAAATCGTCGTCATCAACGTAATGATCATTATCTCCAAATTGATAAAGTTCTAGCTGAGCAGGAAAACTTCCTAAATGAGCAGCAATTTTTAAATACTTTATATAGTTATCTTTATATTCATTATTACGTTCTTTTTCTTTAATAAAATTATCTAAGCCTGCTTTCCAAGTTGGACTAATTTCTTTACCTTGCAAATATCTATGATAAAGATAATTCATATCTTTATTCTGCTCATCAAAATCACTTTCACAATCACTATAAAATTGTGCAATCAAATATGGATAAATAGAAACCTGAGGGAACTCTATAAAGGTTTTTTTCAGCCGTTCTAAAACATTGTCATGCAGTGAATCATCATCCAAAGCATGTCTAACAAGCTGACTCATTTCCTCATTTGTTAAATATAAAAAATGATAATTTGAAAGATGCTTTTGAAAAAAAGGTGCTAGCGCAATTGAGACGTTTAATTCCTCACAGCGATTTTCAAATAACTCTCCATCCAACTGGTCATCGATTGAATCTGTAAAAATTGGGTAAGAACTTAGTTTTAAACTATTAAAAGTTTTAAATCCAAAAAGTGCTGCAACTATTTCATTTATATAAGAACGTTTAATCTCAATATCATGAAATTTAGTAGTTTGCTGTATTTCAAAAGCTAATGCGCTGATCGTAGACATGTTTATCCTTAAAGTTGTTTCTTAGAATCAAATTTGGACACACGTTTAAACTTTTGAATCTAATAGTGAAACAAAATAAAGAAAACATTAAGAAGAATAGACTATTCAATATAAAAATAGATTTTTGTCTTTTTTTACTCGTGTGTAAGTAAGGTGGACACCTATATTTGATAATAGCAATCAAAATTTAAAAATCAAGTT